>NZ_JALMEY010000020.1:0-123942 GCF_023100615.1 Pseudomonas sp. MWU12-3103b
GCTTCTCTCGTCAGAGAGAGTTCCAACCGTCGCCGGGACTGCCATTAGGGAAAATCCTTCTGAAGTGACCACTCGGTTTTTGGTATGGTGCAGCTCGTTTTTTAACGGACTGATGTCATGCCCACGGATCGGCACTCAATTTATGTCAAAGAGTTGCTGTAGAAATGCCTGAACCCATCCCGATCAAGGATCACGAAAAAGAGACGCGTCTGGTCAACAAGCGGTTGATCGCCTGCGCTCTGTTCGTCTTTGCCATCAGTTGCGCTCTGGTGGTGCGTCTGTACATCCTGCAAGTGGTTGAATACGACTACCACTCGACCATCTCTGAAAACAACCGCGTGCACGTCTTGCCGATTCCGCCGACAAGAGGCCTGATCTACGATCGCAATGGTGTGCTGCTCGCTGATAACCGTCCCAGTTACAACCTGATCATTACCCGCGAACGCGCCACTGATGTTAATCAGGAGCTGGACGAGGTAATCAATCTGCTGCATTTACCCGCCGAAGATCGTACGATTTTCGATAAGGCCATGAAGCAGTCCCGTCACCCATTCACCCCGGTGACACTGTTCTACGAGCTGACGGAGGAACAAATCGCCGTGTTGGCGGTTAACGAGTTCCGTCTGCCGGGCCTTGATGTCGAGCCGCAGTTCGTTCGGCATTACCCGTTGGGGGCGCACTTCGCGCATTCGATCGGCTACGTTGGCCGGATCAACGAAAAAGAATCCAAGACCCTCGATTCGGTAGAGTACCGCGGCACGCAGTCCATCGGAAAAACCGGTATCGAACGCTTCTACGAAGCGCAACTGCACGGTCACGTTGGCTATGAAGAAGTTGAGACCAACGCCCAGGGCCGAGTATTGCGGGTGCTCAAGCACACCGATCCGGTCCCTGGCAAAAACATCGTTCTAAGTCTCGACGTCAAACTGCAAGAGGCTGCGGAAGCCGCACTGGGCGACCGTCGTGGCTCGGTGGTGGCTCTCGACCCGTCCACCGGTGAAGTGCTGGCCATGGTCAGCAATCCGAGTTTTGACCCGAACCTGTTCGTCACTGGCATCAGCTCCAAGGAATACTCGGCGCTACGCGATTCCATCGACCGCCCGCTGTTCAACCGTGTGTTGCGCGGTCTCTATGCGCCGGGCTCGACCATCAAGCCGGAAGTGGCAATCGCCGGCCTCGATGCCGGTGTCGTGACGCCGCAGACCCGCGTCTTTGACCCAGGCTACTACCAACTCCCGGATTTCGATCACAAGTACCGCAACTGGAACCACAGTGGCGATGGCTGGGTGGACATGGACGCGGCAATCATGCGCTCCAACGACACCTACTTCTACGATCTGGCACACAAGCTCGGCATCGATCGTCTGCACGACTATATGGCGATGTTCGGCCTCGGCGAAAAAGTCTCGCTGGACATGTTCGAAGAGTCACCCGGTTTGATGCCATCTCAGGCCTGGAAACGTGCCACACGTCGTCAGGCGTGGTTCCCGGGGGAAACGGTGATCCTGGGTATCGGCCAGGGTTACATGCAGGTTACGCCGCTACAACTGGCTCAGGCTACCGCACTGATTGCCAACAAGGGCGTATGGAATCGTCCGCACTTGGCGAAGACGGTCGATGGGGTGGCGCCGGTCGACGAGCATCCGATGCCGAATATCCTGCTTAAAAACCCGCGTGACTGGGATCAGGTCAACCACGGGATGCAGATGGTGATGCACGATGCCCGGGGTATCGCGCGCGCAGCAGCGGCAGGTGCGCAGTATCGCATTGCCGGTAAGAGTGGTACCGCGCAAGTGGTAGCGATCAAGCAAGGCGAGCGCTACAACCGGGAGAAAACCCTCGAACGTCATCGCGACAACGCCTTGTTCGTTGGTTTCGCTCCGGCGGAGCACCCGAAGATCGCCATCTCGGTGATGATCGAAAACGGTGAGGCCGGTGGTCGAGTGGCCGGCCCTGTGGTGCGGCAGATCATGGACGCCTGGTTGCTGGACCAGGACGGCCACCTCAAGCCGCAATACGCGGCGCCGGCCAAGCCGCCGGGAGATCCCCACGTCTAACCCGAGTCAGCTTCACAGCACCGCCTCACGCTGGCTGAGCTGTGAAGCTCTCACGTTTGGGCAACTGACTACTTGCAGCTGTAACCCTCCGGCATCGTGACGCTGTAGTTGCGTTGCATGCGATCCTGGAAGTTCAAATTCTGCAGGCCCTGCTCGACCAGAAACGCTTCGACCTTGGCGGCCTGACAGTCCTCGTTATAAGACGACGCCCGCAGCAGATACACCGTACGCTTACTCGCCTCATCCCGGGCGGTGACAGTGAAGGTACTGAGGGTGGTGTAGCCGATACGCTCTGACGTTCCCACCGGGCCATAGGTCGTATTGGGCTTACTGGTACAGGTCAGTCGGTCATCTTTCTTCTTGGCGTTCTTGCACACGGTCGTAGTGCTGGTTGGAACTTGCCCATAGTCGGTGGCGGTATAGCGATAAGACACTTGCCGGCTGCCGATATCGAGAGTGACGGTCATTTTGATCGGCGCGTGATTCCTGGGCAGGCTGGCGTCGGTATAAACCTCCTGAAAGCCCCTGTCTTTCAGTGCGTTGACCATGTCGCGAAGATAGTAGCGGGCATTCAGTGCGTTCTCATCGGCGCTGTTGGTCGAGGTCACCAACACGGTTGCCTTTCGATCGAACTGATAGTCCGGATCAGGTATTGCGTTGAGTGCTACGTCTATTTGCGTGGCGCAGCCGCCAAGCAACGCGGTCAGCATTAATAGGACGCAGAACAAATAACGGGACATGACAAAGACGCCTTGCAACTAAGGATTGAATAAAAGTTAAACGGATGAGGGGGCGATAAATAAACCGCCACCAGCGGGCTTAGTCTTTCTGGTATTCCAGCAGATCGCCCGGCTGGCAATCGAGCGCGGCGCAGAGCTTGTCCAGAGTTGCCATCTTCACGCCTTTGACTTTGCCGTTTTTGAGCAATGACAGATTCGCCTCGGTGATCCCGAGCAGGGCGGCTAACTCTTTTGAACGAATTTTTTGCGTGGCCATGACTACGTCAAGGCGGACAATAATGGTCATTATATTGTTCTATATGTATTGGCTTTGCTCATCGCTGAGTACTTTTGCGTCACGCATGATAATTGAAAAAATACAGAGTAATACGCCTTTGATTATTTCGTAGGCAGAAGCGGAGGACATGCCGATCGAGAACTGGAAAATCCGATCCCCCGGCGGCAGATCTATCGACAACGCCAGACCTTGCAAGGTCTCTATTATCGGGTAGGTTGCCGGAGAAACGATGCAGAGCACGCCTACTCGCCAGAGGACCCTGATGTTGCGGTCTGTCCAGGTTTCGCCGCGCGACAAGCGCAGAAAGAACAAACCGGTCAGCCATAACGCGTAAGCCGACAGGACCACGGGCAGGAAATCCAGAAAAACGATCAGTGCTGTGACCGTTGATGACAGCCAGGTGTCGGGATCAAGCAATGCCCCTTCGACAAACGGGTCAAGCAATTGCGGCGAGCCCTCAGCAAAGGCATAGAGCAGGCCCGCCAGCATTTCATCCTTTTTGAAGAACCAGATCGTTGCGTTGCCGCCGACCTCCGTTACCCCCAGAACCCAGACGAGAATTGCTGCCAGCAGCCCGATCCAATGCATGCGCTGCAGCGCCAATCCGTTGATGTGAGTACTCATGAAAATTCCTGGTTGCTACAATTTGGTAGCGAATTCTCGATGATAAATTATCTAATAACAATAATTAATTTTGATTTTGTTGCTTGAGCATCTTCTTCTGATCCGGCTCCGCATGGTCGCTCGCAATAGTGCGGGTAGTCGATAGGCTGGCCAACGCGCCGACAGGTGCTCCAAGTGTGGAATCAACAACCCTGTCGGCGAGACTGAAACCCCTGCAACATCAGGCCCCTGGCACCGGGCAACTCATGTCACCTTCCTGACACTTCAAATACTGCTTCAGCGCCTCGACCCGCACCTTGGTCACCTCGGTCAGGCAATTGCTGTAAATCAATGGATAAACACTCCCGCCGTCCACACCGGACGCGGAAAACTTGCATTCGGCATCACGAAAGCCGATCCACGCCCGCTGCGCGCTCACCAGAAGCTTTTTGCTGTCGGCGTTGTCCTTCAAACGATTAGTGATCTGCTGATACACCGCGTTCAGCTCCTTGTCCGCTGCCTTGAATTCCTGCCCGGCGCACTGGTTCATGGTGGCCTGATCGCTGGCGTTGGCGCAGTCGACGGCGGCGTGGGCGAGAGGCGTGAACAGGACGGGTGTCAGGGCCAGGAGCAGGCGTGGGAGCATGGTTAATCTCACTGTGTCGGATGAAAGTGCAGAGCAGTTTAGCGGCTATGGTGTTTCTATTCAGGAACGCGCAGTCGGGAGGCTTCGAGCAGGCGATCCGCTGTGGCTGCAATCTCCTCGCCGTCATGAAGTATTTCCAGCCAGTGAGCAGGAATCGCCCGAACGCCATAATAGGCCCCGGCCAATTGACCGACGATCGCGGCAGTGGTGTCAGCATCATCGCCGAGGTTGGCGGCTTGCAGAATCGCCGCTGTAAAACTGTCGGTGTGATGAAAACACCACAGCGCGGCTTCCAACGACTCAACGCTGTAGCCGCTGCCACGGATATCATTGACTGATTTGGCCAGATAATCTCCTCGAGCAATCGCGGCAACTTTAGGCTCAGTGAAAGCTGAGCGCGGCAGCCTGCACAGTTCGTTTTTGCAGGTACCGAACAGCGCGTTGGCGATCAGTTCGGCAAACAATTGACAGCATTCGATGGCTTCAGGGGCCGCGTGGGTTGTCCGCGAACTGTCGCTGGCGAACTGGCGGATCTGCTGGACGTCAGGGAAGAAAAACAGCACCACCGGCGCCAAACGCATGAGCGAGCCGTTGCCGGCGGTAAACGGGTCGGTTGACCCGGCAAAGGGCTGACCGGTTTGCTGATACTGCGACAGTGCCTGACTGACGGTCATGCCAATATCGAAACAATCCCCCGTCGAGCTCAGATACCCCCATCGCCACCAGTTCAGATAGCGTCCCATCTGGTCCGCCGCATCGAATGTGTTTTTGCTCAGAAGACTCTCCGCCAGGCACAGCGCCATCGAGGTGTCATCCGTCCATTGTCCGGGCTTCAAGTGAAAGGGGCCACCGCCGACCATGTCCGTCAGCGGCTGGAATGAGCCTCGTGGCTTGAACTCCACCGTGGTGCCGACGGCGTCGCCGCAAGCGAGACCGAGCAGAGCGCCGCGATAACGTTCGGATAGAGATGGCTGCATGCTTCGTCCTTGTTTGTTTCCATTTCGCTGGAAAAGGTAACAGGTTCAGCGAGAGGGTTGCGTCAGTCATTCACTCATTCAACGATCGGAAATGCCGCCGAATGTTTCCTTTGGACTGAACAGGTGCAGCCCTTTGATACAACTTCAGGTTGGACATGTGGTCATACAAGCCTACTGTTCAAAACAGGAGGTGACTTATGAAGCCGGTACCCAATAGTTTCGAACGCAAAATCATGCTCAAGGCGCCGCGTTCTTATGTCTGGCGCGCATTGGTCGATGCCGAGGCTTTTGGCCAGTGGTTTGGTGTGGCGCTGGAGGGCAGGCGGTTCATTGCCGGGGAATGGACGCAAGGGCAGGTCACGTATCCTGGTTATGAACACGTGTTGTGGAACGTGCTCGTCGAGCGGGTCGAGCCACAGCAGTTGTTTTCGTTTCGCTGGCACCCGTACGCGGTCAATCCACAGATCGACTATTCACAGGAGCCGACGACCCTGGTCAAGTTCGAGCTGCAGGATTACGAGGGCGGCACTTTGCTCAAAGTGTCCGAGTCCGGCTTCGCGCACATTCCCGACGTGCGGCAGAAGGAGGCGTATTACATGGACAGCCGTGGCTGGGAGGAACAGCTGAGTCGACTTGAACAGTTTCTCGCCGAAAGCGCCAAGACCCGCGAGCGTGATGGTGACTGACTGCGCAATCTTCGAACCCTGGTTGCAACGCTGGGCGCTGGTACCGGACGGTGAGCCGGTCATCACCCCCGGCAGCCGTCTGTTGCCGGTGCGTTTTGGCGACACGCCGGCCATGCTCAAGGTTGCGCTGGATACCGACGAGCAATTCGGCAATCGACTGATGACTTGGTGGGACGGTGAGGGCGCAGCGCGGGTGCTGGCCCATCACGAGGAAGGTTTGTTGCTGGAACGGGCTATGGGCCGGCGTTCGTTGATGCACATGGCGCTCAACGGTGAAGACGACGAAGCCACGCAGATCATGTGCACGACACTATCGCGCTTGCATGCGCCGCGCCCGACGCCGCCACCGCCGCTGGTGGAGCTGGCACCGTGGTTCGCCTCGCTGCGCGTGGCCGCGGCCGAACATGGCGGGACCTATGCCCTGAGCCTGCAAACGGCTGAAGCCTTGCTCGCAGATCCGCAGGACGTGGTGGTGCTGCACGGTGACATGCACCACGACAATGTTCTCGATTTCGCTGCACACGGCTGGCTGGCGATTGATCCCAAACGGGTCCGTGGCGAGCGTGGTTATGACTACGCGAACCTGATCTGCAATCCGGATCTGCCGACGGCTGGCGAGCCGCAGCGTTTGCGCCGTCAGCTCGAAGTGATTGTCGAGGCTTCCGGGCTTGATTGCCGACGCTTGCTGCAGTGGGTGCTGGCGTTTGCCGGGTTGTCGGCCGCCTGGTTCCTGGAGGACGATGCGCAGCAACAGGCTGCCGAACAGCTGCAGATCGCGCAAATCGCCGCTTGCCTGCTGGATGACTGAGAGGGCTAAGGGTTTTCGGAAGGGCTTCTATAGCGAATGTCTTACACGCGGTGGTAGCTTTTGCGACTATTGCCGATTGGATCCACGGCGTAATCTACACCCATCAACTGAGACACAGGGAGTGTTTCAGGATCACGGATGATCGACCATAGCAAGGATCGCTGCCGACAGGGAGTCGATAATGGTCTTGGGAAAAACCCGCTTCGGCGGGTTTTTTTTCGCCTGTACAAAAGCGCTGAAGGCTTGTGTCGAGCACCTGTAGCGAGAGGATTTATCCCCGATGGGTAGCGAAGCGACCCCAAAAAAGGGCCTGCTGCGCAGTCCATCGGGGATGAATCCCTCACCACAGGAATCAAGCAATCAAGAGGCGATCAGCTGCCGCAACACGTAGTGCAGAATCCCGCCGGACTTGAAGTACTCCACCTCATTCAACGTATCAATGCGGCACAGCACCTCGATTTTCTCCTGGCGCCCGTCTTCACGGGTGATCACCAGAGTCAGGTTCATGCGCGGGGTCAGCTCGACACCGGTCAGGCCCTGAATATCCAGGGTTTCCTTGCCGGTGAGGTTCAGGCTCTTGCGGTTCTGATCGAGCTTGAACTGCAGCGGCAACACGCCCATGCCCACCAGGTTGGAACGGTGGATACGCTCGAAGCTTTCAGCGATCACCGCTTTGACGCCCAGCAGGTTGGTGCCTTTGGCCGCCCAGTCACGGCTGGAGCCGGTACCGTATTCCTGACCGGCGATCACCACCAGCGGCGTGCCCGAGGCCTGATACAGCATGGCGGCATCATAAATCGGCATTTTTTCGCCGCTCGGGATGTAGATGGTGTTGCCACCTTCTTCGCCGCCGAGCATCTCGTTACGAATGCGGATGTTGGCGAATGTGCCGCGCATCATCACTTCGTGGTTGCCACGCCGTGAGCCATAGGAGTTGAAGTCCCGCGGCTCCACGCCTTTTTCGCGCAGATAGCGCCCGGCCGGACTGTCAGCTTTGATGTTGCCGGCAGGGGAGATGTGGTCAGTGGTTACCGAATCGCCCAACAGCGCCAGAACCCGCGCGCCCTTGACGTCGGTGATCACCGGCAAAGGTCCGGAAATGTCGTCGAAGAACGGTGGATGCTGGATGTAGGTCGAATCGTCCTGCCACACATAGGTGGCGGCCTGCGGCACCTGGATCGCTTGCCATTGCTCGTCGCCGGCAAACACTTCGGCGTATTCCTTGTGGAACATCGCGGTGTTCACCTGATTCACCGCGTCGGCGATTTCCTTGCTGCTCGGCCAGATGTCGCGCAGGTACACCGGATTGCCCTGCTGGTCGTTACCCAGCGGTTCAGTGCTGATGTCGGTGCGCACGCTGCCGGCCAAGGCGTAGGCGACCACCAGCGGTGGCGAGGCCAGCCAGTTGGTTTTCACCAGCGGATGCACCCGGCCTTCGAAGTTGCGGTTGCCGGAGAGCACCGACGCCACGGTGAGGTCGGCTTTCTGAATGGCTTTCTCGATCGGTTCCGGCAGTGGCCCGGAGTTGCCGATGCACGTGGTGCAGCCATAACCGACCAGCGAAAAGCCCAGTTGATCGAGGTATTGCGTCAGCCCCGCCGCCTTGTAGTAGTCGGTGACCACTTTCGACCCGGGTGCCAGCGAACTCTTGACCCATGGCTTGCGGGTCAGGCCTTTTTCCACGGCTTTTTTCGCCAGCAGACCGGCCGCCATCATCACGCTCGGGTTTGAGGTGTTGGTGCAGGAGGTGATCGCGGCAATCACCACCGCGCCGTTTTTCAGGCGATAGGTGTGGCCTTCGTATTCGTACTCGGTTTCGCCGACCAGATCGGCGTTACCCACGGCCACGCCACCGCCGCCCTCGCTTTCCAGACGGCCTTCTTCTTTGCTGGTGGGCTTGAATTGCAGGTCCATGAAGTCACTGAAGGCCTGCGCGACGTTCGGCAGCGAGACCCGATCCTGCGGACGCTTTGGCCCGGCCAGGCTGGCTTCGACGCTGCCCATGTCCAGCGCCAGGCTGTCGGTAAACACCGGTTCCTGACCGGGCAGGCGCCACAGGCCCTGAGCCTTGGTGTAGGCCTCGACCAGTTTCACCACTTCGGTCGGGCGACCGGACAGGCGCAGGTATTCCAGAGTGACGTCATCGACCGGGAAGAAGCCGCAGGTGGCGCCGTATTCCGGGGCCATGTTGGCGATGGTCGCGCGGTCGGCCAGTGGCAGATCGGCGAGGCCGTCACCGTAGAATTCGACGAATTTGCCGACCACACCTTTCTTGCGCAGCATCTGCGTGACGGTCAGCACCAGGTCGGTGGCGGTGATGCCTTCCTTGAGCTTGCCGGTGAGTTTGAAACCGATCACTTCCGGAATCAGCATCGAAACTGGTTGGCCGAGCATCGCGGCTTCTGCCTCGATCCCGCCAACGCCCCAACCGAGCACACCGAGGCCGTTGATCATGGTGGTGTGGGAGTCGGTGCCGACCAGGGTGTCGGGGAAGGCGTAGGTGCGGCCGTCCTCATCCTTGGTCCATACCGTGCGCCCGAGGTATTCGAGGTTGACCTGGTGGCAGATCCCGGTGCCCGGCGGCACCACGCTGAAGTTGTCGAACGCGCTCTGGCCCCAGCGCAGGAACGCATAGCGTTCGCCGTTACGCTGCATTTCGATATCGACGTTCTGTTCAAAAGCGCTGGCGGTGGCGAATTTGTCGACCATCACCGAGTGGTCGATCACCAGATCCACCGGCGACAGCGGGTTGATTCGCTGCGGATCACCACCGGCCTTGGCCATGGCGGCGCGCATCGCGGCGAGGTCGACCACGGCGGGTACCCCGGTAAAGTCTTGCATCAATACTCGGGCAGGGCGGTACTGGATTTCCCGGTCGGAGCGGCGCTCCTTGAGCCAGGCGGCAATAGCCTTGAGGTCGGCGCCGGTGACAGTTTTTTCATCTTCCCAGCGCAGCAGGTTTTCCAGCAGGACTTTCAGCGACATTGGCAACTGGTCGATATTGCCCAGGCTTTTCGCGGCATCCGGCAGGCTGAAATAGTGGTAGGTTTTTTCGTCTACTTTCAGAACTTTGAGGGTCTTCAGACTATCGAGGGACGGCATTACGATCACTCCTTTGAGTCCGCACGGCTACGGACGGAGGGGACGGGCAGAGCTATCAACGTAGCCCTGTTTTCAGTAGCTGGCTAATAACTGGACTCTATGGGCAAGTCCAAGGTTCCGAACTCGGCTATCATGCGCCGGTTTTCGTGACAGGCTTTGCTTCACCGCAAGGCTTGAGCAGCAGGGGCCGAATGTCCGCCCTCTGCCCAGGAGTAAGAATGAACACCCTATTCATGCATTGCCGGCCAGGCTTCGAAGGCGAAGTCTGTTCGGAGATTTCCGACCTCGCCGCCCAACTCAACGTCGCCGGTTACGCCAAGGCCAAACCGGCCACCGCGTACGCCGAGTTTGTCTGCACCGAAGCCGACGGTGCCGAACGGCTGATGCGCGGTCAGCATTTCGCCGAACTGATTTTCCCGCGGCAATGGGCGCGGGGCGTTTTCATCAATCTGCCGGAAACCGACCGTATCAGCGTGATCCTCGAGCACATGGCGGACTTCCCGGTCTGCGGCAGCCTGTGGCTGGAAGTGGTCGACACCAACGACGGTAAAGAGCTGTCGAACTTCTGCAAGAAATTCGAAGGCCCGCTGCGCAAGGCGCTGACCGGTGCCGGCAAACTGGTGGACGACGCGAACAAACCGCGCCTGCTGCTGACCTTCAAAAGTGGTCGCGAAGTGTTTCTCGGCATGGCCGACGCCGGCAACTCGGCGATGTGGCCGATGGGCATTCCGCGCCTGAAGTTTCCGCGCGAGGCACCCAGCCGTTCGACTTTGAAACTGGAGGAGGCCTGGCACCACTTCATCCCGCGTGATCAGTGGGACGAGCGCCTGCACAGCGACATGACCGGCGTCGATCTCGGCGCAGCACCGGGCGGCTGGACCTGGCAATTGGTTAACCGCGGCATGCTGGTGACCGCCATCGACAACGGCCCGATGGCCGAGAGCCTGATGGACACCGGACTGGTGCAACACTTGATGGCCGACGGCTTCACCTTCAAGCCTAAGCAGCCGGTGGACTGGATGGTCTGCGACATCGTCGAGAAGCCGGCGCGTAACGCGGCGATGCTTGAAGAGTGGATCGGCGAGGGCCATTGCCGCGAAGCGGTAGTCAATCTCAAGCTGCCGATGAAGCAGCGTTATGCCGAAGTGAAGCGCTTGCTCGAACGCATCGCCGATGGCTTCAAGGCGCGCGGGATCAAGGTGGATATTGGCTGCAAGCAGCTGTATCACGACCGCGAGGAAGTGACCTGCCACCTGCGTCGGCATGACATCAAGAAAGCCAAATCCCGCTAAGTCACCACTAAACCCTGTGGGAATGATCTCTGTGGTGAGGGGATTTATCCCCGATGGGATGTAGCGCATCCCCTGTCTCTGGGGCCGCTTCGCGACCCATCGGGGATAAATCCCCTCGCTACAGATGACTGAGCACCCGGCAATGCGCGACAATGCCGGCCAGTTTCAGGAGTGAATCATGAGTGAAATGATCGATACCCCGGTCGACGGCACCCTCGACGCCACCGGTCTCAATTGCCCGGAGCCGGTGATGATGCTGCATCAGCACATCCGCGACCTGGTGCCTGGCGGTCTACTGAAGGTGATCGCCACCGATCCCTCGACCCGTCGCGACATTCCCAAGTTCTGCGTGTTTCTCGACCACGAACTGGTAGGGCAGCACGAAGAGGCTGGTACTTATCTGTACTGGATCCGCAAGAAACAAGCCTGACCCTCAGGCAAACGCAAAACCCAATGTGGGAGCGGGCTTGCTCGCGAAAGCGGTGTGTCAGTCACTGTAAATGTCGACTGAAACACCGTTTTCGCGAGCAAGCCCGCTCCCACATTTTTTTATCCTGCGTAAGGGCTTCAGCCGGCGCTGCGACTCATACGGATCCGCTTGCGCGCACTGCGGGTCAGGCGGATCGACAGCATGAACGCCGCGCAGCTCAGACCAACGATCAAACCCTGCCACAAGCCGCTCGGGCCACGCGGCTCGCCGAGCCAGTCGGTCAGGCCGAGGGCGTAACCCACCGGCAGGCCGATGCCCCAGTAGGCGAACAGGGTCAGGATCATCGTCACCCGGGTGTCCTGATAACCGCGCAGAGCGCCGGCAGCCGTCACTTGGATCGCATCGGAAAACTGAAACAGCGCCGAGTACACAATCAGCATCGCCGCGATGTGGATCACCGTCGGATCAGCCGTATAGATCGACGCAATCGGCTCGCGCAGCAACAGCATCATGCTCGCCGAAATACAGGCGTAAGCCAGTGCAGTGCCCATGCCGACACCGGCGGCAAAGCGTGCTTCACGCGGCTCTTCACGACCCAGTGCCTGGCCGACGCGTACGGTCACCGCCATGCCCAGCGAATACGGAATCATGAACACCAGCGAGCTGACGTTCAGCGCGATCTGATGCCCGGCCACCACGGTGGCGCCGAGGCTGCCAATCAGCAGGGCGATCACCGCGAAGATGCTCGACTCGGCAAAAACGGCGATGCCAATTGGCAGACCGATTGCCAGCAGACGCTTGATCACCGCCCATTGTGGCCAGTCGAAGCGGCTGAAGATCTCGCTCGAACGATAGGCCGGCGCCCAGCGCTCGTAACCGGCCAGCCCCAGCGCCATGACCCACATCACGATGGCCGTGGCCCAGCCGCAACCCACGCCGCCCATGGCCGGCACGCCGAAGTGGCCATAGATGAAGATGTAGTTCAGCGGAATGTTCAGCGCCAGACCGCACAGGCCCAGCACCATCGCCGGACGGGTGCGACCGATGCCGTCACTGGTGCAGCGCAGCACATGATAGAACGCCACCGCCGGCAGGCCGCTGGCAATGCCGTGCAGGTATTGCATGCACGGGCCGATCAGCTCGGGATCGACCTTCATCAGGTGCAGCACCGGTTCGGCGGCGACCAGCATCGCTGTCGCGATCAGGCCGACTACCAGCGCCAGCCACAGCGCCTGACGCACGATCGGGCCGATTTCGCTGTGGGTGCCGGCGCCAAAACGCTGGGCGACTTTCGGCGTGGTGGCCAGCAGGGTGCCGGTCATCAGCAGAAACACCGGGACCCAGATCGAGTTGCCCAGCGCTACCGCCGCCAGATCTTTAGGCCCAACGCGGCCGGCCATCACCGCATCGACGAAGCCCATGGCGGTGGTCGCCAGCTGCGCGATGATGATCGGCAAGGCCAGGGCGAGCAGGTTCCTGAACTCCAGGCGAATTCGCGCGGGGCGGGTGAGTGAGGCAGCGAGAGGTTGATCAGTAACAGAATTCACAGGCAAAGCGTCCACAGGTGTTGATGCGCAAGGCGCCGCATTCTACGCCGCTGACGTGACAGTCAGGAAAAATCCTCTGTTGCGGATTTGTAATCATCGATGCCATCCACTGTGGCGCTGGCCCAACGGTGGATCTGCACCTAAACTGCCGATCCCCTCAAGGAGCCCGCCATGCTGATTGTTGCCGACGAAAATATTCCGCTGCTCGATGCCTTTTTTGCCGGTTTCGGCGAGATCCGCCGGGTGCCGGGCCGTTCCATCGATCGTGCAACGGTCGAGCAGGCCGATGTGTTGCTGGTGCGCTCGGTGACCAACGTCAACCGCGCGTTGCTCGAAGGCAGCAAAGTGCGTTTCGTCGGCACATGCACCATCGGTACCGATCATCTGGATCTCGATTATTTCAACGAGGCCGGCATCAGCTGGTCCAGCGCGCCTGGTTGCAATGCGCGGGGCGTGGTCGATTACGTGCTGGGCAGCCTGATGACTTTGGCGGAAATTGAAGGCGTAGGTCTGCCACAACGTACTTACGGCGTCATCGGTGCCGGTGAAGTCGGCGGCCGGTTGATCAAGGTCCTCAAGGGCCTGGGCTGGAATGTCAAAGTTTGCGATCCGCCGCGTCAGGCAGCCGAGGGTGGCGATTACGTCAGCCTCGAGCAAATCATCGAGCAGTGCGACGTGATCAGCCTGCACACGCCGCTTACCCGTACCGGCGAAGGCGCGACCTGGCATTTGTTTGACGAACAGCGTTTGCAACAGCTCCAACCCGGCACCTGGCTGATCAACGCCGCCCGTGGACCGGTGGTGGATAACGCTGCGTTGCGCAAAGTGCTGCTGAAGCGCGAAGACCTGCAAGCGGTGCTCGACGTCTGGGAAGCCGAGCCTGAAGTCGATGTCGCCCTCGCCGAACTCTGCGTGCTCGCCACGCCGCACATTGCCGGTTACAGCCTCGATGGCAAACAGCGCGGGACGGCGCAGATTTATCAGGCCTATTGCGCATTTATCGGTCAACTGCCGAGCATCCAGCTCAGTGACCTGTTGCCGGCACCGTGGCTGTCAGAAGTGACCCTGCACGCCGACAGCGATCCGGCCTGGGCGCTGGCGATGCTGTGCCGCGGGGTGTACGACCCGCGCCGCGATGACGCGGATTTTCGCCGGAGCCTTGTAGGCAATGTCGGTGAACAGCGTGCGGCCTTCGATGTGTTGCGCAAGCAGTATCCGGTGCGGCGCGAGATCGAGGGGCTGAAGGTGCGGATCGACGGTGATTCGCCGCAGTTGCAACAGATTGTGGCGGCGCTGGGGGCGGTGGCTGTCTGAAAATCCCTGCGCAGAACAAAACGGCAGGCAGAAAAAACCCGGCCAAACAGGGGCCGGGTCAGGAAGACGGTGGCTATATCACTTTTGTTCGGCAGGCTTGACCAATCGCTTCTCCAGTTCGCGGCACGCGTCCTGGATCATGTCTTCAGTGATCGGTACTTCACGCCCATCCTTGTCGATAATCGAGCAACCCAGAGGTTGGCCGGGCTTGGTGCGGATCACTTGAATCTTGTCATCGCTGCTGTGTTGCAAGGACATGGCCTGTCTCCTCATCAGGTTGTGCACGTAGATTAAAACCGCCACGTGACCAGGCTGTGACAACACCCTTGGGTCTGTCAAAAGCGGCACCTCCAGTCCAACAGAAATGACCGCTCGTCTCAACCGGGACATTAGACCAATAGCAACTATGGCCTAGTCTTTGGGGGCATATTTAACCTGACTCATTGTGATTTACAGAGTTCCGCCCCATAGAAGGTTTAGGCTAGCCCTTTCACCAACACGGATGTGTACCTGAATGATCTCGAAGCTTTCTTCCCGGCACCGTCGAGCGCTGAGTCTGACCAGTCGATTTCTGGCGCCTTATCGTTGGCAAGTCGGCGCTGCGCTGCTGGCGCTGATCGTCACCGCGGCCGTCACTTTGTCGATGGGGCAGGGGATCAAATTGCTGGTCGATCGGGGCTTCATGACGCAGTCGCCGCATCAACTGAACCAGAGCATCGGTATCTTCATGCTGATGGTGCTGGGCCTGGCAGTCGGCACGTTCGCGCGTTTTTACTGGGTGTCGTGGATCGGTGAGCGCTGTGTGGCGGATATCCGGCGTGAGGTGTTCAACCATCTGGTGTACCTGCATCCCGGGTTTTACGAAAACAACCGCAGTTCGGAGATTCAGTCCCGGCTGACTGCCGACACCACGTTGCTGCAATCGGTGATCGGCTCGTCACTGTCGATGTTTTTGCGCAACCTGTTGATGGTGATCGGCGGGGTGGTTCTGCTGTTTATCACCAACCCGAAACTCACCAGCATCGTGGTGATTGCCTTGCCGTTCGTGGTCGCGCCGATTCTGATTTTCGGTCGGCGCGTGCGCAATCTATCGCGGCTGAGTCAGGACCGGGTGGCCGACATTGGCAGCTATGTCTCCGAAACCCTGGGCCAGATCAAGACCGTGCAAGCCTACAACCATCAGGTGCAGGACGAGCGGCGTTTCGCCACGACGGTCGAGGACGCGTTCGACACCGCACGCAAGCGCATCTTTCAACGCTCGTGGATGATCACCGTGGTGATCGTGCTGGTGCTCGGCGCGGTGGCGGTGATGTTGTGGGTCGGTGGCATGGACGTGATTGCCGGGCGCATCACCGGTGGCGAACTGGCGGCTTTCGTTTTCTACAGCCTGATCGTCGGCAGTGCGATCGGCACGTTGAGTGAAGTCATCGGCGAGTTGCAGCGTGCGGCGGGTGCCGCTGAGCGCATCGCGGAACTGCTCAGTTCGCAGAACATCATCCAGCCACCGACCCTCGGGCTGGTGACGTTGCCAGAACGGATCAAGGGCGAACTGCAATTGCAGAATGTGCGCTTTTCCTACCCGTCGCGTCCGGACAGCTACGCCGTCAACGGCTTGAGCCTGACCATCAGGGCCGGCGAGACCCTGGCCCTTGTCGGGCCATCCGGTGCCGGCAAGTCCACGGTGTATGACTTGCTGTTGCGCTTCTACGACCCGATTGAAGGGCGGATTTTGATCGACGGCGTGCCGCTGACCAGCCTCGACCCGCTGGATCTGCGGCGCAATTTCGCCCTGGTCTCGCAATCGCCTGCGCTGTTTTTCGGCAGCGTCGAAGAGAATATTCGTTACGGCAATGCAGATGCGACGCTGGAACAGGTCAAGGAAGCGGCAAGAATTGCCCACGCCCATGACTTCATCGAGAAGATGCCCAATGGCTATCAGACCCACTTGGGGGACGCCGGCCTCGGACTTTCCGGCGGCCAGCGTCAACGCCTGGCGATTGCCCGCGCGTTGCTGGTGGATGCGCCGATTCTGCTGCTGGACGAAGCCACCAGCGCCCTCGATGCGCAGAGCGAGCACTTGATTCAGGAAGCGTTGCCAAGCCTGATGCAAAATCGCACCACATTGGTGATCGCGCATCGCCTGGCCACAGTGAAAAACGCCGACCGGATCGCGGTGATGGATCAGGGTAGCCTGGTGGCCATCGGTACCCATCAGGAACTGATCGTAAGCAATCCGCTGTATGCGCGGTTGGCAGCGCTGCAGTTCAACGACGGGCATGCGGTGGCGGTGTAGGAACTGCCGCAGATCTTTGCTGACGGCAAAAAAAATGCCCGCATCGATTGATGCGGGCATTTTTCATTTCAGGTATTCAGCACCTGTCATTGATCGTCGAAATACCGCTCATGCCAGTCCACCAGCGGCTGCGGCGAATTGAGCTTCTGCCCGTAGATCACCGAGTATGACAGCACGTTTTGCACGTACTGGCGGGTTTCGTCGAACGGGATGCTTTCCACCCACACGTCGAAGCTCAGGTGATCGGCACCGCGCAGCCACTGGCGCACGCGGCCGGGGCCGGCGTTGTAGGCGGCGGAGGCCAGGACGCGGTTGCCGTTGAACTGGCTGTGCACCTGGCTCAGGTAAGCGGCGCCGAGCTGGATGTTCTTGTCCGGATCGAGCACTTGCTGCGGCGAGGCCAGCGGGATGCTGAACTTGCGTGCGGTTTCCTTGGCAGTGCCGGGCATCAACTGCATCAGACCGCTGGCACCAACGCCGGAGCGGGCGTCGTCCATGAAGGCACTTTCCTGGCGGGTGATGGCGAACACCCAGCTTGAGTGCAGGCCGCGCGTCTTGGCTTCACGCACCAGGGTGTCGCGGTGGGCCATCGGGAAGCGGATATCCAGGTCGTCCCAGTATTGCGCCTGACTGATGGTGCGGATGGCCGGGAAATACCATTTCAGGTCGTAGGCCAGTTTGGCCTGAGCGACCATTTCGTCACGATTGAAATGGCGACTGACGTGATACCACTCGCGGCGCCCGTCAACGATCTGCCCACGCGCATGGAATTCCAGCGCGCGCCGCACGCCGGGAGTGTTGCGCACCTTGTTGATGGTGGCCTGACTGAGTACCAGCGGCTTGTTCATCAGCGAGTAAGGCAGTTGCGAGCGGTCGGCAGCGAGGAAACCGTAGAAGTCGCGTTCCTTCGCCAGATTTTTGTACAGGGTCTGCGCTTCCGGGTTCTGCGGTTGCGCCAGTTCCAGGCTGCGGGCCTGCCAGTAACGCCAGCGGTTGGTGGTCGCCAGATCCTGTGGCAGACGACGGGTCAACTGATACGCATCGTCCCAGCGTGCCAGTCGCAGCAGCAAACGCAGGCGCCATTCGGACACGGTGTTGTCACGCAGTTCCGGATCGTATTTGGTCATCACGTCCAGCGCGCGGCTGTCGAAACGCCGGGCCAGGGTCAGGCCGATTTCCCGGGCAATCGCGACTTTCTCGTCACGGGAGAAATGCATGCTGCTGGCGTATCCGTCGAGCAGGGCCATGGCCTTGTCCGGATCCTGACGGGCGAGGCGGCGCAGGCCGAGGCTGACCACGTCGGACATCGGCTCGTCGGCCGGGGTGAAGCGCGACGGCTGATTGAGCAGCTCGGGTTTCTGCGCCACATCTACCAGCAGCCGACCGCGCGGGGCGAGGGTGGTCAGGCCGTTGACCAGACTGTTAGCCAGTGGATAGTTGCGCGCCTGGGCGGCGAGTTTGGTGCGTTCCCAGCGTTTCTGTTCGGTCAACTGGCCGTCGGCGGCCCAGATGCCGAACAGCCCGTCACAGGCTGCCGGTTGCGATTTACCGGTCAGCCACAGTTTGTCGGCGTTGGCATAGCCCTCGGCCTTATGGCCGCTGCTGATCTGGAACTGCGCATTGAGGCAGTCCAGTTCGGTGAAGTTGAGTTTCGGATCGTAATACTTGGTGAAGGTCGCCCAATCGCCACGGTCGGCGAGCCAGCGCAACCAGCGCAGCTTCATCCAGTTGGCCTGGGGCAGGTCGCCGTGCTCGGCGAGGAATTTCTCGATTTCGGCGTTGCTCGCGGTCTTCAGACGCGCGGTCAGTTCATCGTAGGCCAGGTACGGTTCCAGCGGGTAATCGGCAAGGGCCTGGCTATAACGGAAGTACGGGCCGGTATCGCCCTTGGCCAAGGCACGCTTGGCTTCATCGTAATACTGGCGTTGGGTGGACAGGTCCACCGCCTGGGCGGATTGAGCGGCAGCGGCGGTAAGTAGCAAACAGGACAAGACACTGAAAAGGCGACTGCGCATGAGACATCCGGGCAGAGAAATCATGACAAGCACCGGCCGCGGCCAGCACTGAATTGTCTGTAGCTTAGCCTTTTGCCAGCAACGGGCGAAAGCTTTGCCGGTCTTGCAGCACAAGTTCGCAACAAATGTTGTGCAGAGTGCTTCGGCAGACAAATTGCCGGCCTGCTGAGAGCCTAACTCAGGTAGAATGCGCGCCCGGTTTTTGGAGAAGCTCATGACCCTGCTCAAATTCAGCGATGTGTCCCTTGCATTCGGCGCGATGCCGTTGTTGGACAAGGTGTCCTGGCAGATCGCCCGTGGTGAGCGGGTGTGCATCATCGGCCGCAACGGCACTGGCAAATCCAGCATGATGAAACTGGTCAAGGGCGACCAGAAGCCCGATGACGGCTCGGTGTGGCGTGCCCCCGGTCTGAAAATCGGTGAATTGCCGCAAGAATTGCCGGTGGCCGACGGGCGGACCGTATTCGACGTGGTTGCCGAAGGCCTCGACGGCGTTGGCGCCTTGCTCGCCGAATACCATCACCTGAGCCAGAACATCGTTACCGACGCCGATCTGGACAAGCTGATGCACGTTCAGCATGACCTCGAAGCCCGTGACGGCTGGCGCTTGCAGACCCTGGTCGACAGCACTCTGAGCCGCCTGCAACTGCCGGCCGACAAGACCCTCGCCGAGTTGTCCGGCGGCTGGCGTCGTCGCGTGCTGCTGGCGCAGGCGCTGGTGTCTGAACCGGATCTGCTGCTGCTCGACGAACCGACCAACCACCTGGACATCGGTGCGATTGCCTGGCTCGAGGAGGCCCTGAAGGATTTCCAGGGCGCCGTGCTGTTCATCACGCACGACCGTTCTTTCCTGCAGAACCTCGCCACGCGCATCCTCGAACTGGATCGCGGCGGCCTGATCGACTGGAACGGCGACTACGCCAGCTTCCTGGTGCACAAAGAAGCCGCGCTGGCCGCTGAAGAAACCGCCAACGCCCTGTTCGACAAGCGTCTGGCTCAGGAAGAAGTGTGGATCCGTCAGGGCATCAAGGCTCGTCGAACCCGTAACGAAGGCCGTGTGCGCGCGCTGAAAGCCCTGCGTGTTGAGCGCAGCGAGCGTCGCGAGCGTACCGGCAAGGCGAATATCCAGCTGGAAACTGCCGACAAGTCCGGCAAGCAAGTGATGGTGTTGGAAAATGTCAGCTTCCATCACCCGGACGGTCCGTACCTGATCAAGGACTTCTCGATGGTCCTGCAGCGCGGCGACCGTATCGGTCTGCTCGGCGCCAACGGTACCGGCAAGACCACCCTGCTGAAGCTGATGCTCAACGGTCTGCAACCGACCAGTGGCAAGGTGGAAGAGGGCACGCGCATCGATGTGGCCTACTTCGACCAGTTGCGCCATCAGCTGGATCTGGAAAAGACCGTGATCGACAACGTCGCCGAAGGTCGCGATTTCATCGATATCGACGGCCAGAGCCGCCACGTCCTGAGCTACCTCGGTGACTTCCTGTTCAGCCCGCAGCGTGCGCGCACGCCGGTCAAGGCGCTGTCCGGTGGCGAGCGTGCGCGTTTGCTGCTGGCCAAACTGTTCAGCAAACCGGCGAACCTGCTGGTCCTCGACGAACCGACCAACGACCTCGACGTGGAAACCCTCGAGCTGCTCGAAGAAGTGCTGCTGACCTTTAACGGCACTGTGCTGATGGTCAGTCACGACCGGGCGTTCCTCGACAACGTGGTCACCAGCACCCTGGTCTTCGAAGGTGAAGGCAAGGTTCGTGAATACGTCGGCGGCTATCAGGACTGGATCCGTCAGGGCGGTTCGCCGCGCCTGCTGGGCGTGACCGAGAGCAAGTCGGGCAAGGCTGATCTGAATTCGGCTGTGGTCACCGCTGAACCTGTCGTGGCTGCCGCACCTGCCGCTGCCGCGCCGGCAGCCAAGAAGAAGCTGAGCTATAAGCTGCAGCGCGAGCTGGAAGCATTGCCGGGCGACATCGATGCCAAGGAGCAGCAGATCGCGGCCGTCGAAGCCGAAATGGCTGAAGCCGGCTTCTATCAGCGTCCGCCAGCAGAAACGGCCAAGGTGATTGCTTCGCTGGAGCAGTTGCAGGCTGAGCTGGATGCACTGGTGGAGCGTTGGGCCGAGCTGGATGCCTGATTGATCCGGCCATGAAAAAGCCCGGCGTTCAGTGATGAGCGCCGGGCTTTTCATATACGGATATAGGTGAAGATTCCAATGTGGGAGCGAGCTTGCTCGCGAAAGCGGTATGTCAGGTAGCATCAATGTTGAATGTTCCGACGCCTTCGCGAGCAAGCTCGCTCCCACAGGGTTTTGTGTTTCAGCGTTTGATCAGGTGCACCGCGAGCACATCGCAAGGGGCGCCATGCAGCACGTCGTTGGCTGTGGAGCCCAGCAATAGCGCCAGACCATGACGGCCGTGGCTGCCGACTACGATCAGGTCGCAATGGTTTTCCTTGGCGAAATGATGGATTTCCTGGCGTGGCTGGCCATAGGTCAGGTGGCAATTGGCGCCCTCAAGTTCGGCGTATTTGGCTTTCAGGCGTTCAAGTCGCTCCTTGGCCTGATCGAACTGCTGCTGTTGCAGTTGTGACAGATCCATCGGCACGTCGCCGCCAAACGCCATCGCCATCGGTTCGACGATATGCACCAGCGACAGCTTGGCGCCATTGCTCGCCGACAGCTCTCGGGCGCGGTGAATCACAGGGTCGCACTCTTCGGTCAGGTCTACGGCGACCAGGATATGGTTGTAGGGCATGAGGTGCTCCTCGTGACGGTTCAATATTGTTAAGTATGGCTGGTTTCAAGCGCATTGGTTCCAAAGTGACACAATGCGCTCACCTTAAGTCGGGAGTAGAGATATGACGGTCTGGTTGGTGGTGTCAATCCTGCTGGTGGTTTTGAGTCCACTGGCGTGGTTGCGCCCGTCGCGCGTGCAGAGCGGCCGCATGGCCCTGCGCATGGAGGCGCGACGCATCGGGCTGGCCATGCAGCTGGCGCCTCAGGAGTGGCCGCACTGGCTGTCTCAGGAGCCGCCCAGCCCGTGCGCGCAATATCATCGGCCACGGCGTGGCACTCAGCCGGCGTGCTGGACCTACTGGCAGAAATCGCCGGGAGTATGGGTCAATCAGTGGCAGGAAGTCTGCGAGGACCGGTTGCTGCTCGATCATTTCGAAAAGTTGCCGGGCAACGTGTTCAAGGTCGAGGCCGACAAGCAGATGATCGCGCTGTACTGGGGCGAGAAGGGCGAAGCCACGGTTTTGCAGGCTATCGACGCGACTCTGAAAGCGCTGGCCTGACTCGCGGACTTTTCCCACTGCAAGGGTGGGGAGCGTCCGGCAGACGAGCAATAAAAAGCCCGACATGATTCATCGGGCTGGGTGGCCAGGCAGGCCGGTAACTGTTTTTTATCGCTGACTCGTTTTTTAGTGGCAGCGAATCTCCCTGTAGTCCAGCCAGCGTAGCCTGTTAAACAAGGCTCGCCGGGAATTAGGGCGACTTTTCTAACTATTGATTCTATGAATGGCTTTGCATGCAGCTGCGTGTTGCGGATCTGTGTGCAACGGAAATGACCACAAAGTCGCATTTCAACCCGTATTTTGGGCGATTGACAATTGTTGGAAATTCCGTGAAGGTGACGTACCCAAATCAAACGGGCGTATGAATTGAGCGTTTGTCTTACAGACTGCTCCTACAGAATCCCGACTATCGCGTTGGCGGGTGTGCCGGGTGGATTGGCGTCAGCATCGACGAAAAAGCGTCCTGCCGAGCCATTTACCTGCGTCCGACGTGTACTGTTCAGCTTCCATATCGTGGAGATCAGTTGATGATTTACGAAGGTAAAGCCATCACGGTTAAAGCTCTTGAAAGTGGCATCGTCGAATTGAAATTCGACCTCAAGGGTGAGTCCGTCAACAAGTTCAACCGTCTTACCCTGAACGAACTGCGTCAGGCCGTGGACACCATCAAGGCAGATGCTTCGATCAAGGGCGTGATCGTCAGCAGTGGCAAGGACGTGTTCATCGTCGGCGCCGACATCACCGAATTTGTCGACAACTTCAAGCTGCCGGATGCCGAGCTGGTTGCTGGCAATCTCGAAGCCAACAAGATCTTCAGCGATTTCGAAGACCTCAACGTTCCGACCGTGGCCGCGATCAACGGCATCGCCCTGGGTGGCGGTCTGGAAATGTGCCTGGCGGCGGACTACCGCGTCATGTCGACCAAGGCCAAGATCGGTCTGCCGGAAGTCAAACTGGGCATCTACCCAGGCTTCGGCGGCACCGTGCGTCTGCCGCGCCTGATTGGCGTCGATAACGCCATCGAGTGGATTGCCGCCGGCAAGGAAAACCGTCCTGAAGACGCGCTGAAAGTCAGCGCCGTCGACGCCGTGGTTGCTCCAGAGAAGCTGCAGGAAGCTGCCCTTGAACTGGTCAAGCGCGCCATCTCCGGCGAGTTCGATTACAAGGCCAAGCGTCAGCCAAAACTTGAAAAACTCAAGTTGAACGCCATTGAACAAATGATGGCTTTCGAAACCGCCAAAGGTTTCGTGGCAGGGCAGGCAGGCCCGAATTACCCGGCGCCGGTCGAAGCGATCAAGACCATCCAGAAAGCCGCGAACTTCGGTCGTGACAAGGCGCTGGAAGTCGAAGCCGCCGGTTTCGTCAAACTGGCCAAGACCTCTGCCGCGCAGAGCTTGATCGGTCTGTTCCTGAACGATCAGGAGCTGAAGAAAAAGGCCAAGGCCTACGACGAAATCGCCAAGGACGTGAAGCAGGCTGCCGTACTGGGCGCCGGCATCATGGGTGGAGGCATCGCTTATCAGTCGGCCTCCAAAGGTACGCCGATCCTGATGAAGGACATCAACGAGCACGGTATCGAGCAGGGGCTGGCCGAAGCCGCCAAACTGCTGGTTGGTCGCGTTGACAAAGGCCGCATGACCGCCGCGAAAATGGCTGAAGTGCTCAACGGTATTCGTCCGACCCTGTCCTACGGTGACTTCGGTCACGTCGATCTGGTTGTTGAAGCCGTGGTCGAAAATCCGAAGGTCAAGCAAGCGGTACTGGCTGAAGTCGAAGACAAGGTCAAAGAGGACACCATCCTCGCGTCCAACACCTCGACCATTTCCATCAGCCTGCTGGCCAAGGCCCTCAAGCGTCCGGAAAACTTCGTCGGCATGCACTTCTTCAACCCGGTGCACATGATGCCGCTGGTGGAAGTGATCCGTGGCGAGAAGTCCAGCGAGCTGGCAATTGCCACTACCGTTGCCTACGCCAAGAAAATGGGCAAGAACCCGATCGTCGTCAACGACTGCCCGGGTTTCCTGGTCAACCGCGTTCTGTTCCCGTACTTCGGCGGTTTCGCCAAGCTGGTCAGCGCTGGCGTGGATTTCGTCCGCATCGATAAAGTCATGGAAAAATTCGGCTGGCCGATGGGCCCGGCGTACCTGATGGACGTGGTCGGCATCGACACCGGTCACCACGGTCGTGACGTGATGGCTGAAGGCTTCCCGGATCGCATGAAGGATGACCGTCGCTCGGCCATCGACGTGCTGTACGAGGCCAAGCGTCTGGGCCAGAAGAACGGCAAGGGCTTCTACGCCTACGAAGCCGACAAGAAAGGCAAGCAGAAGAAGGTCGCCGATCCGTCGGTACTCGAAGTGCTCAAGCCGATCGTTTATGAGCAGCGCGAAGTCACTGACGAAGACATCATCAACTGGATGATGATCCCGCTGTGCCTGGAAACCGTGCGCTGCCTGGAAGACGGCATCGTTGAAACTGCCGCCGAAGCCGACATGGGTCTGGTCTACGGTATCGGTTTCCCTCCATTCCGTGGCGGTGCGCTGCGCTACATCGATTCGATCGGTGTTGCCGAGTTCGTTGCCCTGGCTGACCAGTACGCTGATTTGGGCGCGCTGTACCACCCGACCGCGAAGCTGCGCGAAATGGCCAAAAACGGCCAGAGCTTCTTCGGTTAAGCGCCCCCAACTAGAGTGAGAGTGAACTTATGAGCTTGAATCCTAGAGACGTCGTGATTGTCGACTTCGGTCGTACTCCGATGGGCCGCTCCAAGGGCGGCATGCACCGCAACACCCGCGCCGAAGACATGTCGGCGCACCTGATCAGCAAACTGCTGGAACGCAACGCCAAGGTCGATCCTGCTGAAGTCGAGGACGTGATCTGGGGCTGTGTGAACCAGACCCTGGAGCAGGGCTGGAACATCGCGCGCATGGCGTCGCTGATGACCCAGATCCCGCACACCTCGGCCGGCCAGACCGTCAGCCGTCTGTGCGGCTCGTCGATGAGCGCCCTGCACACTGCAGCGCAAGCGATCATGACCGGCAACGGTGACGTATTCGTGGTTGGCGGCGTCGAGCATATGGGCCACGTGAGCATGATGCACGGTGTCGATCCGAACCCGCACATGTCGCTGTACGCGGCGAAAGCCTCGGGCATGATGGGTCTGACCGCGGAAATGCTCGGCAAGATGCACGGCATCACTCGTGAGCAGCAGGATGCCTTTGGCGTGCGCTCCCACCAGCTCGCCCATAAAGCGACGGTGGAAGGCAAGTTCAAAGACGAAATCATCCCGATGCAGGGCTACGACGAAAACGGCTTCCTGAAGCTGTTCGACTACGACGAAACCATTCGTCCGGAAACCACCCTGGAAAGTCTGGCGGCCCTCAAACCTGCCTTCAATCCAAAAGGCGGCACCGTGACAGCCGGTACTTCGTCGCAGATCACCGATGGTGCTTCGTGCATGATCGTGATGTCGGCGCAGCGTGCACAGGATCTGGGGATCCAGCCGATGGCCGTGATCCGTTCGATGGCAGTGGCGGGTGTGGATCCGGCGATCATGGGCTATGGTCCAGTGCCGGCGACACAAAAAGCCCTGAAGCGTGCGGGCCTTGGCATCAACGATATCGACTTCTTCGAGCTCAACGAAGCTTTCGCTGCACAGGCCCTGCCAGTGCTGAAAGATCTGAAAGTGCTCGACAAGATGAACGAGAAGGTTAACCTGCACGGCGGCGCGATCGCCCTGGGTCACCCGTTCGGTTGCTCCGGTGCCCGTATTTCCGGCACCTTGCTGAACGTGATGAAGCAGAATAGCGGCACCTTTGGGGTGGCCACTATGTGCATTGGTCTCGGCCAAGGCATCTCCACCGTCTTCGAACGCGTTTAAGCGTCTCGTCGATGGAAGCCGGGGCCCAGTGCCCCGGTTTTTGTTTTTGCGGATTTATTTTTGTATTTATTTTGAAAAAATTTGAGTGAGGGCCGAAGCATGCCGATACAACCTGGGCTCTACCAACATTACAAAGGTCCGCAGTACCGCGTATTCAGTGTTGCGCGGCATTCCGAGACCGAAGAGGAAGTGGTGTTTTACCAAGCCCTGTATGGCGATTACGGCTTTTGGGTACGCCCTTTGAGCATGTTCGTCGAGTCGGTCGAGGTTGACGGCGAGCAGGTGCCACGCTTTGCTTTGGTGCACGCCGAACCGAGCCTTTTTTCCAAGACATAAGGCGAGTGCGCACAGAACCCTGTGCTTGACCTCACCTTGTAGCCACTATATATAGCGGTGCCGCGTCAGGCGCCAACCGCCTTTCACTTCTAGAATTCAGGAATTTTCTGATCCATGGGCAAATCGCTGGTCATTGTGGAATCCCCGGCTAAGGCCAAGACCATCAACAAGTATCTGGGCAACCAATACGTGGTGAAGTCGAGTATCGGCCATATCCGAGACCTGCCCACCAGCGGTTCGGCTAGCGCCAGCAAAGAGCCAGCCGCCAAGCGCGGCAAGGCTGCCGCGGGCGAGGGGCCGGTGCTCACGCCGAAAGAGAAAGCGCGCAAGCAACTGGTCTCGCGCATGGGTGTCGATCCGGAGCATGGCTGGAAAGCCCAGTACGAGATCCTCCCGGGCAAAGAGAAGGTCATCGAAGAGCTGCGCCGGCTCGCCAAGGATGCTGACACCATCTATCTCGCAACCGACTTGGATCGCGAGGGGGAAGCCATTGCCTGGCACCTGCGCGAAGCCATCGGTGGTGACGACAGCCGCTACAAGCGCGTGGTGTTCAACGAAATCACCAAGAAGGCGATTCAGGAAGCTTTCTCCGAGCCGGGCGAGCTGGACATTGATCGTGTAAATGCCCAGCAGGCGCGTCGTTTCCTCGACCGCGTTGTGGGTTACATGGTCTCGCCGCTGCTGTGGGCCAAGATCGCCCGTGGCCTGTCGGCCGGTCGCGTGCAATCGGTTGCCGTGAAGCTGGTGGTCGAGCGTGAGCGCGAAATTCGTGCATTCAACCCGGAAGAGTACTGGGAAGTGCACGCTGATCTTGGCACCGCCAAGGGTTCGACCGTACGTTTCGAAGTGGCGCGCGAGAAGGGTGAAGCCTTCAAACCGCTAAACGAAGCTCAGGCCACAGCCGCGCTGGAGAAGCTCAAGTCCTCCAGCTACAGCATCGTCAAGCGCGAAGACAAGCCGACCAGCAGCAAGCCGTCGGCGCCGTTCATCACGTCCACCCTGCAGCAGGCCGCGAGCAACCGCCTGGGCTTCGGCGTGAAGAAAACCATGATGATGGCCCAGCGTCTGTACGAAGCCGGCTACATCACTTATATGCGTACCGACTCGACCAACCTCTCGGCTGATGCCGTGGCGATGGCGCGTACCTATATCGAGGACGAGTTCGGCAAGAAGTACCTGCCGGAAACGCCGAACGTCTACAGCAGCAAGGAAGGCGCACAAGAGGCTCACGAAGCGATTCGTCCTTCCGATGCCAACACCACGCCAAGCAAGCTTGCAGGCATGGAGCGTGATGCTGAGCGCCTCTACGAGTTGATCTGGCGCCAGTTCCTCGCTTGCCAGATGCTGCCGGCGCAATACCTGTCGACCACCGTCAGCGTTGCCGCTGGCGACTTCGAGCTGCGTGCCAAGGGCCGCATCCTCAAGTTCGACGGTTACACCCGCGTTCTGCCGCAAATCACCAAGCCTGGCGATGACGATGTTCTGCCGGACATGGCGCAGGGCGATGCGATGAAGCTGATCAAGCTCGATCCGTCGCAGCATTTCACCAAGCCGCCGGCCCGTTACTCGGAAGCCAGCCTGGTCAAGGAAATGGAAAAACGCGGCATCGGTCGTCCTTCGACTTACGCAGCGATCATTTCGACCATTCAGGATCGCGGCTACGTGACCCTGCACAACCGTCGTTTCTACTCGGAAAAGATGGGCGATATCGTCACCGAGCGTCTCTCGGAGAGCTTCTCGAACCTCATGGACTACGGCTTCACCGCCGGCATGGAAGAGAACCTCGATGATGTGGCTCAGGGCGAGCGCGACTGGAAAAACGTGCTGGACGAGTTCTACGGCGACTTCAAGAAGAAGCTCGAAGTGGCCGAGAACCCGGAAAGCGGCATGCGTGCCAACCAGCCGGTCATGACTGATATTCCGTGCACCACGTGCGGTCGTCCGATGCAGATCCGTACGGCATCGACCGGCGTGTTCCTCGGTTGCTCGGGCTACAGCCTGCCGCCAAAAGAGCGCTGCAAGGCCACCGTCAACCTGGTGCCTGGCGACGAGATCGCTGCGGACGACGAGGGCGAGTCGGAGTCGCTGGTGCTGCGCGGCAAGCATCGCTGCCCGATCTGCAGTACCGCGATGGACGCTTACCTGCTCGACGAGAAGCGCAAACTGCACATCTGCGGTAACAACCCGGATTGTGCCGGCTATGAAATCGAAGAGGGCAACTACCGCATCAAGGGCTACGAAGGTCCGAGCCTGGAATGCGACAAGTGCGGCAGCGAGATGCAGCTCAAGACCGGCCGTTTCGGCAAGTTCTTCGGTTGCACCAACCCGACCTGCAAGAACACCCGCAAACTGCTGAAGAGTGGTGACGCGGCGCCGCCGAAGATGGACCCGGTGAAGATGCCTGAGCTGAAATGCGAGAAGGTCAACGACACCTACATTCTGCGCGACGGTGCTTCCGGTCTGTTCCTGGCGGCCAGCCAGTTCCCGAAAAACCGCGAGACTCGTGCTCCGCTGGTGATCGAGATTCTGCCGCACAAGGATGAGATCGATCCGAAGTACCACTTCCTCTGCGAAGCACCGCAGAAGGATCCTGATGGTCTGCCGGCAGTAATCCGTTACAGCCGCAAGACCAAGGAGCAATATGTGCAGACCGAGGTCGACGGCAAGCCTACCGGCTGGAAAGCGTTCTACGACGGTGGCAAGTGGACTGTTGAAGACAAGCGCACGAAAGCCAAGGCTGAGTAAGCGTTAGCCTGATCCACAAAAGGCCGCATGATGACCCTCGGGTTTTCATGCGGCCTTTTTGTTTTGTGCTTGCGGTCGGATCCGCTGATCCACGACACTGTCGGGTCTGTGTGACGCAATTATTTCGCTGTGGAGACTGCCGGCATGGCGCACGAACTCTATACCCGCACCAATCAGAAGATCTATTTCGCCGGCCTGTCGCTGGAGGCTCTGGCTCGCGCCGAAGAGGGGCGGGCGATGAATTCGTTGGCGCTGATTCAGGCTGGCCGCGAATCAGCATTGTTTCACCTCTATGGCGCGCTTCTGGGCCTGTGTCACGAGATCGCCGGTTTTTATCGTCTGCCTCAGGCCAATGCGTCGCGAGCGGAAGCGTTGCTGACTCGCGAAGTCCTGGAATCGATTGCGATCCCTGAGCTGGCCGAGATGGTTGAGCTGGCTGGTAACCCTGAAACCTGGCTGGCGAAATTGCTGGCGGCGCACTCAGCGTTGTTCCAGCCGCCACGGGTGCCACACAAGCCCAAAGGCGATGTGACACAGCCATTGATTCAGGCCATTAATCTCGATGAAGAAGAGGCGCCGCAGGAGTTGAGTCGGGAAGAGCTGGAGAGCTGGCGGCAGAATCTCAAGGGCCTGGCAATCCGCTTTCGCGAAGGCTTGAACGAATGCTGAGGACAATTGACACGGTGGCAATCTGAAACATGCTGCTGGTCAAGATCCCGAGCGAAGCCCGAATGATGTCTATATAATCCCTGCCTTTCGTGGAGAACAGACCTATATGCCAACGTCCTTTCTAGAAATTGTCGAGTTACCAGACGGCCGAATCGAACTGCGCAGGGCTGAGGACGAGGGTTCTCTGGTGACGCTGGATTTCTCCGAGGATGCTAAAGCATTCCTGCAAGGCCAGCATGTGGAAATCGCGAAAGCGATGTTGAGCGTCGGCGTACAGATGGCCGGCCGTATGGTTGAAGGCGAATTTGATAAGGAAGAAGGGCCGCGGGTTCTTCACTGAGATCCGCCTGTCGGCGCTTGCCGCTGCAACATCAGATCGGCTTCTCTGTCCCTGGAGAAGCCCTGCGCTTCACACAGCGCGCGTTACAAGTGAATCAACCCAATCGAATGTTCAGGCTCTGAGCGTCGCCCGTGCGGGCTGCGCTGATCAGTTGTTGCCGTGAACTTGTGTTCAGCGGATTGAGCCAGGTTACCACCGTATGGCTACGACCCAGGCGCAGTGCTTCGCAGGCCAGTTGCTGAGCGCTTTGCGCACCACGAGGTTGCAGTAGCAGAATGCGTTCACGGTTCAGGCCGGCCTCTCGCAGCCAGATCTGGGTCAGGCTGGCTGGAGGGGCGATCAGCGTCAGCCAGCGCGCGTCCTGATCTTCACTCAGTTCGCGAAGAATCGGGGCAAGCAGGTTCAGGCAGTTCCCGGCCGCACCGCGCAGTGACAGCTCACTGAATACTTCCGGTTCGGCAATCCATGGGCGCTCGACCACATCTTTCAGGATCGGTGCCATCGGTTGTGCCAGAAACGCTTCGAATAGAGGCAGTTGTGTTTGCTGAGGTGTGTGTGGGAACTGCATAAAGCCTCCTTTAGCGGCGGATTACGCCGACACTCAAGCCTTCGATCACCAGTTCCTGATCTTTCAGGTCGACTTCGATAGGGGCAAACTCAGGGTTTTCGGCAATCAGCCAGACTTTGCTGCCTTCGCGCTTGAAGCGCTTGACCGTCACTTCATCGCCGATCCGTGCAACCACCACCTGGCCATTGCGTGCTTCGCGGGTGGTGTGAACCGCCAGCAGGTCACCGTCGAAAATGCCGATGTCCTTCATGCTCATGCCGTGTACGCGCAACAGGTAATCGGCCCGTGGGTGAAAGAACGCAGGATTGATGTTGCAGGACTCTTCGATGTGCTGCTGGGCGAGGATCGGTGCGCCGGCAGCGACCCGGCCAATGATCGGCAGGGTAGAGTCGTCAGCCTTGGCTTCGAAGCCGGGGATACGAATACCGCGGGAGGCGCCCGGAGTCATTTCGATTGCACCTTTGCGGGCGAGGGCCTTGAGGTGTTCTTCCGCCGCGTTGGGCGACTTGAAACCGAGCTCCTGAGCGATTTCCGCGCGGGTTGGCGGGTAGCCGTTGTCTTCGAGGCAGCGTTTGATAAAGGCCAGAATCTCGGCTTGGCGTGGCGTCAGCTTTAGCATATTGATCGCTCTGTCTTTTTATACAGTGACTGGGATTATATACAGTGAAGCGGTCTTGGCAATGCCCGTTTTTTTGCAGCCCGCCGGACGGTCGGTTCCCGTGCTTATTAATGCGCCGGTCGAGTGTGGTTAAATAGCTGACCGACCATTCCCAAAACGAACTGGCAGGCTTGACAAGGCTTGGGCTGAAACGTATGTTTCAAACAAGTGTTTGTCAGGCGGAGTAGCCATGGCCCAGTCGGAAACCGTTGAACGCATTCTTGATGCTGCCGAGCAGTTGTTCGCGGAGAAAGGTTTCGCTGAAACCTCATTGCGTTTGATCACCAGCAAGGCCGGGGTAAACCTGGCGGCGGTGAATTATCATTTCGGCTCCAAGAAAGCGCTGATCCAGGCGGTTTTCTCGCGCTTCCTCGGGCCGTTCTGCATCAGCCTCGATAAAGAGCTGGAGCGTCGCCAGGCCAAGCCTGAAAACAAGCCGACCCTTGAAGAGTTGCTGGAAATCCTCGTCGAGCAAGCGCTCGTGGTGCAGCCACGCAGCGGTAACGACCTGTCGATCTTCATGCGTTTGCTCGGTTTGGCGTTCAGCCAGAGCCAGGGTCACCTGCGTCGTTATCTGGAAGACATGTACGGTAAGGTGTTCCGCCGCTACATGCTGTTGGTCAACGAAGCGGCTCCGCGCATCCCGCCAATCGAGCTGTTCTGGCGCGTGCACTTCATGCTCGGCGCTGCGGCGTTCAGCATGTCCGGGATCAAGGCCTTGCGCGCGATTGCCGAGACCGATTTCGGCGTCAACACCTCGATCGAACAGGTGATGCGTCTGATGGTGCCGTTCCTTGCCGCCGGCATGCGTGCCGAAACCGGTGTCACCGACCCGGCGATGGCGACTGCGCAGCTTCGCCCGCGCAGCAAATCGACTCCGGTGGCCGCCAAGGTTTAACCGCACACGGGTGGGCGCGGCTGCTTGTATCCGCTAAGCTAGCCGCCCATGCCGACTTTCGTTCTGAACCCGATCTCCATAGAAATTATTGGCCTGCCGAGCATTGCTCACGGTAGCGATTTCTGGCGGATCGGGTTTTTCGTTTTCAAGGAATCTCTATGACTGCTGGCCTGCAAGGCTCGTTGATGGTGGACGTCGCCGGTACCTGGCTGACGGCCGAAGATCGCCAATTGTTGCGCCAGCCCGAAGTGGGCGGCCTGATCATTTTCGCGCGCAACATCGAGCACCCGCGCCAAGTGCGCGAGCTGAGTGCTGCGATCCGCGCCATTCGCCCGGATCTGCTGCTGGCGGTCGACCAAGAGGGCGGCCGGGTGCAGCGTCTGCGTCAGGGCTTCGTGCGCCTGCCCGCGATGCGTGCCATCGCCGACAACCCGAACGCCGAATACCTCGCCGAACAATGCGGCTGGGTCATGGCCACCGAAGTGTTGGCGGTCGGCCTCGACCTGAGTTTCGCCCCGGTGCTGGATCTGGATTACCAGCGCAGCGCCGTGGTTGGCACGCGTTCGTTCGAAGGGGATCCCGAGCGCGCCGCATTGCTCGCCGGGGCGTTCATTCGCGGCATGAACAGCGCGGGCATGGCCGCTACCGGCAAGCATTTCCCCGGTCACGGTTGGGCCGAAGCCGACTCCCACGTCGCGATCCCGAATGACGAGCGCAGTCTCGACGAGATCCGCGCCAACGACCTCGTACCGTTCGCCAGACTCAGCAAGCAACTCGCTGCGGTCATGCCGGCGCACGTCATCTATCCGCAAGTCGATTCGCAGTCGGCCGGGTTCTCCCGTCGCTGGTTGCAGGACATCCTGCGCGGCGAGTTGCAGTTTGACGGCGTGATCTTCAGCGACGACCTGTCGATGGCCGGCGCCCACGTGGTCGGCGACGCTGCCAGCCGGATCGAAGCCGCGTTGACTGCCGGTTGCGACATGGGCCTGGTGTGCAATGACCGCGCTGCGGCCGAACTGGCCCTGAGTGCTGCGCAACGGATGAAGGTCAAGCCGTCCGCACGCATTGCGCGGATGCGCGGGCAGGCGTTCGCCAGCACCGACTACCGTCAGGATCCGCGCTGGCTCACCGCCATCGGCGCGCTCAAAGACGCTCAACTGATCGATTAAGGATTTTTGCTATGACGGTTTACGCAATCATCGGTGGCACCGGCCTGACCCAGCTCGAAGGCCTGAGCATTCGTCAGTCGTTGGCGGTGGATACGCCTTACGGTTCGCCGTCGGCTGAAGTGCAGATCGGCGAATATGCCGGTAAGGAAGTGCTGTTCCTCGCCCGTCACGGTCATCCGCACCGTTTCCCGCCGCACAAGGTCAACTACCGCGCCAACCTGTGGGCGCTGAAGCAGGCCGGCGCCGAGGCGATCATCGCGGTCAACGCGGTGGGCGGGATCCATCCGGCCATGGGTACCGGGCATTTCTGTGTGCCACACCAGATCGTCGATTACACCAGTGGCCGCGAACACACGTTTTTCGCCGATGATCTGGAGCACGTCACCCATATCGATTTCAGCTTCCCTTACAGTGAGCCGCTGCGTCAGCAATTGATCGTCGCGCTGGCTGCCGAAGGCTGCGAATACAGCGATCAGGGCGTGTATGCCTGCACCCAGGGCCCGCGTCTGGAAACCGTGGCCGAGATCGTGCGTCTGGAGCGTGACGGTTGCGACATCGTCGGCATGACCGGCATGCCGGAAGCGGCATTGGCCCGTGAGCTGGATCTGGATTACGCCTGCCTGTCTCTGGTGGTGAACCCGGCAGCAGGCAAGACCACGGCGGTGATCACCATGGCCGAGATCGAGCAGGCGCTGCATGACGGGATGGGCAAGGTGAAATCGACGTTGGCGCGGGTGTTGGCCAGCTAAGGACTGTCCATGAGCATTCTCATCGAACAGCTTAAGTCGTTGGCCTGGGCCCGGGCATTCACTAGCAACGCGCTCGCCAAGGCCCGGGCTTATGCCGCCGATGATCGGGTAGAGATCATCGAGATCGATGACAGAAAGATCGAGGCGTTCTGCGTCGGTTCGGAAGATCAGGCGTATGAACAAACCATTTACCTGTCCGAAGATCGGCTGGGTTCCGTCACCTTGCGTTGCCTGTGCACCTGTCCTGTCTCAATCGACTGCAAACACTGCGCTGCGGTGCTCTATCACCTGCAGGGCCGTGATCATGAAGCGTCCGAAAGTGACGCTCAGGCCCAGTTGGGTCGGGCGCTGGAACATTGGCTTTCGACCATTCCCGTGCCGGCCAAGCCCATCGGAGAAGGCGCGCAAACCGCAGGCACGCGCCTGTTTTACAAGCTCAAGCCAACGTCAGTGAGCGGCAAGTGGCTGCTCGATATTTTCAAGGTCTCCCAGCTCAAGAACGGCGAGTTGCGCGAAGTCAAACCGATGTATTCGCTGGCGGAAATGCTCATGCGTCAGCCCGGCTACCTGTCCGAGCTGGATCTGCGCGTCGCCAGGCTGCGGGTTGCCATGCACTCCCACCACGCCTATTACAGCGGCTATCCGCTGGAAGGCAGCAGCGGCGCGGAACTGCTGGAAATGCTCCTGCGCACCTCGCGCCTGTTCCTCGACTTCGAAAACTTGCAGCCACTGACGCCGGGTGCGAAACGCATGGGTCTGTTCTCTTGGGCCGAGCAGGCCGACGGGGGGTTCCGCGCCCAGTGGAGCAGTGCCGAGGCTGCGCAGGAAACCGTGCTGGCGCTGGAGCCGCTTTATTACATCGATCGTGAGCAGCGACAGGTTGGCCCTCTGTTCAGTGAGTTGGAAGAAAAACTGGCCTGCCATTTGACCCTCGCCCCAGACATCCCGGCGCGTCAGGCGATGCAGTTCAGCCATCGCATGAGCGCGATGACCAAAATCCCGCCGCCGCACAAGCTCACCGAACGAATCATCGATGACGTGCTTCCGCAGCCGCAACTGACCTTGGTCAGCGGCCGGGAGCGTTCGCGCTGGGAATACATTCTGGAGCACCGCGCCGCTCTGGTGTTTACCTACAACGGTCATCCGGCGGTGGATCGTAATCCGGAAGTGATGATCCTCAATGGCACTGAAGCCCAGCGCATTCGACGCCAGCCTGCGATGGAAAAGAAGCTGCGCCAGAGCCTGCAAAAGCTCGGCTTCAAAAAAGCCACGCGCAAGAGCGCTATGGATCGTCCCGGCGAGATGTTCACTTTGCCGGATGATTCCGCCTGGCTCGGATTCATGCATGAAGGGCTTGCCACACTGCGCGCCGCGGACTGGGAAATCGAAATCAGTCCCGGCTTCCATTTCGATGTGCAGCCGGTCGAACACTGGTACGCGGAGGTCGAAGAAGAGGCCGGGCATCAATGGTTTGATCTGCAACTGGGCATCGTCGTCAATGGCGAGCGCTACAGCTTGTTGCCGATCCTTCTGCATCTGTTGCGCACCCAGCCACGTTTGCTCGACCCGGTGAACCTGGCGCAACGCAGCGACGACGAAAAACTCCTGATCGAACTCAAACCCAGCGGTTTTGGCGACCCGGCAGGCGCCAAGGTGGCGTTGCCGCTGAGTCGGGTCAAACCACTGATGGCGACGCTGGGCGAGCTGTACCTGGGCGGACATCAGGGCGATGCGCTGCGCTTGACTGCTCCAGACGCCGCGCGCCTGAGTATGCTCGATGGCGTGCCACTGGAATGGCAGGGCGGCGAACGCCTGCGCACTTTTGCCAAGCGGCTGCACAATTCCAGTCACACCCATATTGCTGCGCCGGCCGGCCTTAATGCGCAACTGCGCCCATATCAGCTCGAAGGCCTTGGCTGGATGCAGACTCTGCGGGAGCTGGAGGTCGGCGGCATTCTTGGCGATGACATGGGCTTGGGCAAAACCCTGCAGACCCTGGCGCATCTGCTCACGGAAAAGCACGCCGGGCGCCTCGATTGCCCGGCACTGGCGGTGATGCCGACCAGCCTGATTCCCAACTGGCTCGACGAGGCCCAGCGCTTCACGCCTCAGTTGAAGGTCCTGGCGCTGCATGGGGCCGGGCGGCAAAAAGACTTCGCCAATCTCGCCGAATACGACTTGGTGCTGACCACTTACGCCTTGCTGCCCAGGGATCTTGAAACGCTGCGGCCGCAGTCGTGGAGCGTGCTGATTCTCGACGAAGCGCAGAACATCAAGAACCCGCTGAGCAAAGCGGCGCAGGCCGCACGTGACTTGCAGGCCCATCAGCGCTTGTGTCTGAGCGGCACGCCGCTGGAAAACCATCTCGGCGAGCTGTGGTCGCAGTTTCATTTCCTCATGCCTGGCTGGCTGGGCGACAGCAAATCCTTCAACCGCGATTACCGCACACCGATCGAGAAACATGGCAATGTCCAGCGCATGCAGCACCTGACGGCGCGCATCAAGCCGTTTTTGCTGCGTCGCAAGAAAGATCAGGTCGCCACTGAGCTGCCGCCGAAAACCGAAATCATCCATTGGGTTGAACTCAGCGACGGCCAGCGCGACGTCTATGAAACGGTGCGCGTGGCGATGGACAAAAAGGTGCGCGACGAAATTGCCCGCAGTGGTGTGGCGCGCAGTCAGATCATCATTCTTGATGCCTTGCTCAAGCTGCGTCAGGTCTGCTGCGATCTGCGCTTGATCAACATGCCTCTCACGGCGAAGGCATTGCGCTCGGGCAGCGGCAAGCTGATCAGCCTGATGGAGATGCTCGAAGAGTTGCTCGGCGAAGGTCGGCGCATCCTGCTGTTCTCCCAGTTCACCTCGATGCTGGCGCTGATCGAGCAGGAGTTGCAGCAGCGCGCTATCGGTTATTCGTTGCTGACTGGCGACACCACCGACCGGCGCACGCCAGTCAAGAATTTCCAGGGCGGCAAGGTGCCGTTGTTCCTCATCAGCCTCAAGGCTGGCGGTACTGGTCTGAACCTGACGGCTGCGGACACGGTGATCCACTTCGACCCGTGGTGGAATCCGGCAGTGGAGAATCAGGCAACCGATCGCGCTTATCGTATCGGGCAGAACAATCCGGTGTTTGTTTACAAGCTGATCGCTCGCGGCACGGTAGAGGAAAAGATACAAGCGTTGCAGCAGGAGAAAGCAGCGCTGGCCGGGGCGGTGCTTGAAGGTGGTACGACGGGTGGATTCAAACTGGAACAGAGTGATATCGAAGCGCTGTTTGCGCCGTTGCCCGCTTCCAGGCAGTAAGCTTCAGTTTGAACCTTCAACTGAGGTGATCCGTTCGCGAGCAGGCTCGCTCCCACAAGGGGAAATGCGATCCAACTGTGGGAGCGGGCTTGCTCGCGAAAGCTATCTAGCAAACACTGCACATCTCAACGCTTGTCGAACTTGTCCGGCAACGGCGCAAACAGCGCTTCAATATCATCGCTCTGCAGTTTCCAGTCCCCGGCCTTACGCCCATCCAGCACGCCTGCCGCCAGGTCGGATTTTTCCTTCTGCAGGTGCTGAATCTTCTCTTCCACTGTGCCCCGGGCAATCATCTTGTAGACGAACACCGGTTTTTCCTGGCCGATTCGATAGGCGCGGTCGGTTGCCTGGTTCTCGGTCGCCGGGTTCCACCACGGATCGTAATGGATCACCGTGTCCGCTTCGGTCAGGTTCAGGCCGACGCCGCCGGCCTTCAGGCTGATCAGAAAAATCTGACGCTTGCCGCTCTGGAATTCCTTCACCGGCGTGCGCCGATCGCGGGTCTGGCCGGTCAGCAAGGCGTAGGCCACGTTGCGTTTCTTCAGTTCGTCCTCGATCAGTGACAGCATCGAGGTGAACTGCGAGAACAGCAGAATCCGCCGACCTTCTTCGAACAACTCTTCGAGCATTTCCATCAGGCTGTCGAGTTTGCCCGAGCTGCTGCCACGGGCGGGCAGGGTGGCGTCGTTGACCAGGCGCAGATCGCAGCAGACCTGACGCAGCTTGAGCAGGGCTTCAAGAATGATGATCTGGCTGCGCGCCACGCCTTTGCGAGTGATCTCGTCGCGGACTTTTTTGTCCATTGCCAGGCGCATGGTTTCGTAAACGTCGCGCTGCGCCTCATTGAGATCGACCCAGTGGATGATCTCGGTTTTGGGCGGCAGTTCGGTGGCCACCTGTTCCTTGGTGCGGCGCAGCAGAAACGGTTTTATCCGCCCATTGAGGTGCTGCAGCCTGACTTCGCTGGCGCGCTTTTCGATCGGCACGCGGTAGTCGGCATTGAAGCTTTTGACATCGCCCAACCAGCCCGGCAGCAAAAAGTGGAACAACGACCACAACTCGCCGAGGTGGTTTTCCAGCGGTGTGCCACTTAGGCACAGGCGCTGGCGCGCGTTGAGTTCGCGAGCGGCCTGCGCGGCCTTGCTGTTAGGGTTCTTGATGTACTGCGCTTCGTCGAGCACCAGAACGTGCAGCGGCTGTTGTGCCAGCCGTTCGACGTCCTTGGGCAGCAGTGCATAGGTGGTCAGGATCAGGTCGAAGTCGGCCAGATGCTCGAAATGCTTTTTGCGGCCGGCACCGTACAGCGCGACCACTTTCAGTTGCGGCGTGAAGTGCGCGGCTTCGTCGAGCCAGTTCGGGATCAGGCTGGTGGGCATCACCACCATGCACGGTCGATCCAGACGCCCGGCGTTTTTCTCACTGAGAATATGCGCCAGGGTCTGTAAGGTTTTACCCAGACCCATGTCGTCCGCCAGAATCCCGCCGACCTCAAGCTGACGCAGGGACTGCATCCAGCTCAAGCCTTCGAGCTGATAAGGACGCAACGTCGCGTTCAAGCCCTTCGGCGCTTTGGCCGTGTAATCGCGAATGTCGCGCAGGCGTTGGGCGAAACTGCGGATCTGCTCGCCGCCTTCCCACAGCAGTGGAATGCCTTCCAGCGAATTGAGGCGCGTGGCGTCGGCCTTGCTCAGGCGCAGGGTGGTTTCGCCCGGTTCCTGCAAGTAGAACTCGCCCAGCGTTGCCAGTACCGGTTTTAGTCGGCCAAGGGGCAGCGCCACTTGCAGCGGCCCGTGCTCACTGTTGCGTTGCGGCACATTGACCAGAATCAGCTCGTCATCGCGGCGCCGCGCCAGGCGTTCCGGGTTAAGGATTTCCGTGTGCGAGCGCATCAGGTTGAGCAGGATCGGCAGCAGGCTCAGGCGCTCACCATTGACGATGATCCCCAATTCCAGATCGAACCAGTCGCGTTCCGGCGCCTGTTCGACGGTGGCGTACCAGTCGTCGACGGCGGTCAGGTCGAAACCGAACTCCTCGTCGATCTGCAATTCCCAGCCTTGGGTGCGCAGCTTCGGCAGTTCGTTGAGGGTAAACGTCAGCCAGGCGCTGTCGTTGACCATCTCGTACAGCTCACCGGCGCTTTCCGGCAGCGCTTTGCTCTGGCGCGTGGCGATACGGAAGCCGAGGATTCTTAACTGTTCGCGGTAGGACTGTTCCACTTCCGGATGGCGTTTTATCCGCAGGGTCTGCGTTTCCTGGCGAATCAGAATGTCGCTGTTTTTCTGCCCGCTGACGTACTCATCCAGATAGCTGAACGACAGCGCCGCACGATGCTGGATGTAGCGCTGCATCTTGCCGTTGCGCGGTTCGAACGCGCTGAACTCGACGCTGGCCAGCCACAGGCGCGGCAGCGGTTGCACGTTGTCCACCAGCACTTGCGGCGGCGCCTTGGGGCTGCGGTTCTCCAATACAGCCTGGAGCTTTTCCAGCAGCTCGGCGTCTTTCGCAGCGGCAGGGTACTCGAGGGTTTCCTGCACTTGCAGGAGTACTGCGGCGCAGTGTTTGCAGTTATTGCGCACCGGGCAGGTGCAGGTGGCGTCAACCAGCAATAGGGTGTCTTTGGCTGACTCGCGCAGGTGAATGGTCTGACGGTAGACGTTACCGCCAGAGCCTTCGCAACTGGCGGTAATGGTCGCATCGCCCACCTGCGCGATGCGTACCCGGTTCTCCAGGGCGTAGCGGCGGCCACGCTCCAGGCTCTGTTCCTTGAATCGGCTGACCCAAGAGGGTGCCAACGGTTTACTCAGGGGCGGGGACATAAGGACTTCGATCAGTCCGGAATCGCTTCAGGGGCTTGCCGAGGGGCGGGCGCCGTCAGGGAGGTGATCTTGATCAGCAGCGCCAGGTGGCCGTTGTCGAGATAGTTGAGCTGGCCGTTCTTGGTGTGGCTGTCCTGCTTCAGGCGTTCGCTGGCAGTGACTATGCCGTTGGCGTCGATCTGGTTGACCCAGAAGTCGGCGTTCACGTCGGTGAAGCGCCCGAGTTTCAATTCCAGGGTGCCCTCGATCGGGAACTGGCCGAACTGTTCCTTGCCGTCGCTGACGGCCACCTTGGTCGGCGCTTCGCCGAGGGTCTGCTGCCAGGCCTTGTGCATCAGCACACTGTAATCACCGCTGGCGCTGAGTTTGCTGGCAACGTCGCCGAGCGCAGGTGTGCGCAGGCTGTCATCACCCAGGCGTTGAGCGCCGGTGGCCCAGTCTTCCGGGGCGGCGCGGCTGACGATAGCCGGCACGGCGTTCTGGCGCACCAGAATCATTTCGACCTGATACAGGTCATCGGCGAAAACCGAAGGGGCTACCAAGGCAAGTAGCAAAGTCAGTGAGCGAAACAGGCGCATGCGGCGTCCTTCAAACAGTTTTCGGGAGGAGGCGCTCGAACAGCGCCTCTACAGTATTAAAGCGCTCTTCCGGGCGTTCCATCGGCACCTGGAACTTGAACATCGTGGCGCCTTCGAATTTGTAGCGTTTTGGCTGAGTCTGGATCAGTTTGATCAGGGTCATCGGGTCGACCGGCGTCTGCGCGGCGAACTCGATGCGTCCACCCTGCGGGCCACCGTCGACTTTCTTGATACCCAGCTGTTCGGCCTGCAACTTCAGCGCAGTGATGCGCACCAGATTCTTGGTTGGTTCAGGCAGCAGGCCGAAACGATCGATCATCTCCACTTGCAGATCCTTCAGGCCTTCCTCGTCGGTGGCCGAAGCGATGCGCTTGTACAGAATCAGGCGGGCGTGAACGTCCGGCAGATAGTCTTCCGGAATCAGCGCCGGCACCCGCAGGTTGACCTCCGGGCCTCCGCCGAGCGGTTGATCGAGGTTCGGCTGTTCGCCCTTGCGGATCGACTTCACCGCGCGCTCGAGCATTTCCATGTACAGCGTGAAGCCCACGGCCTGAATCTGCCCACTCTGGCCGTCGCCCAGCAGTTCGCCGGCACCACGGATTTCCAGGTCGTTGGTCGCCAGCACGAAACCGGCGCCCAGATCCTGGGTGTTGGCAATCGCTTCCAGACGTTTTTCCGCGTCCGAAGTGATTTGCTGGCGCGGCGGGGTTAGCAGGTACGCGTAAGCCTGGTGGTGACTGCGGCCGACACGTCCGCGCAACTGGTGCAATTGCGCCAGACCGAACTTGTCGGCGCGCTCGATGATGATGGTGTTGGCGCTCGGCACGTCGATGCCGGTCTCGATGATGGTCGAGGCAATCAGCACGTTGAAGCGCTTGTGATAGAAGTCGCTCATCACCTGTTCGAGTTCGCGTTCGCGCATCTGTCCGTGACCGATGCCGATCCGTGCTTCCGGCACCAGTTCGGCGAGATCGGCAGCGCACTTCTCGATGGTCTTCACGTCGTTGTGCAGGTAGTAAACCTGCCCACCGCGCAGCAGTTCACGCAGCAGGGCCTCTTTGACCGTGCTCTTGTTCTGCTCCATGACGAAGGTGCGCACCGACAGGCGTCGCGCCGGCGGCGTGGCGATGATCGACAGATCGCGCATGCCCGACACCGCCATGTTCAGCGTGCGCGGAATCGGCGTGGCGGTCAGCGTGAGAATGTCGACTTCGCTGCGCAGGGCCTTGAGCTGTTCTTTCTGCCGGACACCGAAACGGTGTTCTTCGTCGATGATCACCAGACCCAGGTTTTTGATCTTCACGTCGTCGGACAGCAGCTTGTGCGTGCCGATGACGATATCGATCTTGCCCTCCGCGAGATCGGCGATCGCCGCGTTGACTTCCTTGGCCGATTTGAAGCGGCTCATCACCTCCACGGTCACTGGCCAGTCGGCGAAGCGGTCGCGGAAACTGTTGTAGTGCTGCTGGGCGAGCAGGGTGGTCGGCACCAGAATCGCTACCTGGCGCCCGCCATGCACGGCAATAAACGCGGCGCGCATCGCCACTTCGGTCTTGCCGAAGCCGACGTCGCCGCAGACCAGGCGATCCATCGGCTTTGGCGCGAGCATGTCTTCGCGCACCGCTTCGATGGTGGCTTGCTGGTCCGGCGTTTCTTCGAACGGGAAACCGGCGCTGAAGGTCGCGTAATCGGCTTTCGGGTCGGCAAACGCGTAGCCTTCGCGGGCGGCACGACGGGCATAGATGTCGAGCAGCTCAGCGGCGACATCGCGCACCTGTTCGGCGGCTTTGCGCTTGGCTTTCTGCCAGGTCTCGGAGCCGAGGCGGTGCAGCGGCGCCAGTGAGTCATCGCTGCCGGTGTAACGGGCGATCAGGTGCAGGTTGGCCACCGGCACGTAGAGCTTCGCGTTCTCCGCATATTCCAGAGTGAGGAATTCTGCAGCCTGGTTGTCGATTTCCAGAATCGTCAGGCCCAGATAACGCCCGACACCGTGATCGATGTGCACCACCGGCGCGCCTTCGCGCAGTTCGGTAAGGTTTTTGATCACTGCATCGTTGTTGGCGTCGGCGCGTTTTTCCCGGCGACGACGCTGCATGACGCGCTGACCGAACAACGGGCTCTCCGCCACCAGCGCCAGCGCCGGGTCATCGAGCATCAATCCTTCGTCGAGCGGCGCAATGGTGATCGCCAGACGATCCTTGCTCGAAACGAAGTCCGGCCAGCTGTCGACGGTTTTCGGTCGCAGCTTCAGACGTTCCAGCAGTTCCAGCAAGACTTCACGACGGCCCGCGGACTCGGCGGTGAACAGCACACGCCCGGGGAATTCATCGAGGAACGCCGAGAGCGCCGCCAGCGGTTGCGTGGCCTTGGCTTCGATCGCCAGGTTCGGCAGCGCTTGCGCCGGGAAGCGCTCGCGGCCGGCACCGGATTCGACGTCCTGCTGACTGGCGACTACCCGTGGCCAGCTCTTGAGGCGGGCGAAGCAGTCTTCCACCGGCAGGAACAATTCCGCTGGCGGCAATAAAGGACGCGATGGATCGACGCGGCGCTCTTCGTAGCGATTGCGCACGTCGTTCCAGAAGTTTTCTGCCGCTTGTTCGATACCCGGCAGCGAGAACACTTGAGTGTCCTGCGGCAGGTAATCGAACAGTGTCGAGGTTTCGTCGAAGAACAGCGGCAGGTAGTACTCGATACCGGCCGGGGTGATGCCGCTGCTCAAGTCCTGGAAGATCGGGCAGCGCCGGAAGTCGACATCGAAACGCTCGCGAAAGCGCGCCTTGAAGCGGGTGACCGCATCTTTCTGCAGCGGGAACTCTCGGGCCGGCAGCAGCTTGACCGAATCGACCTTGTCGATGGAACGTTGGTTTTCCGGGTCGAAGGTGCGCAGGGTTTCGATTTCGTCATCGAACAGGTCGATGCGATAGGGCAGTTTGCTGCCCATCGGGAACAGGTCGATCAGCGCGCCGCGCACGGTGAACTCGCCGTGCTCGTAGACCGTATCGACGTAGCGATAGCCGCTGGCCTCGAGGCGCGAGCGCATCTGTTCGACATCGAGCTTCTGCCCGACATCCAGCACCAGACTGCTGCCGAGCAGGAATTTGGTCGGCGCCAGGCGATGCAGGGCGGTGGTGATTGGCACCACCAGCACGCCGTGCGCCAACTCCGGCAGTCTATAAAGGCTGGCAATGCGCTGGGAAATGATGTCCTGGTGCGGCGAGAACAGATCGTACGGCAGGGTTTCCCAGTCGGGGAAATGCAGTACGGGCAAATCCGGGGCGAAGAAACTCAGCTCCTGTTCCAGCCGTTCGGCACTCTGGCTGTCGGCGGTCAGTAGCAGGGTGAAGCGCTTGGCAGCGCTGGCAGCCTCGGCAATCGCGAGGCTGAGGGCAGCACCGGGCAGGTTGCCCCAATGCTGTTTACCTGCCGCGGCAGGGAGAAGCGGTAGACGCAGAACGGGCACGGAAGGTTGAGCTCCAGGCTTTGCGACAAAGTCGGTAATTGTAGCGGCGTCAGGTGCCGGCTGTCAGTTGCAGACTGCGTCTATCTTCGCGCTTTGCGCAAAATGTAGTGGTAACCATAAAAACGAGCACTTTTTTAGTGGTTATGTAGTGCCGAAATCGACTGGTGTTACGGAGGGTTACAGACATCGTCTAACAGTCGTCGAAAAATTGACTGCGCTGGAAGCCCCGGTTTTACTGGGCTGGCGCGGGGCGTAATTTTTTTGAACGGAATTTTGTTACCGATTGCGCGACAAGCGCGCATTGCTACAAGAGGTTCTCGGCGGCATAATGTAGCCCCTTTTTTCTGCCCCTACATGTGGAAGGTTCCCGTGACTCAGAAGCCCGACCAGTGTCTTGGTGAATGGATCGACCGTGAAGCACTCGCAGAAGCGATGATTCCGCTTATCGGTCAGCTCTACCGCAATAACAACGTGGTGAGCTCGATCTATGGCCGCAGCCTGATCAACCAGTCTGTCATCGCGATTCTCAAAGCTCACCGCTTTGCTCGCCACCGTTCCTCCGACGATAGCGAACTCTCCGTCCACGAAACATTCCCTCTGCTGAAAGCCATGAGCGAGCTCAAGCTCGGCGCGGCTTCGGTAGACCTGGGCAAGTTGGCGTTCAAATTCCGCAGCGAAGGCAATGGCCGCAGCGCCGAGCAGTTCGTGCGTGAAGAACTGGCTGACGTGGTTGGTCAGCAAAACGCTTCGGCCCGTAAAGGCACTGACGTTGTGCTGTACGGCTTCGGTCGTATCGGCCGTCTGCTGGCGCGCATCCTGATCGAGAAAACCGGTGGTGGCGACGGTCTGCGTCTGCGTGCCATCGTCGTGCGCAAAGGCGCCGAAAACGACCTGACCAAACGTGCCAGCCTGCTGCGTCGCGATTCGGTACACGGTCCGTTCAACGGCACCATCGTCATCGACGAAGAAAACAACACCATCACCGCCAACGGTAACCTGATCCAGGTGATCTACGCGAAGAACCCGACCGAGGTGGATTACACCCAGTACGGCATCAAAGACGCGCTGCTGGTGGACAACACCGGTGTATGGCGCGACGCCGATGGCCTGGGTCAGCACCTGCAATGCCCGGGTGTGGCTCGCGTTGTTCTGACCGCGCCTGGCAAAGGCAAGCTGAAGAACATCGTTCACGGTATCAACCACAACGAAATCACCGCTGACGACAAGATCGTGTCCGCCGCTTCCTGCACCACCAACGCCATCGTGCCGGTGCTGAAGGCTGTGAATGACAAGTTCGGCATCATCAACGGTCACGTCGAAACCGTTCACTCGTACACCAACGACCAGAACCTGATCGACAACTTCCACAAGGGCGATCGCCGTGGCCGTTCCGCCGCGCTGAACATGGTCATCACCGAGACCGGTGCTGCCACCGCCGCTGCCAAGGCCCTGCCTGAGCTGGCCGGCAAGCTGACCGGTAACGCGATCCGCGTTCCGACGCCAAACGTGTCGATGGCCATTCTCAACCTGAACCTTGAGAAAGCCGCCAGCCGTGAAGAGATGAACGAGTACCTGCGCTACATGGCGCTGCACTCCGATCTGCACAAGCAAATCGACTTCGTCAACTCGCAGGAAGTGGTTTCCACTGACTTCGTGGGTTCGCGTCACGCCGGTGTGGTGGACGCTGAAGCGACCATCGTTCAGGACAACCGCGTTGTTCTGTACGTCTGGTACGACAACGAGTTCGGCTACAGCTGCCAGGTGGTTCGCGTGATGGAAGACATGGCCGGTGTAAACCCGCCCGCGTTCCCGCGCTAAGCCTTAGCTGCAAATGAAAACGCCCCGACTTTGGTCGGGGCGTTTTTTTATGCCTGCTGAATCTCTATTGCCTGTACCGGCCTCTTCGGGAGCAAGCCCCCTCCCACAGGTTTGGCGGTGTTCACATCACCGTGTTGGCACCACCGCACACTGTGGGAGGGGGCTTGCTCCCGAAGGCGTCCTATCGGGCGCCACCGACTATCGAGGCCTGCGCAGTCCGCAGCTCATGCTTGTTGCCACGGAACAGCACCAGCGTCGCAATCAGCCCCAGCACCGCCGCACCGCTGAGCCAGATCCCCGGCGCAGCCTTGTTGTCCAGCACATGGATCAGGTAAGTACAGGCCGCTGGCGTAAAGCCGCCAAAGGTCGCCGTCGCCAGGCTATAGGCCAGCGAGAACCCGGTCGTGCGCACTTCCACCGGCATGATTTCGGTCAGCGCCACCACCATCGCCCCGTTGTACGAGCCGTACAGGAACGACAGCCACAGTTCGACGATCAGCAAATGACTGAAGCTCGGGTTCGCCACCAGCCACGACAATGCCGGGTAAGCGGTCAGGATCGCCAGAATGGTCGCCGCCAGCAGTAGGGGTTTGCGCCCGATCTTGTCGGAGACCGCGCCCATCACCGGCAGCCAGAAGAAGTTCGACAGGCCGATACATACGGTCACCAGCAGCGCGTCGAAGTCCGACAGATGCAGTTCGGCCTTGCCGAAGGTCGGGGTGTAGGCGGTGATCAGGTAGAACGAAACCGTGGTCATCACCACCAGCGCCATGCCGGCGATGACGATGCCAAAGTTCTGACCGATTGAGCGGACGATTTCCCGCAGCGTAGGGCGATGTTTACGCGCCTGGAATTCCGGGGTTTCCTCCAGCGAACGCCGAATGACGAAGATCACCGGAACGATCATGCAGCCGATCAGGAACGGCACGCGCCAGCCCCAGTCACCCATCTGTTCCGGGCTCAGCCAGTGGTTGAGGCCAACCCCGAGCAGGCCGGCAAACACCACCGCCGCCTGCTGGCTGGCGGATTGCCAACTGACGAAAAAGCCTTTGCGGCCCGGCGTGGCGATTTCCGCCAGATACACCGAAACACCGCCCAGCTCGACGCCGGCCGAGAAGCCTTGCAGCAAGCGACCGAATAGCACGATCAACGGCGCTGCGACACCCAGAGTGGCATAGCCCGGCACGCAGGCGATCAGGATCGTACCGGCGGCCATCAACGCAAGGGTAATGATCAGGCCCTGGCGACGACCGTGACGGTCAATGTAGGCACCAAGGAAGATCGCGCCCAGCGGACGCATCAGGAAGCCAGCACCGAAGGTGGCCAGGGACAGCATCAGGGAAGCGAAGGCGCTGTCGGCCGGGAAGAAGGTTTTGGCGATGGCCGTGGCGTAGAAGCCATAGACCATAAAGTCGAACATCTCGAGAAAATTGCCGCTGACAACGCGAAAAATCGCTTTGCCTTTGCCCGTGGTCGAGGACATTTTCAGTTACTCATTATTGGTTTCTTATGACGCGTTGCATCCGTTGGGGAGCGTGCGGGCCTTTGATCCATAATGGCTGGCGCGCTTTTATGGGGAGATGAAGAATTGTTCACTGGACGGTGGGTTTGGCTTGTGAGTGTGGCGGTTGTCCTCGCTGCCTGTGGCAACGGTGAGTCCATGGAAAGCTTTGGGGGCCCGACCATGGGCAGCACGTATTCGATCAAGTACGTGCGACACACCGGTGTTGCCGAACCGGCGCAAGTTCGCCGAGAAGTGGAGGCTATCCTCGCGGAAGTGGATCGGCAGATGTCGACCTATCGCAGTGACTCCGACATCGAACGTTTCAATGCCTTGCCAGCGAACAGCTGTCAGACCATGCCGGCTGCCGTGCTCGAATTGGTCCGTGTCGGCGAGCAGCTGTCGGAGCAAAGCGAAGGTTCCTACGACCTGACTGTCGAACCGCTGATGAACCTGTGGGGGTTCGGCCCGCAAGGGCGTGAAGAGAAAGTCCCCGACTCCGCCGCGCTGGCCGAAACCCTGCAGCGAGTCGGCTACCGCCATTTGCATATCGACGGCGACCGCTTGTGCAAGGACGCCGCTGTCGAAGTCGACTTCAACAGCATCGCCGCCGGTTACGCGGTCGACACCATCGCCGCCAGGCTCGAGTCGATGGGCATCCATGACTATCTCGCCGAAGCCACCGGTGAGCTAAAGGCCAAGGGCAAGAAGCTTGATGGCTCATCCTGGCGTATTGCGCTGGAAGAGCCGCGAGACGATCAACAGGTGGCCGAACGGATCATTCAGGTCGACGGCTACGGGGTTTCCACCTCCGGTGATTACCGCAACTATTTCCTGCAAGGTGGCCGGCGTTATTCCCACACCTTCGATGCGCGGAGCGGGGCGCCGGTCCTACACAACCTGGCGTCAGTCACGGTAATTCATCCTTCAGCGTTGATGGCCGATGGACTATCGACGCTGTTGCTGATTCTCGGGCCTGAAAGGGCTTGGGACTATGCCGAAAAACATGACATTGGTGCATTCTTCGTGATTCGTGCCGATACAGGTTTTGTTATCCGCACCAGTGCGGCTTTCGAACGCCTCAGTGGCGCAAAAGTTGACTGAAAACAGTACGAAAGCTGGCGTTGTAGTGCAGGCAAAAGTAGCCTACGACGCGACCAAGGGTTAATGTGCGCGGCGTTGACGCTTCTATAGACTGTGTCCGGGTTCTTTACTGACCCCCAATTGTTCCTTCGCGCCGCGATTCGGCGTGATTTAGCCGCCGGTGCTGCTGGCACCGCGGCCTGTTCTGAGGAGTACGCATGGCTGTCTACAACTACGACGTAGTGGTGTTGGGTTCCGGCCCGGCGGGAGAAGGCGCGGCAATGAACGCCGCCAAAGCAGGGCGCAAGGTGGCGATGGTCGACAGCCGTCGCCAGGTCGGCGGTAACTGCACCCACCTGGGAACCATCCCGTCCAAGGCCCTGCGTCACTCGGTGCGGCAGATCATGCAGTTCAACACCAACCCGATGTTCCGGGCGATCGGCGAGCCGCGCTGGTTCTCCTTCCCGGACGTGTTGAAAAGCGCTGAAAAGGTTATTTCCAAACAGGTCGCTTCGCGCACTGGCTACTACGCTCGTAACCGCGTCGACGTGTTCTTCGGCACCGGCAGCTTCGCCGACGAGCAAACCATCGAAGTGGTCTGCGCCAACGGCGTGGTCGAGAAGCTGGTGGCCAAGCACATCATCATTGCCACCGGTTCGCGCCCTTATCGCCCGGCGGACATCGATTTCAATCACCCGCGTATCTACGATAGCGACACCATCCTCAGCCTCGGCCACACCCCGCGCAAACTCATCGTTTACGGCGCCGGTGTGATCGGTTGCGAATACGCCTCGATCTTCAGCGGTCTGGGGGTACTGGTTGAACTGGTGGACAACCGCGGTCAGTTGCTGAGCTTCCTCGACTCGGAAATCTCCCAGGCGTTGAGCTATCACTTCAGCAACAACAACATCACCGTGCGCCACAACGAAGATTACGATCGCGTTGAAGGCGTGGACAACGGTGTGATCCTGCACCTCAAGTCCGGCAAGAAGATCAAGGCCGATGCCTTGCTCTGGTGCAACGGCCGTACCGGTAACACCGACCAGCTCGGTCTGGAAAACATCGGGGTCAAGGTCAACAGCCGTGGCCAGATCGAAGTCGACGAGGCCTACCGCACCTGCGTGCCGAACATCTACGGCGCCGGCGACGTGATCGGCTGGCCGAGTCTGGCCAGTGCTGCCCACGACCAGGGTCGTTCGGCTGCCGGCAGCATCGTTGATAACGGTAGCTGGCGCTTTGTGAATGACGTGCCGACCGGCATCTACACCATTCCGGAGATCAGCTCGATCGGCAAGAACGAGCAGGAGCTGACCCAGGCCAAAGTGCCGTATGAAGTCGGCAAGGCGTTCTTCAAGAGCATGGCGCGTGCGCAGATCGCCGGCGAGCCGCAAGGCATGCTGAAGATCCTGTTCCACCGTGAAACCCTGGAAGTGCTGGGCGTTCACTGCTTCGGTTATCAGGCGTCGGAGATCGTGCACATCGGTCAGGCGATCATGAGCCAGCCGGGCGAGTTGAACACCCTGAAGTACTTCGTCAACACCACGTTCAACTACCCGACCATGGCCGAAGCCTATCGGGTAGCGGCGTACGACGGCCTCAACCGGCTTTTTTGACGGGCTCCGGCCGGTGGCCTGAGCCGGCCGGGGAGACCGATTTCAGCAATTCTCGAGGGTGGCAGTGGCCAAACCGGGAAAGTCTGTAATCAGGCTGTCAACGCCGAAGTCGGCGAGTCTGCGCATCAGCGCAGGCTCGTTGACGGTCCACACCGAGACATGCAGCCCCTGACGCTGCGCCTTCTGCAGGCGTTCCGGCGTACACAGCGTCCAGTTCAGAGCCAGAATCTCACAGCCATAGCTGGCGGCGACCTTTAGCGGGTCGAGCCAGGCGTATTCGGCCACCAGTCCACGCGACACGTCCGGCACCAGGTCCAGCGCCGCTTTCAGCACTTCCCGCGAGCTCGAAGTGATGGTGACCTTGTCCAGCAAGCCATGACGCTGAGCCATTTCGCGAATCGCCAGTACGGTAGTCGCGGCGCGGGTGCGTGAAGCGCTTTTGACTTCCAGTTGCCAGTGCTCGAAATCACATTTTTCGAACAGCTCTTCCAGTGTCGGAATCGGGCACGGTTTGATCCAGCCCGGGCCGCCCTTGCGCGCGTCGTAGGTCACCAGTTCGGCGGCGGTGTGTTCGACCACCTTGCCGCGCCGGTCGGTGGTGCGCTTGAGGGTCGGGTCGTGGATCACCATCAGCTCGCCGTCCTTGGACAGGTGCAGATCCAGTTCGCAACGGCGCACGCCGTGCTTGAGACATTCCTGAAAACTGGTCAGGGTATTTTCCGGTGCTTCGCCCTTGGCGCCGCGGTGGCCGTAGATGAGGGTCACGGTGCTTCCTTAATTTAAATGCCTGATTCGTTCTGTTCACGGGCCAGGCGTCGTTCCTGGGCCTGTTTCTGCAAGATATAGCGGGCGAGCAACTGGCGCTGGGCGTCGGTCAGGTGTTCGAACTCGGTGCCGACGTCGTAGCCGTCGCCCTTGCGATCGCAATGAGTGACGCGGGCGCGCAGCAGCAGGCCCAGTGCCTGCGGCATCAGCACCAGTTTCACCGACAGGTGTGCGCCAGTGGCAATCGGGGTCGGGTGCTGAAAGTCGATCCCGCCTTCGGAGATGATCACCGGTTGCGGCTCGCCGATATGGCCGAGCACGGTCAGGGCGACCACCTGGCTGAGCAGGTCGATGCGTTTGTTCTGGGATTTGAGAAACGCGGCAATCGCCCGGTCGCGCTCGCTGATCTGGCGTAACAGGTGCTGCGACTCGAATTCGCTCAGGTGCAGTTCGCTGAGCAGGTTGAACAGCGGGGAAGCATCCTGCAACACTTCCTGGCCTGCGGCTTCGGGAGCGGACAGGGGCCGAATTTCCAGTGCGATCATGTCCTCGATACGGTAGTATTCGCGGCGATCTTCTTCATCTAATGTCGACATGGCGAACCCATGGTAGCGGCGGTGGTCTGAGTGTAAAGCTGGTTATCGACCCCCGCCACAAGGACGTTCCTTTTCCCTCCGAACAAGCCCCGACATGTTCAGACCTCTCTTCGTATTTATCGGCACGCGTTATACCCGTGCAAAGCGTCGCAATCATTTTGTGTCATTCATTTCCCTGACTTCGATGATCGGGCTCGCCCTCGGCGTGATCGTGATGATCGTGGTGCTTTCGGTGATGAACGGCTTCGATCATGAGATGCGCACCCGCGTGCTGGGCATGGTGCCCCACGCGACTCTTGAAACCGGCGAACCGATCAACGATTGGCAGAGCCTGGCCGCCAAGGTCAAGCGCAACCCTGAGGTGACGGCCGTTGCGCCGTTTACTCAGATGCAGGGCTTGCTGACCAACAACGGCCAGGTGTCCAAGGTGTTGCTCAACGCCATCGACCCCGCGCTCGAGCGCAATGTGTCGATCATCGACAACTTCATGAAGCAGGGCAAACTCGACGACCTGACGCCGGGCAGCTTCGGCATCGTCATCGGCGACAAGGCCGCGACCAAGCTCGGCGTGGGCCTCGGTGACAAGGTCACCTTCGTCGCGCCGGAGGTCAGCGTGACCCCGGCCGGGATGTTCCCGCGCATGAAGCGTTTCACCGTGGTCGGCATTTTTCATGTCGGCGCCGGTGAGCTGGACGGCTATCTGGGCGTCACCAACCTGCAGGATCTGGCGAAGATGCACCGCTGGAAACCTGATCAGGTGCAGGGCATCCGGTTGAAGTTCGATGATCTGTTCCAGGCGCCGCGCGTGGCCTGGACCATCGCCCAGCAGTTGGGCGAAGACCATTACTACGCCCGCGACTGGACCCGCACCCACGGCAACCTGTATCAGGCGATCCGCATGGAAAAAGCCATGATCGGTCTGCTGTTGCTGCTGATCGTCGCGGTGGCTGCGTTCAACATCATTTCCACGCTGGTGATGGTGGTAAATGACAAGAAGAGCGACATCGCCATTCTGCGTACCCTCGGCGCCACGCCGGGGACGATCATGCGCACGTTCATGGTGCAGGGCACCGTGATCGGCGTGGTCGGTACGGCGATTGGTGCGGTGCTCGGTATTCTCGCTGCGCTCAACGTCAGTGCGGCGATTTCCGCCCTCGAAGGGCTGATCGGCCACAAGTTCCTCAACGCCGATGTGTATTTCATTGATTACCTGCCGTCGCAGGTGCAGAGCCAGGACGTGGTCATGGTCTGCGCTGCTGCGTTGGTCCTGAGTTTCCTCGCCACCCTGTATCCCGCCTGGCGTGCTGCGCGCACCCAGCCGGCGGAGGCGCTACGTTATGAGTGAGTCGGGCATGAGTGATAAAGCAATTTTGAGCTGCCGCAACCTGGGCAAATCCTACGAGGAAGGCCCGGAGTCGGTGCAAGTGTTGGCCGGTCTGCAACTGGAGTTGCACCCGGGCGAGCGTGTGGCGATCGTCGGCAAGTCCGGTTCCGGCAAAAGTACCTTGCTCAACCTGCTGGGCGGTCTCGACACGCCGACTGAAGGCAGCGTCTGGCTCGACGGCGAAGAACTGTCGGCGCTGAGCGAGAAGAAGCGTGGCCTGCTGCGTAACCGTGCCTTGGGGTTCGTGTACCAGTTCCACCACTTACTGCCGGAGTTCACCGCGCTGGAAAACGTCTGCATGCCGCTGCTGATCGGCAAGACTGCGATCCCGGAAGCACGTCAGCGCGCTACGGCGTTGCTCGAGCGCGTAGGTCTGGGTCATCGTCTGGAGCACAAACCGGCCGAGCTGTCCGGTGGTGAACGCCAGCGTGTGGCTATCGCCCGTGCACTGGTGAACAATCCGGGCCTGGTAATGCTCGATGAGCCGACCGGCAACCTTGATTCGCACACCGCCGAAGGCATTCAGGACTTGATGCTGGAACTCAGCACCTCGATGCGCACCGCGTTCCTGGTGGTGACTCACGACATGAACCTGGCCCGCCAGATGGACCGCGTCCTGCAGTTGCAAGAAGGTTGCCTGACCGCCATTTGACCGACCGAAACCCGGTGCCTGTGTAAGGCATCGGGTCTTTTATTTTTATACGGTGCCCCAGCGAATGTTCAGACCGTTATCGATCTTTATCGGCACGCGCTATACCCGCGCCAAGCGCCGCAATCGCTTTGTTTCGTTCATCTCGATGACTTCGATGATCGGGCTCGCCCTCGGCGTGCTGGCGATGATCGTGGTGCTGTCGGTGATGAACGGCTTCCAGCGTGAAATGAGCTCGCGCATCCTCGGCATGGTGCCGCACGCGACCATCGTTGGCGTCAAGCCGATCGATGACTGGCAGCCGGTCGCCGCCGCCGCGCTGAAAAATCCTGAAGTGACCGCCGCCGTGCCGTTCACCGAGATGGAAGGCATGCTGTCCTACAAGGGCCTGATGCAGCCGATCCAGATCAGCGGTGTTGATCCGGCCCAGGAAGGCAAGGTGTCGATCGTGGCCCAGCACATTGTGCAGGGACGTCTCGATGACCTGAAACCGGGCGAGTTCGGTGTAGTGATCGGTGAAATCACCGCGCGCCGCTTCCGCCTCAACGTCGGCGACAAGATCACTCTGATCGTGCCGGAAGTCAGCACCGCACCGGGTGGCATTACCCCGCGCATGCAGCGCCTGAACGTGGTCGGTGTGTTCAAGGTCGGCGCTGAACTGGACGGCTCGATGGGGCTGATCCACGTGGCCGATGCCGCGACTATGCAGCACTGGCAGCCGAATCAAGTGCAGAGCGTGCGCCTGGCGGTGAAGGATCTGTACGCCGCGCCGAAAGTCTCCTCGGACATCGCCGCAGGCCTCGGTGCCGAGTTCAAGGCTGACGACTGGACTCACACCCAGGGCAGCCTGTTCAGCGCGATGAAAATGGAAAAAACCATGATCGGCCTGCTGTTGCTGATGATCGTCGCTGTGGCGGCGTTCAACATCATCGCCACGCTGATCATGGTGGTGAACGACAAAGGCGCAGACATCGCGATCCTGCGCACCATCGGCGCCACGCCACGGCAGATCATGGCGATCTTCATGGTGCAGGGCACGGTGATCGGCATTGTCGGCACACTGATTGGCGGCGTGCTCGGCGTGATCGCGGCACTGAATGTCAGCGAGATGGTCGGCTGGGTTGAGCGCGTTACCGGGCAGCACATCTTCAGTTCCGACGTGTACTTCGTCAGCAACCTGCCTTCGGAATTGCAGGGCGGGGATGTGCTGTTGATCTGCTCGGCGGGCTTTATTCTGAGCTTCCTGGCGACGGTGTACCCGGCGTTGCGGGCGGCGAAGATCGAGCCGGCGCATGCGCTGAGATATTCGTAAGCGCCAATACCGCCTTCGCGAGCAAGCCCGCTCCCACAGGGGATTTGTGTACGACGCAGATCCAATGTGGGAGCGGGCTTGCTCGCGAAGGGGCCGGAACTGTCGGCCTCAATCCTTCTTGGGCAACTCGATCACAAAGCGCGTCCACTCCGCAGCCGATTCGCAATGAATCTGCCCACCATGGGCGCGGACGATCGATTGGGTAATCGCCAGACCCAGCCCCGCATGTTCACTGCTGCCTTCCTGCCGCGCCGGATCTGCTCGATAAAACCGGTCAAACAGCCGTGGCAACAACTCTGCCGGAATGCCTTCGCCACTGTTCTCCACCGACACCTGCGCTATGTGCGGTTGATCGACGATGGACAGGTGCACGCTGCCTGACGCCGGGGTGAAGCGCAGCGCGTTATCCAGCAGATTCGACAAGGCCCGGCGCAACATATTGCGATCACCTTCCATGCGCGCATGACCTTCGCGGCTCAGTTTCACCCCGGCGTCCTCGGCCAGTGGCGCGAAAAACTCAAGCAATACATCGCTCTCATCCGCCAACTCCAGCACCTCACGCTTGGGCATCAGCAAACCATGGTCAGCCTTGGCCAGATAAAGCATGTCGTTGACCAGTTGCGCCATCCATTGCAGTTCTTCGAGGTTGCTGTGCAGGGCTTCGCGGTAATCCTCGAGCGGCCGCGGGCGGGTGAGGGTGACCTGGGTGTGGGTCAGCAGGTTCGACAGCGGAGTGCGCAGTTCATGGGCGATGTCGGCAGAGAACGCCGACAGCCGTTGAAACGAGTCATCGAGGCGTCCGAGCATGGCGTTGAAGCTGTGGGCCATTTCCGCAAGTTCGGGGGGCATTTGCGCTTCCGGCAGTCGGGCATTCAGCGATTGTGCGGAAATCCCACGCGCTACTGCACTCATACGGCGCAGCGGACGCAAGCCGCTGCGTGCAGCCCAGGCGCCGAGCAGCGCAGTGGCCAGCGCCGACAACCCGACAGTCAGCCAAATGAGATGCTGCATGCGTTGCAGGAAGTGCTGGTGATGGGTGATGTCCAGCAGCAGAGTGAGCTGTGGCGAGTCGGTTTTGTCAGGGTAGAGCGGGGCGTTGAGCACGCGGTAGTCGGCGCCGTCATGGCTGATGGTCGACAGGCCCGGCTGTTGCGGCAAGTCCTGCGGTAAATTGATCGAGCTGTCGTACCAGCGCTGGCCGTCACTGCCGGTAATACGCAGCGCCAGATCGGCCTGACGGCTCAGCTCATCCGCCAGCCGCGCCTCACGCTGAGCGGGTTGCACATCCTGCAAGGCTCGGCGCAAACCGATCAGCTTGCCGTCCAGCAATTGCTGATCGAGCTCAATGAAGTGCGCCTCGCTGGCGCGGCTGAACAGCACCCCGGCGAACAGCGAGACCACGGCGGTGCAGGCGGCAAACAGCAAGGCCAGACGCGAACTCAGGGACAGGCGACGCATCAGGCCGGACGCTCTTCAAGCACGTAACCCATGCCGCGCACGGTGTGGATCAGTTTGTTGGGGAAGTCATCGTCGATCTTCAGGCGCAGGCGCCGGATCGCCACTTCGATCACGTTGGTGTCGCTGTCGAAGTTCATGTCCCAGACTTGCGAGGCAATCAGCGATTTCGGCAGCACTTCACCCTGACGGCGCAGAAGCATTTCCAGCAGGGCGAATTCCTTGGCGGTGAGGTCGATGCGCTGGCCACTGCGTTCGACCCGACGGCGAATCAGGTCCAGACGCAGGTCGGCCAGTTGCAGACTGGTTTCCTGGGGCAGGGCGCTGCCCCGGCGCAGCAGGCTGCGCACCCGGGCCAGCAGTTCGGAGAAGGCGAAGGGTTTGACCAGATAATCGTCGGCGCCGAGTTCGAGGCCGTGCACCCGGTCTTCCACGGCGTCTTTGGCGGTGAGAAACAGTACCGGCGTGTCGAGGCCGGCGTTGCGCACCGCCTGCAGAATCTGCCAGCCACTGCGCCCGGGCAGCATCACGTCGAGAATCAACAGCGCATAATCCCCGCTCAACGCCAGTTGCTGACCGCTGACGCCGTCGGCCACCAGTTCTGTGTTGAAGCCGGCCTCGGTCAGGCCCTGGCGCAGGTAGTGGCCGGTTTTCGGTTGGTCTTCGACGATCAGCAGTTTCATGGGCGACTCGGGTTGTAGGAACAAAAGCGTTATACCGTGGGAGCAGCCGACACACGCCAACCTGACAAAGTTGTAATCTGCCTGTCAGGTAGCTGCCAGCGCAGGCGGGCTAGAGTTTCCCACAGGCTGAACCTTATCTTGTTGGAGTATGACTATGTTTTTGCGCAACCCTCTGGCCGTCGCCGCCTGCTTGCTAGCGCTGAGTTCACCTGTCTGGGCCGCACCCGCGCACAGCTATGATTTCGGCCAACCGGCACCAGCAGCCAAGGCTACTCGCAGCATTGAAGTTGTACTGAACGACATGTCGTTCGATCCCAAGGCGATTCAGGTCAAGGCCGGTGAGACGGTTCGCTTTGTGCTGGTGAATAAAGGTCAGTTGCTGCACGAATTCAACCTCGGTGACGCCGCGATGCATGCCCAACACCAGCAGGAAATGTTGCAGATGCAGCAAAGCGGCATGCTCACGCCTACCGGCATGAAAGAAATGTCCCACGACATGGCGGGCATGGATCACGGCAGCATGGACCACGGCATGAAGCACGACGACCCCAACAGCGTGCTGGTCGAGCCGGGCAAGACCGCCGAGCTGACCTGGACCTTCAGCAAAGCCACCAGCCTGGAATTTGCCTGCAATATTCCCGGTCACTACCAGGCGGGCATGGTCGGCAAACTGACTGTCAGTCAGTAAGCACTCAAAGGCGGGCGCAAAGGCTGATAGAATCCGCTGATTCTTCAGTCAGGTTTCCGCCATGCATCCCGCAGCCGAACATTCGCCGCTGGGCAAATCCAGCGAATACATCGCCACGTACACGCCGTCCCTGCTATTCCCGATTCCGCGCACCGCGAAATGGGCCGAGCTGGGCCTGACCGCCGAAACCCTGCCGTATAAAGGCGTGGATTTCTGGAATTGCTTCGAACTGTCGTGGCTGCTGCCGTCGGGCAAGCCGGTGGTGGCGATCGGTGAATTCAGCATTCCGGCGGATTCGCCGAACATTATCGAATCGAAGTCGTTCAAGTTGTACCTGAACTCGCTGAATCAGACACCGTTTGCCGATATCGCCAGCCTGGAGGCGACGCTGGTCAAGGACCTGTCGGCCGCTGCCGGCAAACCGGTCGGCGTACGGGTACGCAGCCTGAAGGACGTCGAAGCCGAAGGCGTCGTGGCGTTGCCGGGCGTGTGCATCGACGATCTGGACATCAGCGTCAGCAACTATGAGCATCCGCGTCCGGAACTGCTGCGTTGCGATGATTCGAAGATTGTCGAAGAGAGCGTGCATAGCCATCTGCTCAAATCCAACTGCCCGGTGACCAGTCAGCCGGACTGGGGCAGCGTGGTGGTGGAATATCGTGGCGCGGCGCTGGATCACGCGAGCCTGCTGGAATACATCGTCAGTTTCCGCCAGCACTCGGACTTCCACGAGCAGTGCGTGGAGCGGATTTTCCTCGACCTGCAGCGTTTGCTGAAGCCGGAGAAACTCACGGTGTTTGCACGTTATGTGCGCCGGGGCGGGCTGGATATCAACCCGTATCGCAGCACTGAAGCGGTACAACTGCCGAACCACCGCCTGGTCCGTCAATAAACATCTGAATTGTGGGAGCGGGCTTGCTCGCGAAAGCGGTCTGTCAGTTGATAATGCATTGGCTGACAGACCGCTTTCGCGAGCAAGCCCGCTCCCACATTGGAATGTGTTTCAAATTGTGGAAATGAAAAAGCCCTGCCAGCGCTGGCAGGGCTTTTTGCATTTCAGGGGAGGAAAATCAGATCCCCATGCTACCCAGCGCATTGACGATATTGCGCAGGGTGCCGGCAATGGCCGGGTGTTCGAGTTCAAAGCGGTCCACCGCCAGGTTCACGCCATCGGCGATGCTGGCATCCTGAGTGGCGCTCTCCAGTTTGATTTCAGTTTCGATCTGCGCCATCAGCGCATGCAGATCTTCACGTTCGGCTTCGGACAGCGGCGGATTCTGCTCCAGTTGCTCGCGCAGGGTGTCGAGTTGTTTTTGCAGTTCTTGGGCGGGCATGGTGGGGTTCCTTTTATCAAGAGGCACTGGCATTGACCGCAGCCGCGCGCCAAAGGTCTATGGCTGACCTTTAGATTAATCCACTCTGCTGCAACCTGCATGATCCCGGTCAGGGCTTTTCGCCCTTGAGGCGGCGCAGGTTGATGTCGGCCAGGCAGGTGTCGAGCTCGCCCAGATGATCGATCACCGAATGCACGCCCAGCCCGAACAACTGCAGGGTTGCCTTACCGCGTCGTTGGTCGCGTTCGTTCTGGCTCAGCGCTTGCCACTCGCTCGGCGACAGGCCGCACAGTGAGCCGCAGGACGCCAGGCCGATGGTCCACAGCCCGGCGTTGAGGCCCGCTTGCAGCAACCGGGGCTCGCCGCTCACCAGCACGCAGCCATCCAGGCAGCTGACGTTCAAAACCATCAGCGCCTGCCAGCAGGCGTTCGGTGCGGGCCATGGATTGATTGTTGCTGAATATTGCGTCGGTTTGATCCACGCCGGCAGAGAGGCCGCCAAGGGTTGCGCGAGGGCAGGGGGCAGCTCGTCGATCCACGCACAGGGAATCTGCTGGCGCTGCAGGCTGAGCAGGCTGTCGAGAGCGCCGGGTGTGGCGTGGGCGTGCTCGGGCAGTACGCTGGCGTGTTGATGGGCACGGGCGCCGAAATCCACCAGACAGCCACTGAGTCCGAACAGCACGGCGGTCAGGCCGGGCGCGGCGACAGGCAAGACTTCAGCGTGGGTCATGGCAACGTCCCTGAAATAGGCATGAGGCTAGGCGACGCCGGTGACAGTTGGATGACAGGGGTGTGAAGGCGCTCCCTGGAAACGTCCTGCATTACTCTTCACGGGCAGACTGCCCAAAACGGCTTTTGCGCTTATACTAGCGCTCTTAACGCCTGGGCCCGGGTGCCCGCGCCAGTAAAAATCCAAGGAGTTTTTCTATGCGCTGGAGCAATCCTCTCGCTCAGCTATGTGTATGTGCCAGCGTCCTGCTGGTTCCGTTCGCCGCCAACGCTGCAACGGAAGAAGACCCTTGGGAAAGCGTCAACCGCCCGATCTTCCAGTTCAACGACTTCGTCGACACTTACGCGCTCAAGCCGCTGGCGCAGGGTTATGAGTTCGTGACGCCGCAGTTCCTCGAAGACGGCATCCACAACATGTTCCGCAACGTCGGTGACGTCACCAACCTGGCGAACAACATTCTGCAGGCCAAGCCGGCAGCAGCCGGTGTCGATACCGCGCGTATCATCTTCAACACCACCTTCGGCCTGCTGGGCTTCTTCGATGTCGGTACCAAAATGGGCCTGAATCGCAGTGACGAAGACTTCGGTCAGACCCTCGGTTACTGGGGCGTCAGCAGCGGCCCTTACGTGATGCTGCCGTTGCTCGGCCCGAGCACCCTGCGTGATGCACCGTCCAAGTACGTCGACAGCTACACCGGTCCGTACCGCTACATCAACGACGTGCCTGTCCGTAACTCGGTGTTCGGCCTGAACATCGTCGACACCCGCGCCAGCCTGCTGTCGAGCGAGAAGCTGATCAGCGGCGACAAATACACCTTCATCCGCAACGCCTACCTGCAGAACCGCGAGTTCAAGGTCAAGGATGGTCACGTCGAAGACGATTTTTAATCTCGACCGATGACAGGAAGGCGGCCCGCGAGGCCGCCTTTTTTGTGTGCGCTTATTTCATCTTCAGAATGCTCAGGCCGAGCTTCTGGCCATCGCCGTCCTGGGCCTTGACCCAGACCACTTCGGTCTCCGCTTCCAGCCCGCTCAGCGCCGCATGATCGGAATCGATGCGCACGCTCAAACGGTCACTAACCGCGAACTGGCGCGGCGCTTCGACCTGCATGCCACTGCTAGAGAGGTCGATGCACACGCCCGACACCTGATCCCCTTCATGAATCAACACCACATCGGCATCGACCCGCATGCGAATGAAATCGCGCTTTTCGCTGTAGTCCCGACCGGTTTGACTCATGGCTTCGACCTTCCATTGGGTTACGGTTTGAGCTGTTCTTATAACTCTCGGTGATTTGACAAGTAAAGTCGTCAAGCGACCATCGGCGCATGCTTGAAACGCCCCGCGGATGGGAGTACCGTCTGCGCCTTAGAAGGGCACCTCTGGTGCAATCGCGTTCCGGCTCAGTGCTCGAAAGCGGTGCAGCAGAGAGGCTAGAAAGCGAATCCAGTAGTCTGAGCCGGGCCGATGCCCCGCCTGCTACGCCAACCTAATTCTGGCGCCGTTTGCCCACATGCCAAAAACCAGTGCCACGCTGCTGATAATCGATGATGACGAAGTAGTGCGCGCGAGCCTCGCGGCCTATTTGGAAGACAGTGGTTTCAGCGTCCTGCAGGCCAGCAACGGCCAACAGGGTCTTCAGGTATTCGAGCAAGACAAGCCCGACTTGGTCATCTGCGATCTGCGCATGCCGCAGATGGGTGGTCTCGAACTTATCCGTCAGGTCACCGAGCGCTCACCGCAAACGCCGATGATCGTCGTTTCGGGTGCCGGCGTGATGAACGACGCGGTCGAGGCGCTGCGCCTGGGTGCGGCGGACTACCTGATCAAGCCTCTCGAAGACCTGGCCGTGCTCGAGCATTCGGTGCGTCGCGCGCTGGATCGTGCGCGCCTGCTGCTGGAGAACCAGCGCTACCGCGAGAAGCTGGAGAAGGCCAACCGCGAGCTCGAAGCCAGCCTGAACCTGCTCCAGGAAGACCAGAACGCCGGTCGTCAGGTGCAGATGAACATGCTGCCGGAAAGCCCGTGGCGCATCGACGAGTTCCAGTTTGCCCACCAGATCATCCCGTCGCTGTACCTGTCGGGTGATTTTGTCGACTACTTCCGTGTCGACGAGCGTCGGGTGGCGTTCTACCTGGCCGACGTATCGGGCCATGGCGCCTCGTCAGCGTTCGTCACGGTGCTGCTGAAGTTCATGACCACGCGCCTGCTGTTCGAGTCCAAGCGCAACGGCACGTTGCCGGAATTCAAGCCTTCGGAAGTCCTTGGTCATATCAACCGGGGGCTGATCAGTTGTAAGCTGGGCAAACACGTCACAATGGTCGGTGGAGTCATCGACGAGGAGACCGGTTTGTTGACCTATAGCATCGGCGGCCATCTGCCGTTGCCTGTGTTGTACACGCCTGACAGTGTTCGTTACCTCGAAGGCCGCGGTTTGCCGGTGGGCCTGTTCAATGAGGCCACCTACGAAGATCACGTGCTTGAGCTGCCTCCGACGTTCAGCCTGACGCTGATGTCCGACGGCATTCTGGATCTGTTGCCAGAACCGACGCTCAAGGAAAAAGAAGCCGCTTTGCCCCAACGGGTGAAGTCGGCGGGCGGCAGCCTGGATGGTCTGCGGCAAGTGTTTGGATTGGCCACGCTAGGGGAGATGCCGGATGATATCGCCCTGTTGGTGTTGAGCAGGAACCTTCAATGAGTACCGGTAGAATCCAGTTCGCCGAGCAGGACGGCACCTTCGTCCTGAAGTTCGTCGGTGAAGTTCGCCTGACCCTGTGTTCGGCGTTGGATGCGACTATTGAGAAAATCTTCACCGCGTTGAATTTCAACGCGATCGTGATCGATTTGACCGAAACCCGCAGCATCGACAGCACCACCCTCGGCCTGCTGGCCAAACTGTCGATCCTGTCGCGGCAAAAGGTCGGCCTGCTGCCGACCGTCGTCACCACCCACGAAGACATCACCCGTCTGCTGCAGTCGATGGGCTTCGAGCAGGTGTTCAACATCGTCAACCACCCGGTGCCGTGCCCCGAGTGCCTGGATGACCTGCCGGATCAGGACCAGTCCGAAGAAGTGGTGCGGATCAAGGTGCTCGAAGCGCACAAGATCCTCATGGGCCTGAACGACTCCAATCGTGAAGCCTTTCATGATCTGGTTAACGCCCTCGAAAGACACTGATTCTTTGGGGTTGAGGTTGTCTGTTCCGGCCTCTTCGCGGGCAAGCCCGCTCCCACAGTGATTGAGTGAACCCGAGATCTTCATTCCACACCTGACCCTGTGGGAGCGGGCTTGCTCGCGAAGGCGCCAGTCCAGACGATGCATCTTTCAGCACCGCATAAAAAAAGGGCGAACCCGTTTGGGTTCGCCCTTTTTGCATTTCAACCGCTCAGATCACAGCTTGGCCTGCAGCAGCGCCTCGAGCTTCTCCTGGTCACGGGCGAATTGACGGATGCCCTCAGCCAGTTTCTCGGTGGCCATCGCGTCTTCGTTGGACAGCCAGCGGAATTGCGCTTCGTTGAGGCTCAGGCGCGCTTCGCCGGCGTGGCCCGGGGCGAGTTTGCGCTCCAGTTTGCCAGTGTCTGCCGCGAGCTTGTCGATCAGGTCCGGGCTGATGGTCAGGCGATCGCAGCCGGCCAGTTGCTCGATCTGGCTCAGGTTGCGGAAGCTGGCACCCATGACCACGGTCTTGTAGTCATTGGCCTTGTAGTAGTTGTAGATGCGGGTGACCGACTGCACGCCCGGATCATCGGCGCCGGTGTAGTCGTTGCCGTTAGCCTTCTTGTACCAGTCGTAGATGCGGCCCACGAACGGCGAGATCAGGAACACCCCGGCGTCAGCGCAAGCGGCAGCCTGAGCGAAGGAGAACAGCAGGGTCAGGTTGGTCTGGATGCCTTCCTTCTCGAGGATCTCCGCAGCGCGGATGCCTTCCCAGGTCGAAGCGATCTTGATCAGCACGCGGTCACGGCCGATGCCGGACTTGTCGTACAGCTCGATCAGGCGATGCGCACGCTTGAGCACGGCGTCCTGGTCGAACGACAGGCGCGCATCCACCTCGGTGGAAATGCGGCCCGGAATCACTTTGAGGATTTCCTGGCCCACGGCGACGCCGAAACGGTCGCTGGCCAGACCCACGTCGCCCTTGCAGTCGCTGACGCAGGCGTTCAGCAGCTCGGCGTAGGCGGGGATGGCGGCTGCCTTGAGCAGCAGGGAAGGGTTGGTGGTGGCGTCGACCGGCTTGACCCGGGCGATCGCTTCGAAGTCGCCGGTGTCGGCAACTACGGTGGTCATCTGTTTGAGTTGTTCCAGCTTGGAAGTCATGGGTGTGCTCTGTCCTGTGGGTTTGACGACATTACCCGAGCGTTGACAGCCACTCAAGGGCATCAGGGCGCAACGGGTTCCCCGGGGGCAACAACCTGAGAACGGCTGTTTGAACGGTGGGGCGCGGTATCGATGAATACGATGCCAAAATCGGCCGCAGGTTCAAAGCAACTGACGGCCAGCGCCCCTTGAGCACATTGATGGAGGTTATTGCTGGCTCAGCTGGGTTTTGACCGCAGTTTCTGCCGGTTTCGGCTGGCCATCGGACGTCAACAGACCGAAATTCTTCTCGCGGTCATTGCTGCCGGTGTCGCTGTTTTTCCACTCGTAAATCGAGGTCAGGGCAATGTTGCGGGTTTTGATATCGGCCACGAATGCACTGATTTTACTGGCTTGGCCTTCAGTTCCGCCGTTGGAGGGAAGCGCCGAGATGCCCCATTCGCTGATCACCCCCGGCAGATGGAAGTTCTGCTGGATAAACGCCTGGGCGTTGCTGATCTGCGTGCCGCTCATGCCGTAGGGATGGTAGGAGACCGCGTTGAGGCATTTAGGGTATTCGCTGACGATTCGGTTGAGTGCCACGGTGGACGCCGAGCCGGCGGTCGGTGGCCGGGCAAAACCAAAACCGATCACCGGGACTGTCTGGGGTTTGTCTTGCAGGGTCTTGCACGCTGCGCTCATGAACGGCACGAAGGTCGTGTCGAAATTGCCGGTCGGCCAGTAGGTGCCGAGGTCCGGCTCATTCCATAGCTCGATCGCCACCAGTTGTGAGCCATAGGTCGCTGCCAGGCTGGTCAGCGCGTTGGCATACGCGACCCCCGCATTCGCCAGATCATTGGCCGGTAACGGCTTGGTCGCGCGCAGGGTCATCAGCACCGGCAGTCCGGCTGCGCGGGCCACGGCGAAGGCATCGCTGATCTGCTTCTGGTAGGCCGCGCTGGGCAGGCTGTCAGTCCATACGCCAAAACGCACGAAACTGAAGCCGGTGGCTTTGACGCGCTCGGCGTCGGCAGCGGAGAAGGTCTGGACTTTGACCTGAACCCCGATGGTTTTATTGGCGGGCAATGCCGGGAACAGTTCATTGGCCTGGCTCTGGCCGGTTGCCGCCAGCAGTAACAGGGTCAGGGCGCTAAGGGGTTTGAGATGGGCTGATTTCATGTCGGTTCTCCGGGTGAGAAGTGACAACGGCGAAAAGGTATCTCGAGATAACTGTTTCGAAACTGACAATGGCACTAAGTGCGCCAATGTTATTTTTTGTCAGGAAAACCAGACCTGAAAATCACAGTTATTTTTAGTCCGTTAATTGTGTTTTGGCGGCTTTTGACCCTGTGGTACTTAATACGCTGGTACTAACAGGGCGAATCTATTTCTGAGTGCAGAATGATCTAGTGGGTTCATTAAGATCCGCTCTAGATGTTGGCAGAATGATATTACACAGGAATGTAAACCTTGTTCAAAAAGATCCTCGTCGTGTGCGTTGGCAATATTTGCCGAAGTCCGACAGCAGAACTTCTGCTGCGCAACGCGCTGACCCCCTCAACCATTTCGGTGACGTCCGCAGGTCTTTCTGCGCGGGTCGGCGAAGGCATGGAAGCCTCGGCGCGCCAGGTGCTGGAAGACCACGGGCACAGCGCCGAGGGTTTCCGGGCCCGGCAATTGACCGCCGATATCGTCAATGAATCAGACCTGATTCTGGTCATGGAAAAACAACATGTGAATCAGGTGCTGAAGATTGCCTCGCACGCCCGAGGCAAAGTGTTTCTTCTCGGCAAGTGGCAGAGCGAACGAGAAATACAGGATCCGTATCGTCAAGGTAAGGCCGCTTTTATTCATGCCCATGCATTGATTGAAGATGCTGTTAGCTCGTGGGCGCAGCGCCTCGGACATTGATGAATATTCTTCAGATCAGTGAATGGTAAGAAAGACTTATGCAGTTACCGTCAGTAATCGCCAACCGTGATAACGATCAAGACAGTATTGATCTTCTCGGCATATTCGGCAGTTTGATCGACCAGAAATGGTTGATCGGTGCATTCACCGGTGCATTCATGGCCGCCGGCGTTGCCTATGCGGTATTGGCGACGCCGGTGTACCTGGCGAACGCGCTGGTTCAGGTCGAACCGAAAAAGAACGACATGCTCGGTTTTTCCGACCTCAGCAGCATGCTCGGCGGGCAATCGCCGTCGGTGACCGAAATCGGCATCATCAAGTCCCGTGCGGTGATCGGCAAAACCGTCGACGACCTGCGCCTGGATATCGACGTCACCCCCAACACCTTCCCGGTGGTCGGCGGTTTTCTCGCCCGGCGTTATCGCGGCGAAACCGAGTTCAGCGTGGCGCCGCCGCGTTTTGGCTTCAACAGCTACGCCTGGGGCGGTGAGCGTCTGGAGTTCGCCCGGCTCAATCTGCCCAAAGAACTGTTGGGCAAGAAGCTCACCCTGATTGCTGGCGAACAACAGCACTTTCAGTTGCTCGATGACAACGACAACCTGCTGGTCGAGGGCGTCGCCGGCGAAGCCTTCGCCCAGGACGGCGTCGAGGGTTTGATCGAGCGCCTGCAAGCCAACCCGGGTACTCGCTTTGAAGTGGTGCGCAATCCACGGATCGTGACCATTCAGGGTTACCAGGATGCGCTGGATATCTCCGAGCAAGGTAAAGAGTCGGGGATTATCCGTCTGGCGCTGGCCAGCGCCGATGCGGCCGAGGCGGTGAAGATCCTCAACAAGATCGCCGCGCTCTACGTGGACCAGAACGTGCGCCGCACCTCGGCGGAAGCGGCGCAGAGCCTGGCGTTCCTGCAAAGCCAGTTGCCGCAGGTCAAGCGTGATCTGGCCAAGGCCAGCGATGCGCTCAACGCGTATCAGACCCACGGCAAGACCGTGAATATTTCCCTGGAAACGCAATCGGTGCTTGGTCAGTCCGTGGCGCTGGAAACGCGGATTTCCGAGCTGAAAATGCAGCAGGCGGAAATGGATCGCAAGTTCACCAAGCAGCATCCGGCGTATCGCGCGCTGATGTCGCAGATTGGCGAATTGACCCAGCAGCAGAAGTCGCTGGAAGGCAAGGTCGGTGATCTGCCGGCCACGCAGCAGGAGCTGCTCAACCTGACCCGGGATGTGGAAGTGGCTTCGCAGATCTACACGCAGTTGCTGAACAAATCCCAGGAATTGGACATCGTCCGCGCCGGGGCGGTGGGCAATGTGCGCCTGATCGATCCGGCGGATGTTGACCTGAGCAGCCCGGTCAAACCGAAAAAAGCCCTGATCGTGCTGATCGCAACGTTCCTCGGCGCCTTTCTCGGCGTAGCCCTGGTGCTGTTGCGCAAATCGTTGAGCAAGGGTCTGGAAGGGCCGGAAGCCATCGAACAGCTCGGGCTGCCGGTGTACGCGTCGATTCCCTACAGCGCCTTGCAGCGTGACGAGGACACGAAAAAAGGCCGAGCCAAAATCACCGCCGAGACGCCGGCCTATCTGCTGGCCCTGCGCAACCCGACCGACCTGTCCATCGAGTCGATCCGCAGCCTGCGCACCTGCCTGCATTTCGCCGCGCTGGATTCGACCAACAACCGCATCATGATCTCCGGCCCCAGCCCGCAGGTCGGCAAGACCTTCGTCTCGTCCAACCTCGCAGCGGTCATGGCGCAGAGCGGTCAGCGCGTGTTGCTGATCGACGCCGACATGCGCAAGGGCCACCTGCACAAGACGCTGAATGTGCCGATCGCCAATGGCCTGTCGGACCTGCTGGTCAAGCGCTGCAGCATCGAGCAGGCGATCAACACGGTGGAAATCGACAACCTGCACTTCATCAGCCGTGGTCAGGTTCCACCGAATCCTTCCGAGTTGTTGATGCACGCCAACTTCCGCGATTTGCTCGCCGAGCTGAGTCAGCGCTACGACGTGGTGATCATCGATACGCCGCCACTGCTCGCGGTTACCGACGCGGCGATTGTCGGGCGTGAAGCCGGGATCAGCCTGATCGTCACGCGGTTTGCGGTAAACCCGGCCAAGGAAATTGAAGCGACCATTCGCCGCTTCGCGCAGAACGGCATCGAGCTCAAGGGCGCGGTGTTCAACGGCGTCGAGAAGCGCGCTGCCAGCTACTACGGCAATGGCAGCTATGGCTATTACAACTACGAATACGCGTCGGACAAATCCTGAAATCAGGGGCGTTCCAACAGGCATGAAAGTGGGTGGGTTGTGAAGAAAATACTGCACGTGGCTGAAACGATAAAAGGTGGGGTCGCCACCGTTATCCGCACCATCTCGGCGTCGCCCGAAGGCCATGACTCGAACTACGAGCTGGTCTATCTGGTGCCGCTCGACCAGAAAAAAGAGCTGCACGGTATCGATGAGCAGCAGATTCGCACGTTCGAACGCAGCGGGCGCGATGTGCGTTCGCTGCTGCGATTTGCCTGGCAACTGACCCGGGTGATGCTCAAGGAAAAACCCGATGTGGTGCATTTGCACAGCACCTTTTCCGGGGTAATCGGCCGCGTGGTCTGTGTGCTTCTGCGACCGTGGCGCAGGCCGAAAATCGTCTACTGCCCGCACGCCTTTTCGTTCCTGATGGAAAGCTCGCCGACCAAGCAGAAGATCTACGCATGGATCGAGCGGGTCCTGCAGCGGGTCACCGACGTGATCATCTGCGTCAGCCGCTACGAGATGGACAAGGCTGCGCGGTTCGGCATTCAGCGCTCGCGCATGAAGCTGATCTACAACGGCATCCACCAGCGAGACGAAGCGCCGAAGGCCGAGAGCCCCGCGCCGATCCATCTGCTGTTCGTCGGTCGTCTCGACTACCAGAAAGGTTTCGACGTGCTGCTCAAGGCCTTCGCCAAGGTGCAGCGAAGTGATCTGAAACTGACGGTGGTCGGCAGTGCGGTCAACGAGGACACGGTCGAGTGCCCCGAGATGGACGCGGTCGAGTACCTGCCGTGGGTCACGCCGGCTGAAGTGCAGGCGCTGTATCAACAGGCCGACGCGCTGATCGTTCCGAGCCGCTGGGAAGGTTTTGCCATGGTGCCGCTGGAAGGCATGGCCATGGGCTTGCCGGTGATCGCCAGCAACTGCACATCACTGCCCGAACTGGTCACCCATGAAGTGTCCGGCTACGTCTTTCCCACCGGTGATCACCAGGCGCTGGCCGACGTGCTGGCGCGAATCCAGAAGCCGCGGTTGCTCGACCTCGGCAGCGAAGGCCGGAACATCGTGCGCGAGCGCTTCAGTGCCGCGCTGATGATCCGACAGACCTACGACGTGTATTGCGCTCCCACTTATTAAGTAGAACTCAGCTTATGAACGTAACGATTTTGCATGGCTACAGTGCGTCCAACTCCGGTGACGGCCTGCTCGTCGATCTGGCCATCGCGTTGGTGCAGCGCAACTTTGGCGAAGACACCGCGATCAATGTCGTGGCGTCCGACCCGCAGTCTTTCGCCTACCTGCCGCACCCGCGTTTCGACGCGCCGGTGATGGCGGCCAAGGGTCTTGGGCGGGTCAAGCAGGCGGTGTTTCTCAATCAGTCGTATGCCGGGCTGGCGGATCTGTTGCGCAAGACCGATCTGATCGTCGGCGTCGGTGGCGGCTACATGCGCTCGAAAAGCGCCTTCGAGCACATCAAGCTCAAACTCGGTCACGCCAAGCAACTGGAAACGGCGATCCTCAGCAAGGTGCCGTCGGTGTACCTGCCGCAAAGCATCGGCCCGTTCCATGGCGAGAGCCGCCAGATCGTCGATCACTACGCCAGCGCCGACGCGGTGTTCGTGCGCGATAACCGCTCCTCGGCAATGTTCGATGCCTGCGAAAACGTCTATCGCGCGCCGGATCTGGCGGTGCAGTCACTGGCCAGCAAGATCCTTCAGCAACCGAAGTTCACCCGCTGCGCCGCATCGCCGGCCACCGTGTGCGTGGTGCTGCGCAAGCCGCCGGAGTGGAGCAAGGAAAAGAAGGTCGCCTACGTCGCCAACCTGAAGTTGCTGCTGCAGCGCCTGAAGAACAAAAGCAAAGTGGTCTGCGCGGTGCAGAGCGCCGTTCGCGGCAACGATGACGGTGCGTTCTATCGCGAACTGGGCATCACCGAGGACCTGCTGTCGTTGAAGGCGACGATTGCCAAATATCAGCCGGACCTGGTGATCTCGGTGCGCCTGCACGGCGCCATCGAATCGCTGTTGTCCGGCGTCCCGGCGTACCACATCAGCTACGAGCGCAAAGGCTTTGGCGCCTATCAGGACATGGGCGTGGAGGATTGGGTGATCAATGGCGGCGACATCAATGTCGAGCAGATCATCGACACCGTTTATGCGCCGAACGCGCTGTCGAATTTCGGCAAGCGCCTGACCGACACTTGTCGCGAAATCGAAGCCAAGACGGTGATGATGGACGAGATCATCAAAGGCGTCGTTCGATGATATTTCGCTTGCTGCTGCGCGGCGGAGCCTTGGGCGCGAAGTTCTTGCTGGTGTTGGCCATCACCCATTACCTGGGCTACGAAGCGCTGGGGTTTTATGGCGTGGTGGTCGCGGCGTCGCTGATCGCTTCGAAGTTCTACAGCGTTGGTTTCAGTTCCGAGATCAATCGGTTGATCAGCGTTGGCGGCAGCTCGCGGCGGGTGGTCGACAAAGTCCTGTTGCTGTACCTGGCGGTGGGGCTGCTGCTGTCGCTGCTCACGGTGGGGATTTACTCGCTGTTTCAGCAGGTCGAGGCGAGCACCGCGCTGATCCTCTGCGTGACACTGGTGCTGCTCACCGAACACCTGTCGTTCGAGATCAACTCGTTCGTGTTTTCTGCGCAGAAAGCCACCGCGGGCGCGCTGCTGTTCTTCATCAAGACCGGTCTCTGGGCGCTGCTGGCGGTGGGCGGGATGATGCTCGACTGGGTCTCCGGCATCGCCAGTGTGCTGTGGCTGTGGGTGGCCGCCAACGTGCTGGTGATCGTCGCCGGTTACCTGATCGTGGTGAATGTGCACAAGGGCCGGGTCAGCGAAGCACTGACTACCGCGACCGTGTGGAAGGCCGGGTTGCCGTTCTACTTCGGTACGGGGTTGATCGCGCTGAGTCAGTACGCCGAGCGCTTTCTGATTGCCGATCTCGAACCCTACGCCAGCCTCGGTAAATACGTGTACGCGTGGTCGGCGGCGAACACTTTGCAGGCGCTGTCTTACGCGGTAGTGGCGGTGGTCGGCATTCCGGTGCTGGCCAAGCGGTTTCAGGCGGATCAGCAGTCATTTACGGTCAAGCAATTGTTCGTCAACAAATGGGTGATGCGCTCGTTAGTGGTGTCGGCGGCGGTGGCGGTGCTGATCTATCTGTTCTTCAACGTGGTGCTCGATTACGTCGCCACCAGCGTGCCGCGCCCGGATAACGCGATCCTCGGCGTGTTGATCTTTTCCTTTGCCTTGCGGGCCATTGGCGACATCGTCTGGGGCGGTCTGATCGCCTCGAAAAACAGTCGGGTGTCATTCGCCAGCGCGGCGATCTGCCTGCTGGTGTCGGTCCCGGTCAGCTACCTGCTGATCAAGCACTATTCGATTTACGGCGCGGCGTGGGGCAATGTCTTCGCGATCATCGTCCAGCTCGGTGTGATCGCCGTGTTGACTCGGGCGACCCGTGCCAAAGGGGCGCTGGCATGGGGTTGAAGTTGCCGTGTATCGAGTTTCGCGGCCGCAAACTCGATTCTTCGCTGTCGTTCCTGATTCTGTTCACCGGGTTGTTTCTGTCGGTGGCGATGCCGCTGCTGATCCCGCGTGATCCGGGGCCGGATGCGATGACCTTGTGGTCTTCCTATGCGCGCGCCGACAACTGCAATTTCTGGAACCCGTTCTCGCCGGATCGCTCCTCCTACGAATGTTCGGCGTTCCTGCTGCGGCCCACCGGGATCAACCTGACCAACGCCTGGGCCTACGGGATGTTCTGCAACTTCTTCCTCACGGCGATTCCGGTGGTGGTGTTCCGGCGCATGCCGCTGGCGATCTTCGGCACCCTGTGCCTGTGGGGAATTGTGCGTTCGTTTTTTCTGGAAAACCTGACCAAGGAAATCATCGTCTCGGTGGCGGTGCTGAGCATCTTGTTCAGCTCGCTGACGCGCAAATACCGCGGCGGATTTTTTCTGTCGGCGGTGATCTACGGCGTGCTGATCCGGCCTTACTGGATTCTGTTTTCGCTGTCGTGGGTCGGCGTCTGCGTGATGAAGAAGTATGTGTCGCGCTTCACCTTCTTCCTGATGCTGTTCCTGTTTTACCTGGCGGTGGCCATGGCGATCCAGCTGGCGCTGGGGTTTCCGGTGTCATCGATTCGCGCCAGCAACAACGAGTTGCGCACGGCCGGGGAAGAGGGTTCGAAATCGCTGATCGTCTCTTGGCTCAGCGGCAGTGACTTCGTCTCGCAGGCGCTGGACTCGATGATCATTTTCTTCCGGCTGTCATTCCCGGTGGAGCTGATTCTGTTGTCCGGGCCGGGCCAGGTGATCTTTGTGGCGCTGATGATCATGACCGCGCTGCTGCTGTTCAAAGTCATCACTTCCACCGACTACAAAGGCGCACCGATCGAAACCAAACCCAAGGAACTGATCGCGATTCCGCTGGCGTTCCTGCTGGTGCAGGGTTTGTTCGAACCGGACTTCGGCTCCTTCGCCCGGCACTTTTCCATGGTGGTGCCGGTGTTGTTTGTTGGCCTCGGCCTGATGTTGCGCGCGAACAAACCGGTGCGGGTTGAATCAAGAGTTCTGAATTGAGGCAGGTGCTGTATGTCGAGCAAGAAAAAATCGCTGGAGATCGAAACCCTGCGGGGCCTGGCGTGCCTGCTGCTGGTGCTCTATCACGTCATTGGCCCGTTGGGCGGAGGCCTGAAGATCGATCTCGGCTCGCCGTTTCGGGTGATCGCCGACTCGATGGTGTACGTGCGCATGCCGCTGTTCACCTTCATTTCCGGCTACATCTATTCGATCTACAAAATTCGCGGCAATGACTTTTCCGCGTTCTTCAGCGGCAAGGTACGACGGCTGATCGTGCCGCTGTTTTGCGTCGGTGTGCCGTTCTCGGTGTTGCAGGCGGTGGGGCCGGGGGTCAACAAGGACGTCGGCGTGATCGATGCCTTGTTGTCGTTCTGGGTGCCGGTCAATCACTTCTGGTTCCTGCAGGCGGTGTTCATCATTTTCATGTTCGTCGGCCTGCTGGAATGGCGCGGGATGCTGCGCTCGATGACGCGCTTGTATCTGCTGTTCGCCTTCGCTGCGGCGGTGTTTCTGTTGCCGCCGTTCAAGCTCGATGCGTTCGGCATCAATGGCGCGATTTACCTGCTGCCGTTCTTTGTGGCGGGGATGATCGGCCAGGAAAATGTCGAGGCGTTGAAGCAGCGGTTCAAGGTGGTCGGGCCGCTGGTGTTTGTGTTGATTTCGTTGACGCTGCTGTACGTGGCGGCGATTGATCGTGAGTTGATCGTCGACCGCCGCAGCCTGATCGGTCTGACCGTGGGGTGTGTGTCCTGCATTGCTTTGCTGTCGAGTGACATGCGCTCGAAGTGGCTGACCTGGCTGGGCGGCTACTCTTACGCGATCTTTCTGTTCCATGTGCTGTTCGCGGCGACTTCGCGGTTTGTCATGGGGCGGCTGGGTGTGAAAGACGAAAGCATTCTGGTGCTCAGCGGACTGCTGTTTGGTCTGTTGGGGCCGGTGGTGCTGTCGATGATTTTCAGTCGCTTCAATGTCACTTCGGTGCTGTTTTTGGGCGAGCGTGCGGCGAAGAAAAAACCGGTGGCGAGCGTTACTCCGGTGGTGCCGGCCAATAGCTGAAAGGCTTCGCGAGCAAGCCCGCTCCCACAGGGGTTGTGTGAGTTGCCGAGATCCAATGTGGGAGCGGGCTTGCTCGCGAAGGGGCCATTCCAGACTGAAGGAAATAATGCATGTTGGCAGTAAATGACGCTCAGCCCGTCGCAGCGTCGGTGGTGGAAGTAGGCGATGCGCGCGAGCGCTTTGCGCAGTGGCGCGAAGGCAAGGCCGGGAAGGTCTTGTCGGTCTCGGTGATCGGCGACAGCTACAGCGCCGGGCAGGATTTCTACCTGAACAAACTGGTGCAGCGCGTGGCCGGCGAAGTGGGTTTTGCCGGCCCCGGTTACGTCGGTTTCAACCACGGCGCCGCGCTGGGCGGCACGCATTTCAAATACACCCGCAGCAGCGAAAAGTACTTCGGTGGTGGCTGGCAGGTTTCCGGTCTCGGTCAGGCCAGCCCTGACAGCCGCACGGTCACCGGCAAGCCCGGTGCCTGGTTGCAAATCGATGCCAGCCCGACACCAGCCATCGACACCCAAGTCACCCAGGCGAAATTGCTCTATCTGGGCAACGGCGAAGCCAGTGAGCTGCGCTACCGTTGGACACCCTCGGAAGACTGGCAGCCATTGACGCTCAAGGGTTCGGGCGTTCAGGAAGTACCGCTTGCAGGTCTCTCTTCAGCGCCAGACTGGTCATTCAAACTGGAAGTGGTGAAGGGCGCACCGACCTTGTTTGGCCTGTGGCTGAGCAACGATCAGCACGGCGTGCGGGTTTCAAAACTGGCGGCCTCGGGCGCGGCATCCGCGGATTTCTATCACCAGAACCCGCAATGGCAGGTGCAGTGGAAAGCCGCCGTGTCGAAGATTCCCGCCGACGTTTACCTGATCATGCTCGGCGGCAACGATCAGGGCTTCGGGGTCAAACCCGAACAATACCTGCACAACGTTCAGGGCCTGGTGGCGATGATCCGCGAGATCCAACCGGCGGCGAGCATCAACCTGATCATGCGTCAGGACACCACGCGTTCCAGCGCCTATCCGATGTCGGCGTATGCACAGGTCTTGCAGCCGTGGGCGCACGAGCAGCAGCTGGGGTTTGCCAATCTGCAATGCGCGTTCGGCCCTGACGTCAAACGCTATGCGGCGGCGATGATCGGCCCGGACAAGATTCATCCGCAGCCGGCCACGGGCGGGAAAGTGATTGCCGATTACTTCTATCGCTGGATCGTCAGTGGCATCAACGCGGACAGTTGCGACTTGTAGGAGCTGCGGCACGCTGCGATCTTTTGATCTTGCTCTTGAAAACAAAATCAAAAGATCGCAGCGTGCCGCAGCTCCTACAGGAAAGTGTTTTTATTTGAAGTTATCTATCTGGCTAAGGAGCTCAGCCGTTTTCTGCGGCATCAGTTGCGTGGCACACCGCGTCTCGACATTGATGATGATCGCCGGCTCGTTGCAGCACAGGCGTACGCGGAAGCGCCAGTCGCTGAAGATCACCTTCAGGCCATCACGATCGTCCATTTCCAGCGCCTGCTCGGCATACCGTTGTTTCAGATGGGCGAGCAGGGGATAGGGATCCGCCAGCGTGCGGCGAATGTCGCCGGACGCCGGAAACATGCCGATGCGCTCCACCAGCAGAATGCTGCCCAGCCACGACTCGTTGGCGCTGGGCAACGGCTGATGGCGTGACAGCCAGCTGACCGCCCCGAGGTTGCCCACCTCCCGTTCAATCTCTGCTGCATGCTGTGCCATGTTCATCGGTTGCCTCCTGAAAAGAGAAGTGGGCGGGGCCGTCTCAGCGGCCTTTGAGGTAGACGTTGTCGTAGCAGAAGTTGGTCGCCTGCAGGTAACCCTCGGCGTCGCCGCAGTCAAAGCGCAGGCCCTTGAACTTGTAAGCCAGCACGCAACCGTTCTGTGCCTGTTTCATAAGCGCGTCGGTGATCTGGATCTCGCCGCCCTTGCCCGGTTGGGTGTCGGCGATCAGGTCGAAGATGTCCGGCGTCAGGATGTAGCGGCCGATGATCGCCAGGTTCGACGGGGCATCCTGCGGCGCCGGTTTTTCCACCATGTTATTGACCCGGTAGATGCCCTCGGAAATCAGCTCGCCGGCGATCACCCCGTATTTGTGGGTCTGGTCGGCCGGGACTTCCTGGATGGCGACGATCGAGCAGCGGAATTTCTTGTACAGCTGGATCATCTGCGACAGCACGCCGTCACCTTCCAGGTTCAGGCACAAGTCGTCGGCCAGCACCACGGCAAAGGGTTCATCGCCGATCAACGGGCGGCCGCTGAGAATCGCGTGACCGAGGCCCTTCATTTCCACCTGACGGGTGTAGGAGAAGGTGCAGGTGTCGATCAGCTCGCGGGTGCCGGCGAGGAACTTCTCTTTCTCGGTGCCGCGGATCTGGTGTTCGAGTTCGTAGCTGATGTCGAAGTGGTCTTCCAGCGCACGCTTGCCCCGACCGGTGACGATGGCCATGTGTTGCAGGCCGGCGTCCCGTGCTTCTTCAACGGCGTATTCGATCAACGGCTTGTTGACGATCGGCAGCATCTCTTTCGGCATGGCTTTGGTCGCCGGCAAGAAACGCGTGCCGTAACCGGCAGCGGGGAACAAACATTTACGAATCATAAAAGTATCCTGGACAGTCATGGAACACAGGCAACGGGTGCGCGCACTTATCAAAGCGCACAAGTTTCAATGATTATTGAACGAGTACTTTAATACCTGAGTCAGGTTGTTAATGGCAATTAGCGCAGGGGGTAAAACATGACAATGTTATGAGATGTCGGTTAAGGCGTTATTAGTTATTTTTAGTCGGTATCTGTTGATAGTGATGAGTGTACTTGGGGTGCTAATAAGTACCGGGCAATACAGTTTGACCTGCAAAAATATTTATTGCCAGTGGTTGAACTAATTTTGTTTAAGGCTGTTGTCGTCCTTATTTGTGTGGTGCGCCACAGATTCAATGAAAGGGACTTGACAGGCTACTTGTCACTTATCCAATGACGGACCGCGCTATGAAGATTCTGGTAACGGGTGGCGCCGGCTATATCGGCTCGCACACCACACTTGCGCTGCTTGAAGCAGGTTATGAAGTTGTTGTACTGGATAATCTTTGCAACAGCAGCGATGCGGCATTGCACGCGATAGAAGGTATCTGCGGCAAAAGCGCGTTGATGATTCGCGGCGATGTCTGCGACCGGGCGTTGCTCGACCGGATCTTCCGCGAGCATGCGATCGACGCGGTGCTGCATTTTGCCGGGCTCAAAGCCGTCGGCGAGAGCGTGCGCAAGCCGCTGGATTATTACGAGAACAACGTCGGCGGCAGCATCACCTTGTGTCAGTCGATGGCCGCAGCGGGGGTGTTCCGGCTGGTGTTCAGTTCGTCGGCCACGGTGTACGGCGAGCCTGAGCAGATGCCGATCCGCGAGGATTTCCCCACCGGCATTCCGACCAATCCTTACGGTCAATCCAAGCTGATCGTCGAGAACGTGCTGCGCGACCTGAGTCAGGCCGAGCCGCGCTGGAGCATCGCCTTGCTGCGTTACTTCAACCCGATTGGCGCGCATCACAGCGGGCATATGGGCGAAGACCCCAGCGGCATCCCCAACAACCTGCTGCCTTACATCAGCCAGGTCGCGGTCGGCAGCCTGCAGGAGTTATCGATTTTCGGCGACGATTACCCGACGATCGACGGCACCGGGGTGCGCGATTACATCCATGTTGTCGACCTCGCCGATGGCCATCTCAAAGCCTTGCAATCGATTGCCGACCGCCCGGGCATCCATACCTGGAACCTCGGCACCGGCGACGGCTACAGCGTGATGCAAGTGCTGCACGCCTTCGAACAGGCCAGCGGGCGACCCGTGCCGTACCGGGTGATGCCACGGCGCAGCGGGGACATTGCCGAGAGCTGGGCCGACGCCTCGAAAGCGCAAAAAGAACTCGGCTGGAAAGCCACACGCAGTTTGCAGGACATGGTCACCGACACCTGGCGCTGGCAATCGAATCATCCGCGCGGTTATCTCGAATGATGTCGTTCTAATACTGAATGTTAGTTTCGGTCAGCTGTTAGATATCGTCGGGAAAATACGCTGGAAATGCCTTTTGCAAGTCCGTAGATATAAACCTGCCGTTCGACTTTTATCAGTTGGGTAAGACTGTGAAAGAACGACGGATCTTGTTCGCGATTTTCGCGAACTTGAACGCTACCACCGCTAACTCAGGCCGGTTTTTAACAGGCTGAATGTTAGAAAGGAGTTGATATGAAAAAAGTGATGGCGATTGCCCTGTTGACGATGTTGAGCAACTGGGCGTCCGCTGCTGAAGCGCCGCTAACTGCGGTGACCAATGTATCTGGCAGTGTGGCGGCTTCTACAGCGCCTGCTGCCAGTACTGCAATGGTTGCCAGTGCAGTCGCGGCGTCCAACAGCGGCGGAAGTGCCAACGGCGGTACCACTGGCACCACCGGTACTACCGGCACCACCGGCACGCACAACTAACAGGAACATTTGTTAGTGCAGTACAGGGTCGCCCGACGCAAGTCGGGTGACTTTATTTTTAGATTCGCCCTTGAATAGCGTAGTGCCATTATGACTCGTAGTTTTTCTCTTTTGCTGTTGGCAAGTATCGCTTTGCAAGGTTGCATGTTTTCCCCCGGCCAGTACCTGAGCACCGGCGACATCACGCGCCAGGGCGCCAGCGAAAGCAGTCGGGTCGAGCTGATTCCGATCACGCCCAAGCTGATCTCGATGACCCGTGCCACGCAGAAGCGTGAGACGGTACCGTCGGAACTGTTGGCAACGCCTGCGGAATACCGCATCGGCAGCAACGATGTGCTGTACATCACGGTCTGGGATCACCCGGAGCTGACCGCGCCATCGGGGGCACAACAGCAGATCGACGCCAACGGTCGACTGGTGCGCTCCGATGGCACGCTGTACTACCCGTTCATCAAGGAAGTGCAGGCGGCCGGCAAGACTATTCAACAGCTGCGCTCGGACATCGAAACACGCCTGTCGGCGTTCATCGCCGAGCCGCAGGTGGATGTCGCGGTGCTGCGTTTCGCCAGTCAGAAAGTGGTGGTTTCCGGTGCCGTGGCCAAAGCCGGTCCGCAGCCGATTTCCACCAACCCGCTGAGCGTGGTCGAGGCCCTCGGCACTGCCGGCATCGACACCAACAACGCCGACCTGTCGGGCCTGTTGCTGACCCGCAATGGCCGGGTGTATCCGCTCAATCTCGACTCGCTCAACCAGCAGGATTCCGAGTTGCAGCACGTCTTCCTCAAGGGCGGCGATCAGCTGTACCTGCCGTACAACGACAACAAGCGCATCTACGTCATGGGCGAAGTCAATCAGCCCCGTGCGCTGAGCTTCAAGACCGCGACGATGAACCTCTCCGACGTGCTCGGTTCGGTCGGCGGCTTGAGCCAGACCACCTCCAACGGCAACGCGGTGTACGTGATTCGCGGGGTGGAAAACCTCGATGTCGAGCCGGCGAAAATCTATCAACTGGAAGCCCAGTCGCCGACCGCCATGGCACTTGCTTCGCACTTTGAAGTGCGCCCCCAGGATGTGGTTTACGTCGGCCCGGCCAACGTCACGCGCTGGAACCGCTTCATCAGCCAACTGGTGCCGTCGGCATCGATTGTCGGGACCGGGGCTTCCGCTGCGAAGAACTGGAGCGAATTCAGTAACAACAGCAAATAAGGCCGACCGTGAAAACCTTGAAAGTCGGCGTCTGCCTGATGGCGGCCTTGATGTTGTGTGGCTGTAACCCGCTGATGACCGCCTCGGTGCGCAACCTCAAGTCGGCGGTGATCGGCCCGGACGAGCTGGACGTGAGTGCGGCCCAGGTCGCCGAGGTCAAGTATCCGCAAGTCAAACTGACCACGCCGTCCGGCTCCGGGGTGCTGGCGCTGGTGCGCGAGCGTGAAGACCTGCAGTTCTGGGTCGCCTCCGGTAAACAGGTGTTGCTGCTGCGTGATGGCCTCGCCGTGCGCACCATCGGCCTCGGCGTCGAGGGCGACCTGGACGGCACGCGGCTGGCCGACAACGCGCCGTTCAAGCGCGGCCTGCATCAAGTCGCCGATGGCTTCACCAGTCAGCGCTGGATCGACCTGTACAAGGGCCAGGAAGTCGGCTTGATCGTCAACAGCCGGTTCTCCCGTCGATCCACGCAAACCCTGCAAATTCTCGACAAGGAATACACCGTGCTGCGTGTCGACGAACGTATCGACGTCCCGGCGATCGGCCTGCGCGCGACCAACCATTACTGGGTCGATCCGCTGGACGGATTCATCCTGCAGAGCGAGCAGCAACTGACCGCGCAAATGCGCGTGCGCATCGTGCAACTGACTCCTGATCACAGGCATCTGCCATGAAGCGCTTACGGATGGTATCGGCGGGTTTGCTGTTGCTCAGCGGCATCAGTCAGGCAGCGGTCACCGTCAGCGGCGATGTCGCCAACCCAGGGCCGGTGGAGTTGCCGCCGGGCGGGCGCTTGCTCGACGTGATCAGCGTGGCCGTACCGAATGCCGAAGGTTACTGGCTGGCCGGCGTGTTGCTGCGCCAGTCGTTGCTGGAACAGCAGGCGCGGCTCAAGGCCGGGGTGTTGTTTGATCTCGATGTGTTGCAGCGCATGGCTTCGTTGTTTGACCGACCCAGTCGCGCGGCGCTGGCGCTGCGCCTGGCCGAGCAGGTGCGGCAAATGCCGGTCACCGGGCGTCAGGTGGCGGACCTCGATCCGGTCGCGGTGGAGGTCGGTTTCGCGCGCAACATTCGTCTCGACGATGGCGATCAGCTGATCTACCCGAAACGGGTCGACGAGGTGCAAGTGCTGGGCGCGGTTGCCGAGACCTGCCACCTGCCTTATCAGCCCCTGCTGGAAGCGCGCGAGTACCTGGAAAGCTGCACGCCGCTGGACGATGCCGAGGCCGATTACCTGTGGCTGATCCAGCCCAATGGTGCGGTGCGGCGCGTGGGTATCGCCCACTGGAATCGCGAGAGCGGGCAGTTCCCCGTGGCCGGCAGCAAGATTCTGGTGCCGGTGAAAAACGATGATCTGGATCCGCCTGTTCCTGAACTGAATCAGCAGTTGGCCGAATTGATTGCCACGCAGCTGGCTGAGGTGGTTCGTTGAAGTTACGTTTTGCAGCTGTGTTGTTATTGCCGTGCGGTCTGGTGCATGCCGAGCCGCGTATTACCCAAAATGATTTCGGCGGCACCGGTCTGTTGCAGACCCCGACCGCACGCATGGCCCCGGCCGGCGAACTGAGCGTCAACGCCAACCGCACCGAGCCTTACAGCCGCTACAGCGTGTCGTTGCAGCCCCTGGACTGGCTCGAAGGCTCGTTCCGCTACACCGCCATCACCAACCGCCCGTACGGGCCGGAGTCGATGAGCGGCAGCCAGAGCTATAAGGACAAGGCGGTCGATGCCAAAGTCCGGCTGTGGCAGGAAACCCACTGGGCCCCCGATGTCGCTTTGGGCTTCCGAGACATTGGCGGTACCGGCTTGTTCGCCAGCGAATATTTCGTTGCCAACAAACGCTTTGATAATTTCGATTTCAGTGCCGGCATTGCCTGGGGTTATCTCGGTAATCGTGGCGATCTCGATAACCCGCTGGGCTACCTCGACGATCGCTTCAAGACCCGTCCGGCCCTGGAAGGCACCGGTGACGTCAACGCCGGTTCGTACTTTCGCGGCAAGCCTTCGTTCTTTGGTGGTGTGAGCTATCAGACACCGTGGGACCGACTCAGCCTGAAGCTCGAATACGAAGGCAACGACTACAAGCACGAGCCGAAGGACAACGTGATCAAGCAAGACTCGCCGATCAACTTCGGCGCGGTGTTCAAGGTGGCGGATTCGGTGGACGTCAGCGCGGCGTGGGAGCGGGGCAACACGGCGATGTTCGGCATCACCTTCCACACCAATTTTGTCAGCCGCAAGGCGCCGGCCAAGACCTACGACCCGACGCCGGAACCGCTGCCGGCGAAGATGCCGACCACGCCGATGGAACAGGTCAACTGGGCCGACGTGTCGCAACGCTTGCAACAGAATGCCGGGTACAAGGTCGAGCGCATCAGCCAGCGTGATTCCGAGCTGATCGTCTACGGCGAGCAGCAGCGCTACTTCCATTCGTCGAAGGCTGTCGGCCGCGCGAGCCGGATTCTCGACAACAGTGTGAACGACGACATCAACTGGTTCACCGTGGTCAACAAGCGTTACGACCTGCCGCTGGAAGAGACCAGTGTGCCGCGCCAGACCTTCCGCGAAGTGATCAACAACGAGGAACCGCTGGAGTCGTTGCACCGCACCACCGAGATCAACCCGGCGATGCCGCACAACGAGAAAACCCTCTACAGCGAAGCACCGCAGCACTTCAATTATGGCGTCGGCCTGGGTTTCAAACAGAACGTTGGCGGCCCGGATGGTTTGCTCTATCAATTCAGTGCCGACGCGGACGCCGAGTACCGCTTCAACCGCAACACCTGGTGGAACGGTCTGCTCAGTGCCAACCTGGTGAACAACTTCGACAAGTTCACTTACGATGCGCCGAGCGGCCTGCCGCGGGTGCGTACCGATTTGCGTCAGTACCTGACCACCTCGGAAGTGACCATGCCGTTGTTCCAGGTCAGCCATGCCGAGCAGTTGGACAAGGACCTGTATGGCATGGTCTACGGCGGCTATCTGGAGTCGATGTTTGCCGGTGTCGGCGGTGAGGTGCTGTTCCGGCCGACCGGTGAGCGCTGGTCGGTGGGAGCGGATCTGAACTACGTGCGCCAGCGCGAGTTCGACCAGGGTTTCGGCCTGCGCGATTATTCGGTCTGGACCGGGCACATCACCGGCTACACCGACTTGCCGTACGACACGCTGGCTGCGGTCAGCGTCGGTCGTTATTTGGCCGGCGACTGGGGCGGCACGCTGGACATCTCCCGCGAGTTTTTCAATGGTGTGCGTTTCGGTGCCTGGGCGACGATTACTACTGCTGGCAGCGCCGAGTACGGGGAGGGTAGCTTCGACAAGGGCATCTACCTGTCGATCCCGTTCGACGAAATGATGAGCATGTCGACCATGCGCCGTGCCAACCTGGTCTGGGCCCCCCTGACCCGTGACGGCGGCGCCAGGCTCAATCGCAGCTTCCAGCTGCACTCGATGACCGATAGCCGTGAGGGTGACATGTTCTATCGCAACTTCTCGAAGATTACCGAGTAAACCCGAGAACCCCCCTTGAGACCTGTGGGAGTGGGCTTGCTCGCGAAGGCGCCGGCACATTCAACATCTATGCTGCCTGACCCACCGCTTTCGCGGGCAAGCCACGCTCCCACAGTGTTTTGTGGTGAGGCACATATCCCGATCCATACCGAGATCCCCTGTGGGAGCGGGCTTGCTCGCGAAGGCGTCGGCACATTCAACATCTGTGCTGCCTGACCCACCGCTTTCGCGGGCAAGCCACGCTCCCACAGTGTTTTGTGGTGAGGCACATATCCCGATCCATGCTGAGATCCGCTGTGGGAGCGGGCTTGCTCGCGAAGGCGTCGGCACATTCAACATCTGTGCTGCCTGACCCACCGCTTTCGCGGGCAAGCCACGCTCCCACAGTGTTTTGTGGTGAGGCACATATCCCGATCCATACCGAGATCCCCTGTGGGAGCGGGCTTGCTCGCGAAGGCGTCGGCACATTCAGCATATGTGCTGCCTGACCCACCGCTTTCGCGGGCAAGCCACGCTCCCACAGTGGAACGGGGTGAAGCGCATATCCCGATCCATACCGAGATCCCCTGTGGGAGCGGGCTTGCTCGCGAAGGCGCCGGCACATTCAACATCTGTGCTGCCTGACCCACCGCTTTCGCGGGCAAGCCACGCTCCCACAGTGGAACGGGGTGAAGCGCATATCCCGATCCATACCGAGATCCCGTGTGGGAGCGGGCTTGCCCGCGAAGGCGTCGGCACTGCCACCCTCGCAACCGCCTGACCCACCATCAAATACCGCCCACAAAAAAGGGGACTTTCGTCCCCTTGCGGTATTGCCTGGCTTGTCACCCGTCCATCAATAAATATCTTTCGACAACAACGTAAATGGCGTCTTTACCAGGATCTTCAGATCCAGCCACAACGACCAGTTGTTGATGTAATGCAGGTCCATCTCCACCCGACGCTGCATCTTGTCGATGGTGTCGGTCTCGCCACGGCAGCCGCTGATTTGCGCCAGGCCGGTGATGCCCGGTTTGATTCGATGGCGAGCCATGTACGCGAGGATTTTCCCCGAGTAGTAGTGGTTGTGCGCTACAGCGTGAGGACGTGGGCCGACCAAGGCCATCTGCCCCTGCAGCACGTTGAACAACTGCGGCAGCTCATCCAGCGAGGTGCGGCGGATGAAGCGGCCAACCGCAGTAATGCGCGAGTCATTACGGCTGGCCTGAACCACTTCGCGATCATCGTGCACGCGCATCGAGCGGAATTTCCACACCTGAATCACCTTGCCGTTCCAGCCGTGGCGATCCTGCTTGAAGAACACCGGCCCCGGCGAGTTGATCTTCACCGCCAACGCGATGAACAGCAGCACCGGGCTCAGCAGGATGATCGCCAACAGCGCCACGCCTTTTTCTACCAGACTCTTGCTCAGCGCAGCGGTAGGGCGGCTGGTCAGCGGACTTTCGTTGAGGCAGATCGCCGGCAGACCATCCACGACCTTCACCGAGTGGTTGAGCAGGGTCAGGCTGTTCAAGTCCGGCACCCAGACCACATCGACGTTGGCGCCGAGCAAATCGACGTACATCGCTTCGATTTTCGCGGCCTCGGCCAGCGGCAAGGTGATGTACAAACGGCGGATGTCATGATCCTTGATCAGCTCGAGCAAATCTTCCTGATCACCGACCACACGCGGTGCATCCGAATCCAGATTCGGTGTCGCGCCATTGCTGACCAAACCTACCAGCGGCAGGTTTTCCACCTGACTGATCTTCTTCGCCAGACCCAGAGCCAGCTCGCCGGTACCGACGATCAACGTCTTCTGTGCACTGGTGCGCGAACGCTGGTAGTACTTGGAAAAGGCATGCAGCGGCGCGTACATCAACGCCTGACCGAGGAAGCCGTAGACCGCCCAGCTCAGCGTCACTTCGCGGGAGAACACTTCGTCGGCCTTGCACACGAACGCGATGCCGGCCAGCGCCACCATGGTCATCGACCAGCCCATGAACAAGCGTCCAAGTCCGGTCAGGTAATTGTCCTGCTTGCGGTACACGCCGCTGAACGTATATGCCGGTACCGAGGCCAATACCGCCAGTGTTGCGCACATGCGGTAATAGAACTCGACGGTGCCTGTGTGCCGTTCAGCCAGTATGAATAACAACGCAACAATGAAAGCCTGCGCCAATGCCCATTGGCCCCAGAAGGTAAGTCCCTTGAGGCCGTTATTTCGATTGATCCGTAGAGAAAGTTCCATGAGATATCCCCAGAAATACGTCCATTCAGGTTTCGACAGTTGAAGTCCGAGTTGCTAGATAGGCTTGTTGTTGTTATTGGACGAGTGTCCTGAGGTAACAACGTCGATAGGCCGAACTGTCGTCAATCAATAGACTAAGTTATTGCCGGAGAGGGTGTCTGACGAGTTCTAACAAGATGGCACAGTGCCAACTTTTTAATAATCAAATACAAGGGTGTTAGAAAAGGTCGCAGAGCGGGGGGTGAATAAATTATGTTGTGTTTGTTACTGTAGGAGGGGTGGAGGCAGGGAGCTATTATTACCAGGGGGGAAGCCAAACAGAGTGCTCTTGTTGTTTTTGTAATCGCACTGTTTTCTGTTTGTTTTGTTCGCGGATATCGGCGGTATTTACGCAACGATTTCCTGAATGAGGCAATAACCGCGGTTTCTTACGGCACGGAACAATCGCTCACCATTACTCGCGTTTTTGAACTTGTCCTGCAGGCGACTCAGGCACATCTCCAGGCCGCGATATTGCTCCGGCTCGCGGCCGATGCTGAGGATCAGGTCATCTCGACTGACTACACGTTCTTCGTGATGGAGCATTTTGCGCACCAGCGCGGTTTCCAGTCCGGTAAGGCTGATCTCGACGCCTTCCTTGACCAGGGCGCCTTGATCGTTGTCCAGATGCCAGGTTTCGTTGCAGGTGGCGGCGTCTTCGATGGCGGCAGTGCGGGTGTCGCTCTCTGCACTTTGAAACGGCTTCGCCGATTGTGCGGACAGCCATTCCGATTCGAGGGTGGCCAATATGCGCTGGGTGTCGTGTTCAATCGTGCGGGCAACGTTTTTCCGGGTGCCCCTTGGGTAAGTGAACTCCATCAGCATGGGAGCGGAAGAGGGCGAAGTAGCACCTTCAATAAACATTTGTGCCTGAGACGTGCCAAACGAATTGAAGCGCTCGCTGGACAGAATGCTCTCAAGTTCACGCTGCGACGTTGTACTGTTGGTCACGACGACAAAATATTTTCTTGGGAGGGTTGTACTAGTTTCCATGTCTCTCTCCTAAAATGTGCACCAAAATGGGCGAAAAGGTAAATCGGCAGGCGAGCAATAACTTCCTTGGAAGTAACCGACAGGCAGGGTCTGGGCCCAAAATGGCCTCGATAAATTCCACTCGTTCTGCTGCTATGTTGTTAAGTTTATTGTTATGGTTCGGTGTAGCCGTGCTCATTCAATGGCTTGATTATTAGTAGATTTGAAGTACAACTTGAGCTGTATGGTTGCATATGACGATCCTTCGTGATTATGCAAAGAGAATGGCTGCCCGAGAGTCAGGCAGTCGATATCAGACCCCGCATCAGGCGATAGCCGTAGCCGCGGATGCTCTGAATCGCGTTGGTACCATACATGTCCTTGATTTTTCCACGCAAGCGGCTGATGGATTTTTCCAGCGCTCTCGGGTCGTAGAAATTGGTATTGAGCCCCATGATGCTGGCGATTTCATCATGGCTGAGAATGTGATTGCTGGTCTGCGCAAAGGCTTCCAGGATCTTCATCTCGGCAAACGAGATGTCGAGTTTCTGGCTGGTGCCGCCCTGCAGGCAGATGCGCGTCGGGTCGAGCGTGAGGTTGATATCCCGCTGCCATTCTTCACTGTTGAAGAATTCACCGAGCAACTCGTCGCCCTCGTCGGAAAGGGTATTGAGTTTGATACAGAAGTCGGCACCGGCCAGGAAATACTTGATCTTGTTGAAAGCGCCGCGACCGGTTATGACCGCGCAAATGATCGGTTTCAAGTTGTCGGAACGCAGGTTCTCGATCAGCGCAAGATTGTCTTCCAGCGCTTGCGGAGTGTCGATAACGATGAAGATGGCTCGATACGAACCAGAAAGTTCATTGTTATAGGAACTAGTGTAAGAACTGGCCTCAAGTGCCATATCAGTGCGTACGTGCTTTGCGATCAGCGCACTAAAATGTTCGGCCACGCCACGGGTACGGCCCAGTGTGAGAACGCCGGGTACGTCGTTTGTCGGGCGCGGACTTCTAGTCGCCAAGTTCCCTGAGAGCATCATGCTTTGACTCGAATTAGGTGCTGACATCGGGATGTTAAAGCACCGGTTCTCATCTGTGACTGACAATTGGTAACATTCACGCGATTTTTAGACGTGGCTCCCGAGTTTTCTAACAATAATTAAGCATTTCAAGCTTTTAGTTGATTTTCTCGGGGCTGTGAACTAGTCGTTACATGGTGGCAATGTGGAATTGTGCCACTATTTTGAATCTATGGCGATGGCTTTATTCATGTCCAATTGCCACTGTCGACGATCCTGAGACAATGTGAGCTGGATCACACTTTATTGGCCAGTCGAACTTTTTTCTACTATAGCCCTAAATATTTTTCGTGTAGTTCGTAGGCGGACGTTTATTAACATGGCTTGAGTGTGTCTTTTGATAAGACATATTCTCCGTCGCCTGATCAGGCAATGGGTGTCGCGTTATACCGATTGTTTAACTTCAGATACTCAATTCCTGAATACAGTTGACCGGTCGCTCATCAAGAGCGCTCTGACGGAGGATTAATGGATTTCTGGACCTTTATCCAGGTGTTGATATTGGGCGCGGTAGAAGGCCTGACCGAGTTCTTGCCGATCTCCAGTACCGGCCACCAGATCATCGTCGCCGACCTGCTGGACTTCGGCGGCGAACGCGCGATGGCGTTCAACATCATTATTCAGCTGGGCGCGATCCTGGCCGTGGTCTGGGAGTTTCGCCCGAAGATCTTCGACATAGTCAAAGGCCTGCCGACCCAGCGCAATGCACAACGTTTCACCCTCAACCTGCTGATCGCCTTCCTCCCGGCGGTGGTTCTTGGCGTGCTGTTCGCTGACAAAATCCATCAATACCTGTTTAACCCGATCACTGTGGCCATGGCCTTGGTGGTGGGCGGCATCGTCATGTTGTGGGCCGAACAGCGCAACCATTCGGTGAGCGTCGATCACGTCGACGACATGCGCTGGTCAGACGCGTTGAAAATCGGTTTCGTGCAATGCCTGGCAATGATCCCCGGCACGTCGCGCTCCGGCTCGACCATCATCGGCGGTTTATTGTTCGGCTTGTCCCGGAAAGCCGCCACAGAGTTCTCGTTTTTCCTCGCCATGCCGACCATGGTCGGCGCCGCGGTGTACTCCGGCTACAAATACCGCGACCTGTTCCAGGCCAGCGACCTGCCAGTGTTCGCCCTCGGTTTTGTCATCGCCTTCATCTTCGCCATGATCGCCGTGCGCGGCCTGCTCAAATTCATCGCCAACCACAGTTATGCGGCGTTCGCCTGGTATCGGATCGCGTTTGGTTTGTTGATTCTGGCGACGTGGGTGTTTGGTTGGGTGAACTGGACGGAAGCGGCGGCCTGATCACTGACTGCTGATCAATGTAGCAACCGCGAGGTCGTTCAACGCCGAGTCGGGCAATTCTTGGCGGTAGCGCTGCAAGGCTGATGTGAAATACGTGGCTTGCAGCATGCCGTCGCTGGCGAGGTAATAGCGCGCTGCTTCGATTTCCTCTGGCGAGTAAACACGTTTCTTGAGTCTGGACACATCTGAGGTCGCATCGAACGAGGCCACCGTCGCCGTGAAAAACAGAAAGCCGGAAAGCTGAGTCGACTCAAAAGGGCCACCATCTCCCTTACCACACCCCTTCACAAAGTCGCAGGAGGCGACGGCGCTGGAAGAGATAGTCGAAATTAAAGCGAGGAGGATAAAACGCTTGAACGAAACACAGCGAAACGCGGGCATAAACAAAAGACATCCTGTCAGCACAGCAAAATTCCGGGCAACGCTCATTCGTTGCCCGCACAGTCAAACCATCAATCAACGGCCTTCAAGCAACTCGCCGGCCTGATCCAGCAACGCCAGCGGATCCTTGGCCTTGTGAATATCCACCGACAACAACTGGCGGAATTTACGCGCACCCGGGAACCCGGTGCCCAACCCCAGCACGTGCCGGGTGATGTGATGCATCGCGCCGCCGGCCTGCAAATGCTCGGCAATATAAGGCCGCAACTGCGCCAGCGCCTCGGCACGGCTGATCACCGGGGCGCTGCTGCTAAACAACTGCTGATCGACCTCCGCCAGTAAATACGGATTGTGATAAGCCTCACGCCCGAGCATCACACCGTCAAAGGTCTGCAAATGCTCATGGCAGGCCTCCATCGTCTTGATCCCGCCGTTCAGCACAATCTCCAGCTCCGGAAAGTCCGCCTTCAACTGGGCCGCCACGTCATACCGCAACGGCGGAATGTCGCGATTCTCCTTCGGCGACAAGCCCTCCAGAATCGCAATCCGCGCATGCACGGTAAAACTGGTACACCCGGCATCCCGCACCGTACCGACGAAATCACACAATTCGGCGTAACTGTCCCGCCCATTGATCCCGATCCGATGCTTCACCGTCACCGGAATCGACACCGCATCGCGCATTGCCTTCACACAATCCGCCACCAACTGCGGATGCCCCATCAGGCACGCACCGATCATATTATTCTGCACCCGATCACTCGGGCAGCCCACATTCAGATTCACCTCGTCGTAACCATGCGCCTGCGCCATGCGCGCGCAAGCGGCCAGATCAAGCGGAACACTCCCGCCGAGCTGCAGCGCCAGCGGGTGCTCGGCTTCGTTGTGACGGAGGAAGCGTTCGTGATCGCCGTTGAGGAGAGCGCCGGTGGTGACCATCTCGGTGTAGAGCAGGGCGTTCTTCGACAGGAGGCGTAGGAAGTATCTGCAATGCCTATCAGTCCAATCCATCATCGGGGCCACACTGAAGCGGCGAGACGGCTCGGAACGGGGAAAGCTTGTGTTTGTGGGCGCTTCAGGTTTTTCGAAATTCATTGATACTGATCTTTTATACAGCGGTTTTTACCCATTTTTCCTTGTTTTCTGAATTCGGTTGCTGTAGCAACCGAATTCAGCAATGTAGCAACTGGAAATGGGCACGATCACATCACGCAAGCGCAAGGACAACTCGACGGCCTACACGGCGCAGATACGGATCAATCGGGACGGGCGCACAGTTTATCAGGAAAGCCAAACCTTCGACCGAAAGCAGGTCGCCCAGGCTTGGATCAAACGGCGTGAGACGGAGCTGGCTGAACCAGGTGCGATTGAGCGCGCAAACCGTAAGGGGGTGACGATCAGGAAGATGATCGAGCAGTACCTGGAAGAGTACGAGAAGATCAGGCCGTTGGGTAAGAATAAGAACGCGACGTTGAAGGCGATCAAAGATACCTGGTTGGGCGACCTCGACGACTCGGCCCTGACCAGCCAGAAGCTGGTGGAGTTCGCACAGTGGCGGATGAGTAAAGAGGGTGGCGGTGTTCAAGCGCAGACGGTCGGTAATGATCTCTCGCACCTGGGTGCGGTCCTGTCTGTGGCGAGGCCTGCGTGGGGCTACGAGGTGGATCCTCTGGCTATGTCTGACGCCCGAAAGGTGCTGCGAAAACTGGGTATGGTGAGCAAGAGCAAGGAGCGGAATCGCCGTCCGACGCTTGAGGAACTGGATAAGCTGATGACGCATTTCTTCGAGATGCAGACGCGCCATAAAGCCCAAATCAACATGCCGAAGATGATTGCCTTCGCTCTCTTCTCGACGCGTCGGCAGGAGGAGATCACACGTATCCGCTGGGAGGATCTCGACGAGTCGCGGCAGGCTGTCCTGGTGCGCGATATGAAAAACCCCGGTCAGAAGATCGGCAATGACGTGTGGTGTCATCTGCCAAACGAGGCTTGGGCAATTCTGCAGAGCATGCCCAAGAGTGAGCGTGAGATCTTCCCCTACAACGCGAAATCGGTGTCGGCCGCATTCACGAGGGCGTGCCCGATGTTCGGCATCGAGGATCTGCATTTCCATGACCTGCGGCATGAAGGTGTAAGCCGGTTGTTTGAGATGGACTGGGACATACCGAGGTTCGCGAGCGTATCAGGTCATAGGGATTGGAACTCTTTACGACGGTACACACATTTGAAGGGGCGAGGGGATGCATACGCTAAATGGAAATGGCTGGCCAAGATAAATGTCGCATTAGTCGCATGATTCACTATGCTACATGCGTATTCTGGGCTTCCCGATGGGGCATGCAAAGCGTGGAGAAAAAATGGATGTGAGCATCGCTTGGTGGAATACGGGAATGTCTCCCCCAACAACAAAAAAAAGTGTGAAGCTGAATAAAAAGACTGCAGAGGGGTTTTTAACTGTAATAAAGCATATGCTGGTCGATGGTGATATTGATATTTTAGGTTTGTGTGAAGTTGATGAGACTGACATTCAGTTGGTCGGGGTTTTCCTTCAACAGCTGGGGGTTGGGAATTTTGAGGTATGCTCTTTATATAACTCATCGAGAAATCGGATTAACGATTTTTGCATTATCATAAATAGGGAGAAAATTGAATTTTTGGATCATGAGTATGTTGCTCGTGTTGACGAGGTCAGAACTTACTATAAGGCTGGGGTGAAAGTAAGGTTGCTGGTAGGTGGGGATTCGCTTTTCAATGTTTACCTTTCTCACTGGCAAAGCAGAATGTCTATGCCCGCGAAGGCTCACCGGGGTCAGCTAGGAGGAACTTTAAGGTCGTCAATAAATTCTGTATTTGAGAGGGACGGAGAGAAGTCTCATGTGATTTTGATGGGGGACTTTAACGATGATCCTTATGAAGACTCCATGACGCATCACCTGAAATCTACTCGAGATAAAAGTTTTATGTTGGAGAATAAACGGGTTTTATATAACCCTTTTTGGAGGGAGATGGGCGCCTTAATTCCACATGTTTACGATCAAGAGCAGCTTTGGAATTATCCTTCTGGGACATGCTATTTTAAACAGAAAAAAGAACTTACATACTGGAAAACCTTTGATCAAATTTTATTTTCATCATCTTTTTTTGGTGAGGATAAATGGCATTTCTGTGAGAGCTCTACAAAAATTTATTCTTTGTTGGAGTTTGGTTGCTACTTCGACGATTGGAGTCATGTTTCGGATCATTTGCCAATTTCTACGAAAGTGATGAGGGTTTAGTATGTCTGATTTTATTTCTGCTTTTAAAGTTGGTATAAAGGCGGCTAAGGATTTACATAAGCATGAACTTGAAATTGACGAGGTTTTTTCTGAGCTAGCGAGTACTATGCGACATGTGACAGGGGGGGAGCTCACAATAGTACGTTCAACATCTACTGCGTCAGCCGCAGCAGTCGCTGTGGAGTCCATTATTGGTGCTGCCCCTCGAGCTAGGATAAAGTCAGATGGTGGCGTATACCTGCGTGATGTGTCTGATGCAAAAAGAAGCGTTCGGGTTGCTAACTGGATTAAGCAACCTAAAGGGTTCAGCTTTTCGTTGCAGTTTGACTCTCGTGAGATAATTTCACGAAGTAAGATCGAACTGAAGAATGCTCTATCTGAGTTGCTTAGCTCTCCTGTTGTTGGTGTTGCTTATCTTAGTCTAACTAATTCTTCTAAGAGCGCCGGATCTGATAGTAGCAGTTCCGGTTCGACAGCGGCTAAGCCAGCAATGAAACGTGCGACAGCTAAGCCGGAGGCGAAGAAAACAGCAAAGCTCGCGGCAGCTAAGCCAGCGGCGAAGGCAGCAGCGAAACCCGCGGCAGCTAAGCCAGCGGCGAAGGCAGCAGCGAAACCCGTGGCAGCTAAGCCAGCGGTGAAGGCAGCAGCGAAACCCGCGGCAGCTCAGCCAGCGGCGAAGGCAGCCAAGCCGGCGGCACCTGTAGCGAGGCCTGCGGTACCAGCTGTGCCAAATCAAGATTCGTTCAATGGAGGCGTGAATGAGGTGACGTCCGGAGCTCCCCAAGGTGTAGTCAACGTTGGCGTGTTGAATTGAACGAAATTGAGCTGGGGCAGAGCTGTATTGGTTGTCAATTCCAACAGGGGCGTAAGCCCCTATTTCATGCCACTCGCCCCATGAGCTGATTTTGTTCTCTAGCGGCTTTTTCCCTCTGGCGGTCGATATAGTCGGCCAGATTTTTGAGATGGATACACGACGCGGCTAGACCAGTTATGGAGTGTGAGCTGCAAGTAATGCTTTGCACCACGAGAAGTCTAAATCAGTGTCCGTAGGCTTGAAGCCTGGAACAAGTAGCGGATGACTACTCGGTGAATCGCGTTACTCCCCGGTCTTGCTGCGATAGCAAGCCAAAAGAAACCACATGCCGGGGGAGGGTATCCAGAAGCAACGCGGCGGGATTACACAGATTTCCCTTCGTCCTGATTTCCCATTGGGTCTCAGGACAAGGGCTTCGCCCGGCTCACTCCATCACTACGCTCGATGGCTTCAGTAGGACACAACCGTGGGGGGATTTACGCTCGCGCATGGAGACGGTCATAAGCCGCGGGGTGAACAATGGTCTGAGTTCTGGCGCCCGAATTCAGTTGTTGCAATTGCACCATGGCTTGAGGTCTATTCAAGCGACCAAGCAATGGAGCGCACCATGGAAAATTTTTTTGTTGAGCTGGAAGCGCCGCATCCTCACTGCGTGAAAAATATTGTGTTCGGAGGAAAATTGCCGAAGCGGGGACTCAGATGGGAATTCGTAAACGAGTTAAAGCCAATTGACCTTTATTGCTATCTGTATGCCAAATACGGAGAGCCAAATGGTATTCAGAACTTTTTGAGAACAGATGATTCCGATAACTTAATTCATTGGGAGTGGACACTTGCTAGTGAGCGGGGTATCGTTTCTATTTTGGGTATGAACTTTCGAACTGAAGTCCATTTGATAGGAGATTTTGTTGATTCTGGTCTAACTCTGGAGATGTTTATCAGTCAGATTAAGTCTGATTTAAAAAATTATGGCAAGAAAATATCTGCTTTTCGGCTAGAACTTGAAAAGTGGACTAGATTTTTTAATCCCTATAGTAGAATAAAAAGTTCGGTTGAGCAGAATTTTAAGCAGCTCGATATGCTAGATATTGATCCTCGTAGGGACCGACTGCCTCATCCAGGCGAAGGAACTGACTATGACGAGTTTAAATATCGCTGGCAGGCACTAAACGAAAGATACAGCTCCGCCGTTGGCCTCGTATTTGGTCTCCGTGCCATGCTACCCGTGCTGGCCGAATCATTTGTGAATCTTCTCATATTCGTACTTGCCCGTCCCGAGATTAAGGCTAACGATCGCCTTTTTCAAAATGTCGTCCGTCAGCCAATTGATGTTCGGGTACAAATGTTGTCCGTGCACTGCATAGGATTTTCGAGTGTGGTGGATTATGCCTCAGATGAGTGCAAGGCATTTCACACTTTAATGAATGACCGAAATGACCTTTTACATGGGAATATAGAGATACCGAAGCTCGCAATGGGGGAAGTTTATTTTCGAGAAAAGGTTCCTTTGTTTCTCCAATATGAGGATATGTGGAGCGAGTCCATTGGCGCTTCTTTGCGATCAATTAAGTTTGAAACAATTCAACAAGACCGGAAGGTAGTCGAAGACTTCATTAGTTATCTTGTAGGTAGACTCGCTCCAAAATATGCAGAAACCATTGAGCACATTGCCAGTCAGCGGGACCTTGGTATGAATATCAAGACGGGGAGGCTCGGGGTATTATTCTCAGATCAGATCTCCGATTTTCGCGCCGTGTTCAAATCTGACGAGCCTTGATTCGGCAGTATTCGTCGGGCCTGGGAGGGTAGCAAAGTGTTTCTATTTGACTACCTAAGGGCGCCCATAGGAAATAAAGCGTGTGCGGGCATACTCAGTGTGGAACAAAAAAAAGGGGCGCCCGAACTCCACCCAATGCCTTTTATATATCTAGGCAACCTGCCGAGGACAACTGCCATAGATATAGCATCGGACCTATAGCCCAAATCACCCGCATTTCCGACATTCCTCACGGGAAGAGTCAAGGCACGTCAATCTTCTACCCAGCTATCGCGATGAATCTCGCGGCACCGTTGCACGACCTGTTCTACAAGCGAATTACGTGGGGTCGCGGAAATCAAATCCTTCCCAAAATAGGGAAGTGGCCCTAAGTTGTCACCCAGACCAGCATTCAGTGATGATTAATATCTGATTGCTACGGTGCAACCTTCCTCGCATTCCTGTTTACCCAAGCGAGGTGCAATGTTTCCGGTGTGTTGCTCGCGTGGAGGAGGCGTAGCGCGTTATCGGAGTATCGGGGATGTCGTTGACTGCCGAACTCAAAAATCATCATATTGGCGGCGTCTTCATCTATCTCAAGATAATCTCTAAGGGCTTTACAGCGCGGAGGGGTAATACTTAATTTTTCAGATAGTTGCTGAGGACTTAAGTGGTATTTTTTTTGAAGGTCAACTTCCCGTATTGCCCCTGCCGCTCCTGGATCGTCGCCTGATATAAAACGAACAGGTGCTCCTTCTTTCTTGCTGAAATGGACTTTGACGGTTAATCCCTCACCCGTCACGTCGCTCGCGAGAGTCATCAACCTTGGAAAAACCTCAGAGACCTCTGTGCGATGTTTTATTGCTCGCTCAATACGATCTATGTCCCGCTCTGAGACAGCGATTTGCTCGGTGACATGTCCCTCCATCGCAAGTAGGGTTCTGATTCTTCCCCGAGCTTCGTCACGTGCTCTTTTATTAGGGGCAAGAAGTTCTGCAATTTGCGTGTATTCATTATCAATCAACAGTTCAAACTCTCTCAGCGGTGTAGTTGAAAGAGGTAGGACTCTCAAAGGGAGGTTGCCAGCAAGAGAATCTCCGAAGTGTAGCTTTAGAATTTCGTCAATAGTAGTGATCAACGCTCGAGCATTTAAATACAGTACTTCTTCAGACACCACAATCATCCAATGCTGGGCGGCGTCCCGCATTGCATCAACAGTTCTAATTGTTCCTGCTTGGGAAGCGTTCATATATCCATTGGCTGTCGCCACATTCAAGGCTCTATCTAGCCCGATAGAAATACCTTTTTCTTTGTCAAAAACTGGTTGAGATTTCTGAATCAGCAACGCCTTAATGAGCATCTCACTGCAGTGCTGCATGTGCAGAAGCACGGACTCGGTACGACCTTGGTCGTCGTGGCTATTGAATACCTCTAAGCCCCGGCGTAAAGATGCAATGCCCTTGCTTTTGAGCGTCCGCGCTTCTCGCTTAAGCTTCATGGCTTTTTCCCTTTAGCTTCGCTAAGACCCTAGCATAGCAGCGAGAGCGCGAGAGACAGTCTATTGATACCGTTTGCTTGAAAGTTGCTACACAGCGCATGCGAAAGAGCTGATTAGTCTGAGAATGCGGGGTCATCAGCGCTTACTGCGCCCAATCCATCATCGGGGCGACGGAGAAGCGGCGGGAGAGTGGGGCGGGTGTGGCGGAGATAGGGGACATTGGCGGTTCTAGATTGGGTGGGGCTTGGAGGTGGGGGAGTTTATCAGGATTGGGGGGAAGGAGACGTTCCCAACGTCTAGAGAGTTTTTGGCCAGAAGCCCTAAGGATGTCGAACCAATAAATTTATTTCAGTGTGTAGGCGACCGTCGTGATATGAATACGCAAGTTTCTTGGGTGGGTTATAAAGAATGTCCATAGGGCCATTTTTCTTTCAAATATTTATTGAGGGAGATGTAAATGGATTTAGAGTTTACATATACGCGACTTGCACGCACAGAGGCGAGTGAAAGTTATGTGGTATGGCTTCGTGAAAGTGGAAGCGAATCTAAAGATCGATTGGGGGTTCTTGAGTTGCATTTTGAGAGGCGCGTTGCTCATGGTACCTTGATAATTGAAAGGAAGTTGGATTCAGAAACTTTGGGAGGACTGATATCTAAGATAGATGATGAGTTGGTTAATTATGAAAGAGAGGATTTTATTGTTTCGGTTTATCTAGGGGAAGATGTTGGTTTTTATTCGGATGTAATTGGCGAGGAAGAAAGATCGTATCAGAAGGCTACTCGTGGTGACTTGAATGAGATTCATAAAACAATATCTAAGGTGATAGGGAGACAGCAGGCTGCAAAAGGAAAGCTGACAGAACATGCAATATGTGATTTTTTTGAAAAGCTGGGTTTTCAATCCGAAATTGCAGATTCGCGCTTGGACGCTGCAAAGGTCGATGTGGTAGCCACTTCAAACGAAGAGGTTTTGTATGTGCAGTCCAAGGTCGGCGTAATTTCAAGTTCCGAGATTCGTAAGATTGTTTCGTCTGTTTCCAAAATATCAGAATCGTCTGGTCGGATTATTTCGGCAGTTATCGTAGCTCGAGAATTTCCAATGGATGCAGAGATAAGGCGTCGCTCTCTAGAATCTGAGTTTGGTGTTAATGTAATGTATATTCAGTTGTATCAAATATTGGCAGCTAGTCCTGAATATCGCAGAGCCCTTGGCGGGTAGTCGCGGAAGCGACCTAAAAAGGCGATTGATTTATTCTTATTGATCTTCTGGTAAATAAATTAGTCCCCTATTTTGTTGGGTAGGTCGAGGTCAGGTTATACGTTTGGCGTGTGCCCAGATATCGTGTTCGGAAATTTTTTCTCTATACCGGAAAATCGCATTGGCTCTAGCTTTCGTAACATTATACGCGTTCAATGCCGACGAACTATTCAAAAAAAAGATGACGGGTTTATTTAGAAGATTGAGATGCTTGGTAGTAAATAAATATGCCCCGTTGCCTGTAGGGCTCAGCTTTATTAACAATCCTAAGTTTGCTAGTTTTTCTATATTTTTGGTGTGGTATGATTTTTTTTGTATTGTTTTTTAATCTCTTTCCAGATGTAGCCATATCTGAATTCAAGCCAGCGTATTAGTAACTTGTCCCGCTGTCGGCGGAAGTTGCTTTTTTCTCTTGCCTTCAGTATTTCCTCTATATCAGATTTCAAATTTTCTAAATTGAATGCTGACCATATCATTGGTATCACCGTCTCAAGGTTCGTATGACAGACAGGTGCTACCTCATGATAAAGAATTCGCCTGATATCCTCAGGGTCATAATTTTCGGTTTGGCGCGCAATAGCTTCGTAATCAACTTCTGTATCAACAAAAGCGTCAGATAGCGCCCAATAGACGTCAGCGAGTTCCTTATCCGTCATCGAACGTTCCATGTCAAAAAATCCTCCAGCTCTTCATCCAGACCTGTCAACAAATGAACCGGTGCCGACTTTATCAGACTTGCCTGGAACCGTGCTTTGGGAAAACGCCCTCAATTTAAACGGCTTAAATGTGCACTGTTTAAAGCGTTATTATCTGCACTACCTTAGCCCTACAACGCCTTGCACCATCCCCTACACCTAAGACAGAATCCGCCGGCTTGTGCGCCTAGCTCGCAGGTTCTATCGTCCCTACGTCACTGAAAACCAGTGATCGGGTTTGGTAGCCCGCCTCCGTCAGAAGCACAAGACTACTGTCTTGCGAGGGCGTTTCTCGTCTTCGTTTTATGGTGGTCATGCGCGGGGCGTCTTCGGATGCGCCGGGGTTCCTGACGACCGGTCTACCAACCTGCGTATGGCCTCCACCCTTCGTTTGGTAGCGAGAGTGATGGCTCCTTTTCGTTTATCCGTCAGGAGTTACACCATGTTCAAACCAACACCCAACCCACCCGAAACCAACCCCGCATCCCCCTACGAATCCCTCGATTCCCGCAAACTCCACGAAGCCGCCGAGCGCGCCCTCGATCACTACCTCACCCCAACCAGCCAGATCATGGCCAGCGGTGATCAATCCAAACCAATGTTCTTTGCCAACCCGGCCTACGACACCGAATCCCTGCTCGCCAACGCCAGTGAATCCCTGGGTTCCGCCACGACCATGCTCAACGATTTCGCCGCGTTGCTGGACGTCTCGCACCGCAAGACGCTGCTCGGCATTGCGCAGGTGGTGATGTTGGGGGAGTTGGCGGTGAATCAGGCGTTGGATAACGTCGAGCTCAAGGCGTAGAGCGCTGCCCTCCGTGGCGAGCGGCGAGGTCGTGGTCGCGGAGGGTGTGCTGTCGATGCGCAAAACAACCGCCCAAAATGGCGGTTTTCAGCCTGTTTTCGCAGCAATAGCGATGTGCCACAAAAAATGATGGCAATGCGTCATCACCCGCTCAAAAAAGTTCAACGATTATACAAAAATATAAAGTTGTACAACTTTTCCCAAAATTTATAGCATCCGTTCCAACACCTTTGCTGAAACGATAAATCCAGCGTCAGTCCTGGATTTGTCCGCTGGAGCGTGGGCCGTCGGCACGGCTTTTCGCGTCAGTTTGTTGCAGCCGGGTCAGTGGAAGCTGCCCGTGATTCGCCCAGGACGACGACCCCGAATATGAGCGGTAACTCCGGTTATCAGAGATCTACTTTTTGTGCCTGACGCTGAATCGCGTCAGGGCGTTAGAGGCTGAACATGGCAGAAGCATCGAATTTCCTGGGCAACATCAAGGTTTCCCGAAAGTTGGGGGCCGGGTTTGGCGTTCTTTTGCTGGCGGTGGGGGCGGTGGCCTTCATTGGCTATAACAGCAGCAATGTGCTGGTTGATCGCCTGGGCACGACGCGTCTGATCGGCACGCTCAACGATGCGACGCAGGACATGCGTCTGTCGGAGAAGCAGTACGAAGCGGCGGCGGATGTCGCTTATGCCGAGGCTTATCAGTCGCAGCTGACGGTGTTGCAGGGCCTGATCGCCAAGGCGTTGCAGACCCTGACGCGGGCGGAAAACCAGCAAGCCTTGAAGCGTTTGCAGGACACCACGCTGGCTTACGATCAGCAGGTCAAGCGTTTGGTCGAGGCGGACAAGGCGACCAGCGATGCGCTGAAACCATTGGGGGCGATGTCGGACAAGTACGCCGAGACCTTCAACAGCATGTTCGAGAGCACCACGGCCAGCGCGTTGGCGTCTGCTGATAGCGCGCGGGTGGCGGATTTGCGCACCGTGGCGGATCTGCGCAATGGCATGACGATGTTTCGTCTGATGCTGCGGCGTTATATCGCGGTGCCGAGCGAGGCCAACAAGCAGGTGCTGCTGGATACCACCGATGCGTTTCTGGCCGACATGAGCAAGGCGCGCAGCGGTTTGCCGGCGACCCTGTCGAGTCAGCTTGAAGAGGCGCAGGCCGGCATGCGCCGTTATCGCGAGGTGCTGGTGCAGGTCGCCGCGCTGTTCGAGCAGAAGCAGAGCCTGCGCCAGCAGGTGGATCAACAGAGCCAGGCGATGGACAGCATCATGACCGGCCTGATGGACACTCAGCAGCGTCTGGCGCGGGACGATCAGCAGCGTGCCTTTATCCAGATTGCAGTGCTGACCGTGCTGGCGCTGGTGGTCGGTCTGTTGGCTGCGGTGCTGATCTCGCGGCAGATCACCGGGCCGCTGGCGCTGACGGTGGAACTGGCGCGACGGATTGCCAAGGGCGATCTGACGGTGCAAGCCAAATCCAGCCGCAAGGATGAGTTGGGCGATCTGCAAAACGCGATGCAGGACATGGCGCAAAGCCTGAACACGCTGGTGCAGGGAATCGGTAACGGTGTCACGCATATTTCGACATCGGCGGAGAAGCTCTCGGCGATGAGCGAGCAGACCAGCGCCGGTGTGCGTCAGCAGAAAGTCGAGGTGGATCAGGTCGCCACGGCGATGCACGAAATGGCCTCGACGGTGCAGGAGGTGGCGCGCAACACCACGGACGCATCCGCCGCCGCGACCCTGGCCGATCAGCAGGCGCGTCACGGCAGTGCGGTGGTCAAGCAGGCGACTGTGCAGATCAGCGAACTGTCGGTGGCGATCGAAGACTTGGGCGCGGCGATGAACGTGCTGTCCCAGGACAGTGAGCAGATCGGCAAGGTCATCGATGTGATCAAGGCAGTCGCCGAGCAGACCAACTTGCTGGCGCTGAATGCGGCGATTGAAGCGGCGCGGGCGGGGGAGCAGGGGCGTGGTTTTGCCGTGGTCGCCGATGAAGTGCGCTCGCTGGCGCAGCGCACCCAGGATTCGACCAAGGAAATCGAAGCGCTGATTGTCACCTTGCAGCAGGGTACGCAAGCGGCATCTACGCTGATGACATCCAGTCGCGAGCGCACGCTGGACACCGTGGTGCTGGCGCAGAAGGCCGAGCAGGCGATTACCGAGATCAACCATTCGATCGGCACGATCCAGCAAATGAGCCTGCAGATTTCCGCCGCCGCCGAGCAGCAAAGTGCAGTGGCCGATGAGATCAATCGCAGCATCGTCAGTGTGCGCGATGTGGCCGATCAGTCGGCCGTCGCCAGCGAAGAAAGCGCTGCCGCGACCATTGAACTGGCGTCGCTGGGGCAGGACCTGCAACGCATGACGGCGCATTTCCGCACCTGATGGCATTTCGCAATGAACTTGGCCGGAATTGACCGGTCAGCCTGTATAAGCGGGGGCCGCCAAGCGGCGCCACCCGGTCCGTGCAGTGATTTTTTTCTGGGCCATGGATGGTTGCAACCCGCTCTCAGGGGGCGTCATGACCAATACACCAATTTTCCCCCAGCCCAGCGGGGGGTGCCAAGGATGCCGGCAAAAAGGCGAGGCCGATATGGCGTTCTCCTTCGCGTTCCAGCCGATTGTCGATGTACGTGATCAATCGACCTTCGCCCACGAGGCGCTGGTCCGGGGCGTGCAGGGCGAAGGGGCGCTTTCGGTTCTGCAGCAGGTCGATGACCAGAACCGCTATCGCTTCGATCAACTGTGCCGTGTGCGGGCGATCTCTACGGCAGCGCAGCTGGGGCTCACCGGGTTCCTCTCGATCAACTTCCTGCCGAACGCCGTTTATCGTCCGGACTTGTGCATTCGCAGCACGCTGGAGGCGGCGCGCGCGCATGCGTTTCCGCTTGAGCGGTTGATCTTCGAAGCGGTCGAGGGCGAGCACGTTGAAAGCAACAAGCACTTGATGAACATCCTGCGCGAGTATCGCGAGTTTGGTTTCAAGACGGCCATTGATGACTTCGGTGCGGGGTATTCCGGGCTGAATCTGCTGGCGGACTTTCAGCCGGATCTGATCAAACTGGACATGGCGCTGATTCGCGATATCCATCGCGACCGCGTACGCCAGGCGATTGTGCGTGGCGTGGTGGGCATGTGTGCCGAGTTGGGCGTCGAGGTGATTGCCGAGGGCATCGAGCACCCCGAGGAGCGGGATTTTCTCGCTGATTGCGGGATTTATCTGATGCAGGGATTCTGGTTCGCCAAACCGGCGTTTGAGGCGATGGCGCAGATTCCTGCGCAGGCGTGGCAACCGATCTGACGGGGGCTGGTCTTTGAGCCTGAGCCATCACGTTGAGGTGACGGCTCAGGCGTGCAGATTCAGCCAAACTGGCTCGCCGACTCCACTGCCGATTTCGTCTGCCTTGAGCGAGTCAACTGGTAAGCAATCGCCAACCATACGAACCAACCCGGCATGACCATCAAGGCAATCCGCGTGTCAGGTCGCAATGCCAGCAGACACAGCACAAAGCCTAGAAATGCCAGGGAAAACGAGGCCATCGGTACGCCGCCGGGCATCTTGTAAGCCGACTTCGCATGCAGGTCCGGGCGTTCTTTGCGATAGGCAATGTACGACGCGAGGATGGTCGACCAGGTGAAAATCACCAGAATCGCCGACACGGTGGAGACGATGGTGAAGGCGGTCATCACTTCCGGCACGATGAACAGCACCAGCACCCCAATCAGCATCAGCAGTGTGGTGAACGCCAGACTCAGCAGCGGCACGCTGTTTCCTGACAGTCGCCGGAAGATGCCCGGAGCGTTTTGCTGGTTGGCCAGGCCGAACAGCATGCGGCTCGATGAAAACACGCCACTGTTGGCCGATGATGCCGCCGATGTCAGGACCACGAAGTTGACGATACCGGCGGCCGCGGGAAACCCAGCCACGAGAAACAGTTCGACAAAGGGGCTCTTGACCGGAGACACCTGCTGCCACGAGGTCACGGCAATAATGCAGGTCAGTGCCAGCACGTAGAACAGGATGATCCGCAGCGGAATCGAGTTGATGGCCTTGGGTAAAGTCCTCTCTGGAGATCGGGTTTCAGCGGCGGCGGTGCCGATCAACTCGGTGCCGGCGAAGGAGAAAATTGCCATCTGAAATCCGGCGAAGAAGCCGAACAAGCCGTTAGGGAAGGCCGCCTGTTTATCCACCAGGTGACTCAGGGATGCGGTGACGCCACTCGGGGACACGAAGGACGTGGCAATCAGCACGGTGCTGACGCCGATCAAGGTCACGACGGCAATGATTTTGATGATCGCAAACCAGAACTCCACCTCACCGAACAGCCTGACCGTCAGCACGTTCAGCGCAAACAACGTCGCCAGCATGCCGACGGCGGGTATCCACGCCGGTACCTCGGGGAACCAGTACTGGAAGAATCCACCGACCACGACGGCATCGCCGATCACCGCCACGCTCCAGCTCAACCAATACGACCAGCCGAGAAAAAATGCCGCGCGCGGGCCGAGGTAGGCGCCGGCAAAGTCGGCAAAGGTTTTGAAGTTCAGGTTGGACAGGAGCATTTCGCCCATGGCGCGCATGACGAAAAAAACGAACAGACCGATGATCATGTAGATGAGGATAATCGACGTCCCGGAGAGGGCGATGATCTTCCCGGAGCCCATGAACAGGCCCGTACCGATGGCACCGCCCATGGCCATTAACTGGATGTGACGATTGCTGAGCGTGCGCTGCAGCGCGGGCTGTTCAAGCAGCCCGGAAGGATTCGATTTCATTGCAAAACCTCTTGATTTTATGTTTTTGAGTTTTGGCAGAAAGTAGGTGTCGAGCGTTCTTGTTAGAGAGGCAGCGGCTAATCACAGCGATGCCTGGAGAGTGAATGGCCCCCTCGCAAAATCGCGTGGGGGCGGTCCTTGCTGATTAACTGACGGTGCGCAGACGTGAGGCTGTTGCCGGTTGTGGGTCCAGCAACTGGAAGAGATTTTTGATGTTGGCCGGCGTCGGCACCAGGTGGATGCGCTGGCCGATTTGCTGTTGCTGAGCCAGGTCGTTGAGGTAGCGCAGTGACGAAAAATCTTCCAGAGCAAAGCCCACCGAATCAAAGACCGTCACCTGCGTATCGCTCTCGCGGCCGGGCACTTCGCCCTGCACAATCCGGAAAAACTCGACCACTGGAGAGTCGGCCTCCAATTGCTGAATGTCGCCTTCGATGCGTGTTTGCGGCTCGAATTCGACGATGACCCGGGCGTTGCGCAGGATGTCGGCGTGCAGTTCGGTTTTACCCGGGCAGTCGCCGCCGACCGCATTGATATGCATGCCGGGTTCGATCATTTCGGGCGTGAGAATCGTTGCGTAGGCTTTGTCGGCGGTGACTGTGGTGACGATATGCGCACCCTTGACCGCGTCCTTTACCGAGTCGGCCAGAATCACTTCGATCTGCGGAAACGCCGCCAGGTTGTGCTTCAACTTGAGCGAAGCGTCGCGATCAATATCGAAGATGCGGATTTCGCTGATGCCCAACATTTCATGAAAGGCGAGCGCCTGAAACTCACTCTGCGCACCGTTGCCGATGATCGCCATTGAGGTCGCACCCGGGCGAGCCAGCGACTGCGCAACCAGTGCCGAGGTGGCAGCGGTGCGCACGGCGGTGGTCAATGTCAGTTCGCTGAGCAGGGTTGGATAGCCACTCTGCACATCGGCCAGCAGCCCGAAAGCCATGACGGTCAGCAAGTTGCGCTGACCATTGTCCGGATGGCCGTTGACGTATTTGAACGAGTACTGCTGGCCATCGTCGGTGGGCATCAGCTCGATCACGCCGTCTGCCGAGTGGTTGGCCGTGCGCGGCGATTTATCAAATTGCGCCCAGCGTGCGTAGTCCGCTTCGATGTAGCCCGCCATGTCGCGGATGGCCCGGCGGATGCCGACCTGGGTGAACAGGCGTGCAGCATCATCGACATCAATAAAAAGCGTCATGTTGTTGTTCTCCGATTCAGTCATTCAAAGGCCGCAGAGCGGGGATGGTTCAGCTGCGTTTACTCTCGAAACCATGCAGCACGTTCACCGCATTGATGCCGATTTCATCGACCATGTAGCCGCCCTCCATCACGAACAGGGTGGGGCTACCGACACTGGCGATCAGCGTTCCGATGCCGATGAAGTCCTCGCTTTCCAGCAGGAAGTGGCTGATGGGGTCGTCCTTGAACGTGTCGACACCGAGGGAAATCACCAGCACCTCAGGTGAGAACTGCTGGAGTTTTTTGCAGGCGTGGAGCAGGGCGTTGCGGTAGCTCTCCCACGTGGTGTTTTTCGGCAGCGGGTAGTTGAGGTTGTAACCCTCGCCGACACCCGCGCCGACTTCGTGGCTGTAACCTGAAAAGTACGGGTAGGACACCGCAGGTTCACCGTGCAGCGACACGAACATGACGTCGCTGCGCTGGTAGAAAATGTTCTGGGTGCCGTTGCCGTGGTGGAAGTCGACGTCGAGCACCGCGACACGTTTGGCGCCTTGGGTGATGGCCTGCTGCGCGGCAATCGCGGCGTTATTGAGATAGCAATAACCGCCCATGTATTCGCGCGCGGCGTGATGGCCGGGCGGGCGGCACAGGGCAAAGGCGCTGTCGTGGCCTTCATCGATCAGTTCGAGTCCGGTGAGGGCGATATCCGCGCTGGTTTTCACCGCTTGCCAGGTCGTGGCGGTGATGGGCGAACCGGCATCCATGGCATAGAAGCCGAGCTTGCCGTCGATGAACGTCGGCACTTGCTCGTTGGCCAGATCGCGTACCGGCCAGATCAGGGGCAAGGCATCGTGCGTGCGTCCGGTTGCGCACCATTCGGTCCAGGCACTTTCCAGAAAACTGACGTAGCGCTCACTGTGCGCGTTGACGTAGCACGAGCGGTCAAACGCACGCGGTTCGACGATTTGCCCCAGGCCGACCTGTTTGACGCGGTTGTGCACGGTATCGGCCCGACTCGGTTGTTCGAATGACGGCTTGAGCACGCCGTCCTTCAATTCGGTGCCATGGTGGAAACGGTGGGAATCACTGAAAACTGTAAACATTCTGCGCATCCGTTAATGTGAGCCAGTGCAAATATTCTGTTCCGGCTGACCTGCGCTTTCTTTGCTTTGTTTTCTTGATTCGGTAGATTAATCGGGCGTTCTTACTCAGGATTGGCGTCATGCAGAAAAAATCATCCAAACGCATCAGTCTCGACGAGACCGACCTGGCGATTCTTGAGTTGTTGCAGGAAGACGCCAGTATTTCCAACGCTGAACTCAGTGAGCGGCTGTCGTTGAGCCTTACGCCTTGCTGGCGGCGGCGCAAAAGAATGGAGGAGGCCGGGGTGATCAAGGGCTATCAGGCCAACCTTGATCGGCGAATGCTCGGGCTGGACATCATGGCGTTCGTGCACATCCGTTTTTCCACCCACGCCGATCACGCGCCGGACGCCTTCGAGTCGGTGATTGCGCAACTGCCCCAGGTGCTGTCCTGTCACAAGATCACCGGCGATGCCGATTATGTGTTGCAGGTGCTGGCCGAGGATCTGGATAGCTACAGCGATTTCATCGAGCAGGTGCTCAGGCGCCAAGTCGGGATTGCGTCCATCCAGTCCAGCCTGGCGTTGCGTGAGGTCAAGACCAGTAGCCGTATTGCGATACCCAGACCGGGAAGGGATTGAGCGGGCCGGGGGAGTTTTTCCAATGGGGTGACAGAGTCTTTTGCGGCGTTGTCGGAAGACCAGCCGATTGCCGCAGCCCTGGATTCTGAACCCGCGCTGTCGATCAGCAAAATTTCATCTTGCCGGGCGCGACTTAGGCCTACGATGCTTGCACAAGATCATCCCAAGGGGAGCCGTACCATGCGCACCAATGTCGTCAAAGTGCTGTTGATCGCCGCAGCTGTCTCGGTATTGAGTGCCTGTTCGGGCGCCGGAGGTTTGACCACCACCAGTTGTTTCTCCTCGGATTGCCAATCGCCGGAGGGTCGCACAAATGCAACGACCCTCAAATTCGGCGGTAACAGTATTGGTAGCAGCTTGAACCAGTACAGCTCCGGGATGTTGCACAACGATTGATAGAAATAGAACCTGAACCTGTGGCGAGGGGATTTATCCCCGATGGGTTGCGAAGCAACCCCCGCTTTTAAAACAGCGGACTGCTGCGCAGCCCAGCGGGAGCAAGCTCCCTCGCCACAAATGTTTGTGCCTGGAAGATTACTGCGGCACTGCCAGCCACTCACCAATGACCTTCTGATAACTGCCAGTGACTTTGCTCAGGTGCAGCCATTGATCGACGTACAGCTTCCAGCTGATGTCATCGCGCGGCAGCAGATAGGCCTTTTCGCCGTACTGCATGTACTGGTGCGGATTCACCGCGCACAAACCCGGTTTGAGTTTCTGCTGATACAGCGCTTCCGAGGCGTCGGTGATCATCACGTCGGCCTTGTTATCGAGCAGTTGCTGGAAGATCGTCACGTTGTCGTGCAGGGCCAGTTGCGCCTTGGGCAGGAAGGCATGGACGAAGGCTTCGTTGGTGCCGCCCGCCGGTTCAACCAGACGCACGTTGGGCTGGTTGATCTGCTCGATGGTCTGGTACTTGGCCTGCTCGGCGCAGCGCACCAGCGGGATCTTGCCGTCGCTGTCGAGGGTGTTGCTGAAGTAGGCTTTTTTCTGCCGCTCCAGCGTCACTGAAATGCCGCCCATGCCGATGTCGCACTTGCCGGCCTGCATGTCCGGCATCAGGGTTTTCCAGGTGGTTTGCACCCACTCGACCTTGACCCCGAGGCTGTCGGCCAGCGAGCGCGCCATGGCGATGTCGATGCCCTCGAAGTCGCCGTCGGTGCGCTTGAAGGTGTAGGGCTTGTAGTCGCCGGTGGTGCAGACGCGCAGTTGGCCTTGTTGCTGGATGCTGTCGAGGTGCGAAGGGCTTTCCTGGGCCTGAACGCCAGCGGCCAGGGTCAGCGCGCCGCAAAGGATCATCGTGCTTTTTAGAATGGTCATGGACATCGGCTTCTGCAGAGGACGGTGAGCCAGTGTAGTGAAAGGCCTTCGCGGGTGTCATCCCGCGTCCGGACTCAACGTGCCAAGCCACGCCACCAACGTCACGATCAGCAGGGCCATGCCCAGTTCCAGCAGCACGCTGCGCCTGAGTGCATTCGCCGCGATGACGTGCTGTCCATCGCATAGCGATCGCTCCAGCGCAGGCCCAAGGTGAAAGCGGTTCAGCGCCGCCAAAACCAGCATCGCGGCAAACAGCAAAACCTTGATCGCCAGCAACATCCCATAGGTGCCGAGCAGCACGTCGTGCAGCCTCGGGCCGACGATGAACAGGTAATTCACCACGCCGCTCACTGACAGCGTCAGCACAATCGCCGCGCCGATCCATTCGAAGCGTTTCACCGCCTCTGCCAGCAGGCGAATCCGTGCTTCATCCACACCACCCCGCGCCAGCAGCACCAGCGCCAGCATGCCGCCCAACCATGCCCCCGCCGCCAGTAGATGGAGGATGTCGCTGAGGAAATGCCAGAAACGCAGCGAGCCCTCGTCCATTGCTCCGTGCCCACTCCACGCAAGGGAGGTGAGGGCGACCGCGCCGGCCATCGACGCGAGCCACTTCCCCGGCTGAGCCAGCACCACGATCAGTGCAATCATGCGCAGCGCCCACGCCAGCCCGACGTCCGTTTCCAGCAGCATCATCTGCAGGTGCGGCCAGAGTGCGGCGAGTTCGGTTTCGCCACTCATGGCGCTCGTCATCAGCAGCAATCCAGCCACTGACAGCAGGGCACCGAGCAACGCCAATCCACGCAACAGCGGCCTGAACCGCAGCGGCGCGTTCACGCTGCACAGCGCAAACAACGCCACCCCGAACAACAGCAGCAAATCCACATACAACGCCAGGCGCAGAATGATGTTGATCAGTTCAGCCATCGCTCACTGCACTTTGAACGTGACGTTGCCGGTGATCGGGTGCGTGTCGGACGACACCGCACGCCACTCGACCTTATAGGTGCCGGCGGGCAACGGCGTGAGCGGGGTGACAAGCATGGATTTCGGGTCGCTGCCGGCGCTGACTCTGGCCTTCATCGGCATCGGCGAATGGGCCATGCCGGGCATCTCGGTCATCACCAGTTTGGCGCCGGAGAACTGAGTCAGCAGGCTCTCGGAAAAGTGCAGTTCGATCTTGTCGGGAGCCGCGCCGTCGGCACCTTCGGCCGGGGTTGATGACAGCAGTTTCGGGTGAGCCTGAGCGAGGCTGCTCAAGAGCAATCCGCTGGCGAGTACAAGGGTGATATTCAATGTGCGCATGCAAGACCTCTGGGGTGTTTTTCAGTGGGAATTCAGAACCACAGCCGCACACCGAGCACGAGCCGTGCTTCGCTGCGACTTTCGCCTTCTTCGCGGACGTAATCGGCGGTGTTGCCGTAGGTGCGGTGCCACGTCACGCCGAGGTACGGCGCAAATTCGCGGCGGATTTCGTAGCGCAGGCGCAGGCCGGTTTCAGTGTTCGACAGGCCGGAGCCGAGGCCCCGTTGCGGGTCGTTTTTGCCGTAGACGTTGAGCTCGGCGGTGGGCTGCAGGATCAGCCGATTGGTCAGCAGAATGTCGTAATCGCCCTCCAGCCGCAGTGCGCTTTGTCCGCCTTCGCCGAGAAACGCCGTGGCCTCGGCTTCGAAGTTGTACAGCGCCATGCCCTGCACACCGAACGCGGCCCAGGTTTGTGGGGCGCCGGGTTTGAAGTCCTGACGCACGCCGCTGACCACGTCCCACCACGGCGAAATCGCGTGGCCCCACAATGCCTGGAGCTCGGCGTCCTCGGTCTTGCCGTTGCTGCGTTCGCCTTCGGAGCGCAGCCACAGGCGATCAATGTCGCCGCCGATCCAGCCGGACAGATCCCAGGCCAAAGCGCTGCCGTCATCGGCGTTTTGCCATTCGAGTTTGTCGGCGAGGAAGTAGCTGTTGATCACGCTGTCGTGCACCTGATGGCCGGCGGGGCTGACGAACACGGCGGCGCGGTCGGCGTCGGTCAGCACCGGGATCGGCGTGCGACTTTCAGTCGGCGCGGCGGGCTGCATCATGCCGTCGTCCATGCTCTGCATCGAGTGATCCATGCCGGGCATCTGACTGTGATCCATGCCTTGCATGTCGTCGGCGGCGGCCATGACGGAAGTGCTGATGAGTAACAAGGAGAACGTTGCGATTCGAGTCATGATCGGCCCCTTCATTCTTCCACCCGCACTTCGCGGAACATGCCGGTTTCCATGTGATAAAGCAGATGGCAGTGATAGGCCCAGCGGCCCAATGCATCGGCCGTCACCCGATAGCTGCGACGGGTACCGGGGGGCATGTCGATGGTGTGTTTGCGCACCTGAAAGTTGCCGTTCTCGTCTTCCAGATCGCTCCACATGCCGTGCAGGTGGATGGGGTGGGTCATCATGGTGTCGTTGACCAGCACCAGACGAAGGCGCTCGCCGTACTTGAGGCGCAGCGGCTCGGCGTCGGAGAATTTGATGCCGTTGAACGACCAGGCGAACTTCTCCATGTGCCCGGTCAGGTGCAGCTCGATCGTGCGCCCGGAATCGCGGCCGTCCGGGTCTTCGAAGGTGCTGCGCAGGTCGGCGTAGGTCAGCACGCGACGGCCGTTGTTGCGCAGGCCGAGGCCAGGGTCGTCGAGTTTCGGCGCGGTGCTCATGGCTTGCATGTCCACCAGCGGATTGTCCTGTTCGCTGGCGGGGTGCGATTGCATCGGACCCATCGCCGAGTGATCCATGCCCGCCATGGCGCTCATGTCCATCGAGCCGTGATCCATCCCGGCCATGCCCATGTCGTCCATGGTCACCAGCGGGCGCGGGTCCAGCGCAGGCACCGGTGCTGCCAGACCGGCGCGGGTGGCGAGGGTGGCGCGGGCGTAACCACTGCGATCCATGGCCTGGGCAAACAGGGTGCAGGCCTCGCTGTCAGGCTCGACGATCACGTCGTAGGTCTCCGCCACGGCGATGCGCAGCTCGTCGACGCTGACCGGTTTGACGTGCAAACCGTCTGCCGCGACCACGGTCATTTTCAGCCCCGGAATGCGCACGTCGAAGTAAGTCATGGCCGAGCCGTTGATCAGCCGCAGACGCAGTTTCTCGCCGGGGCGAAACAGCCCGGTCCAGTTGCTGTCGGGCGTATGGCCGTTGATCAGGAAGGTGTAGGTGGCGCCACTGACGTCGGCGATGTCGGTGGGGTTCATCTTCATTTGCGCCCACATCGTGCGGTCGGCGACGGTGGCCCCCCAGCCTTTGTCGCTGACGTCGTCGATGAAATCGCCAACGGTGCGCTTGTGGTCGTTGTAGTAGTCGGACTGCTTTTTCAGGGTCTTCATCAGGCTGGCCGGGTCTTCGTCGGTCCAGTCGCTGAGCATCACCACGTAGTCGCGGTGGTACTGGAACGGCTCCGGCTCTTTCGCGTCGATCACCAGCGGCCCGTAAACCCCGGCCTGCTCCTGCAAGCCGGAATGGCTGTGATACCAGTAAGTGCCGTGCTGCCGCACCTTGAACTGGTAGACGTATACGCCGCCGGGTTCGATGCCGTGAAAACTCAGGCCCGGCACACCGTCCATGTTCGCCGGCAGCAGAATGCCGTGCCAATGGATCGAGGTGCTGGCGCTGAGTCGGTTGCGCACCCGCAACGTCACCGTATCACCCTCGCGCCAGCGCAAGAGCGGGCCGGGCAGACTGCCATTGATGGTCAGCGCAGTGCGCGGGCTGCCGGTGAAGTTGACCGGGGTTTCGCCGATGAACAGCTCGAATTCGCTGCCGCTCAGTTCGTTGATCTGCCCAGGCGGGGTCAGCGCCCAGACAGGCGCGCGCCACAGACCGAGGCCGCCGAGCAGGCCGCTGGCGGCCAGGCCTTTGACGAAGGTGCGTCTTGAGGTGTTGGAAGGCATGCGCTGGAAGTCCCCGTTTGATACATGACGGGGAGGCTACCCAGCGCTGGCTTTCAGTTGGCTGAGAGGGGGATTACAGTTTTGACAGTTTGGCCACTCGCGTTATAGGCCGAGACCTTCCTGCACCACCTGCAAAAGATTGTTCTCCGTCAGCGCAATCGCATCCAGTTCCTGACCGGTTTCCACCGTTTGCAACCACCAATGGCTTTCGTGATGTTCATCGACGGTGCGCAGCAGATAGGTGTTGCGCTCGGGCAGGGTGATCTGCACGCGGCCGGCGCCGTCCTCGGTAAACCGCGCGATGGGATCAAATGTCAGGGTTTGTTGATTGGCTTCGATCACCAGTTGGTCGATCGCGTAATCGTGGCTTTCGCCATCGGGTGAGCTTTCGCAAACGTGGGTCGGGTTGCGACGGATTTTCAGGCCCACTTCAGTGACTGGCTGCAGCCAGGCCTCGATGCGGTGGTACAGATCGTAGACCTGCGCCGGCCAGCAATCGATCTCCAGCGCGGCATCCGCATGGGTGTGCCGGGTTTGCTTGAGTTTGGCGGCCAGTTCGTCTGCTTTACTCATTTCGGATCCCTTGGTTTGATGTCTGCCTGTTAATCGTAGACCGTTCAACGGTGTACGGCCTTGCCTTGCGTCATGCGCTTGCAACACAAGCATGGCGAAATCAGCGCTGGCCAAGTCTGGTCAGCATCAAAAACCACGGACGCAGGCGTCCCAAGGAGCGGGTACATGAAAAAGCTGTTTACAATTCTGGCGCTGATCGCGCTGACGGCCGGTAGCATCGGCCTGAGTTCGGCGCGTCAGTCGAACGCCAGCAAGGTACAAACGGAAGCGGTGGCGGGGCAGTTCGATTACTACCTGCTGAGCTTGTCCTGGTCGCCAACCTTCTGCCTCACCCACAAAGATGACGTGCAATGTTCCGGCAAGGGCTACGGCTTCGTGCTACACGGCTTGTGGCCGCAATACGCCAACGGCGGCTGGCCGGAATCCTGCCCACCGCTGACCACGCTGTCGGCGGCGGAAACCACCAAGGGCCTGACGCTGTTCCCGACCAAGAAATTGCTCGATCACGAATGGTCCAAGCACGGCACCTGCAGCGGCCTGGGCGCGATGGGTTATCTGGACGAAGCGGACAAAGCGGTCGGCGCGGTGAAAATTCCGCAGGAGTTGCAACCGTTCAGCAGCTCGTATTACTTCGAAGCCCAGGAAATCGCCGACCTGTTCCGCAAGGCCAACCCGGGGATTCCGGCCAATGGCATCGCGGTGATCTGCAGCGGCCCGGAACTCTCGGAAGTGCGGGTGTGCATGGGCAAAGACCTGCAGTTTGGCGCGTGCGGCAAGGGCGTGAAGACGCAGTGTCGGGCGGGGGATATTCGGGTGCCGCCGTCGCGTTGATGTGAGTGGTTGCACGAATGAAAAAGGCGCCTCGATCGGGCGCCTTTTTTTGCCTGAAGGTTTGAAGCACCCGGAAAATTCACGCATGCTTGCGCCCCCAAAAAGGATGACCCGCCACACTGCAAGGAGCTGTTCATGAGCGGAAAACCCGCCGCCCGCGTCACCGATCCAACCGCCTGCCCACTGCCGGGACATGGCACCAATCCGATTGCCAGTGGCTCGCCGAATGTGAATTTCGACGGATTGGCGGCTGCCCGAATGACCGATAAATCAGCGTGCGGCAGCCCGATTACTGGCGGCGTTTCCTCGACGGTGTTTATCAATGGCTTAAACGCCGCGACCCTGGACAGTACCGGTGGGCACGGCAATGTGGTCATTGGCGGGTCGGGCACGGTCATCATTGGTGACACGGTAACAGCGGCGCCTTTCAGTGGTTTGCTGCCGATGCCGGTGCATTTCACGGACAAGTTGAAACTGGTCAATGACGTGACCGGTGAGCCCATGATCAATCATCCCTACGTGATCCAGCGCGCAGACGGGCGTCTGGAACACGGAGTGTCTGACGCTAACGGGTTCACCCACGAAGTCAGCTCGCACCTGCCTGAAACCATCAAGCTGTTTCTGGAGGAGTGAGGCATGGCCGCTGAAACAGTAACGTGCGCGAAAGGCAACAATTACAAGTTGCACAAGGAACATGCGCTGACGGACAAGAAGGATGTCAGTGACAAGCCTGTGCCGGTGGAGAGTACCAAGGCGATTGTTGTTTTCGTCGGAGGCGCTGGGGATAAGGAACGTTATTATTTTTCGGGGCCTTATGAAAACATCCTCGCCGCACGGAGGAACTTTGATAAGCGCAATGAAACACTAAGCAACGAAGGTAAATATCGCTCAGAATGGCTGGGATATAACGATGTCAGGGGGAAACAGGATATCCAACGAAATGTTCTAAGCCTTATTCCGTACAAAAGCTGTCCCGTTTATATCGTTGGTCATAGCCTCGGCGGTTGGAATGGCGCGCACCTGACAAAAATAATGTCGGATTGGGGCTACAGAATTCAGATGCTAATCACCCTTGATCCCGTGGGTGAAGGGACATTGGTTTGGTTAGGTTCAGATATCTATCGTGAACGCCCTGATCCTGTTGCCGCCGAATGGATCAACATTAAGGCGACCCCGACAAACAGAGACCCGTCGGATGGGGTAGCCGATTTTGGCGAAAAGTGGCTTATCTCCTGTGGCCCTTCGTTGAACGCCAACGTAGATACCAATCATGCAGACGCATTAGGGCTTTTTATTGCGCCTGTAGCTGGGAGCAAGTCGGCAAGCGATTTATTGCTGGACTCAATAATGAAGGAGTTTTCGTGATGCACAGGTTACTCTTTTGCTTTTTTCTAGCTATTTGCTCCGGTTGCGCAAAAGACCATGTAAAGCCTCCAGCGAACTTGAGTTTTGTATCTGTTGAAAGGCAGAAGTCACTTCTGTACGACATTCGCTATCAGTCGGATGTGGATGTTCTGAACTTGTTTGATAGAGGAGAAAGGGTTGGGATGGCTTCAGGCATGCTGAAATGTGCCTTGGAGGATGATCAGGATTTCTCGGTTGGCAAAGCCATCCGGTTTTCTGCAGTTGGCTTGGTGACGTCGGAAATACGCGAGGATGGCAAGGCGGGACATTCCTATCTCACCAGTGCGTTCATAGTTGAAACTTCAAGCAACCGGAGTTCTGAAAGAAATCTCTCGGTGGCAGAACTGAACAATCTCCTCGCCAACAAACAACAAATCCCCTGCAAAGTCGTCGTCACCGCGTACGGCTACAAACCTTACTACTCAAACACCATGAACCTGCCAGTCGCGGATCTGCTGCGCGAAATCAACAAACCCCGATAGCCGTCATCGGTGCCCTGCGCAGATACGCGAGGGCGATCACCCGCAAAACCACCACTGAAAATAAATCGACGTGCGGAGGTCATCCAAATCCCTTGCGCGCCGATACAGCGGGGCAGGCGTGTGTTGGCGGGGCGGGTTTGCTGTGCGCACCCCGCTGGGCTACGCTCATGAAAAGTAAGGGTTTCGGGCTGCGGCCCCTGTCGTACCTGCCCAGGACACGTTTTTGCCAATCCCCATTCACGACCCCCATCAGACTCCCGGCACGCTTAAACGCCTGCCGCTGCGCAAAGCGGCAGCGCTGTTCATCGTTGCGGTGTGCCTGTGCCTGTCTGGCTTGCTCTATCTGCAACTGGAGCAGACACGGCGTCAGGATCTGGCGAACGCGCAGATCGCCTCGACCAACCTGACCCGAGCCATGGCGCAGCAGGCCGAGGACACGTTTCTGGCCGCTGACCTGGTGCTCACCAGTCTCGCTGATTGGGTCGAGGACGATGGTTATGGGGCCGCGCAGCGACCACGTCTGCAAAAAACCTTCGCGCGTCGGGTGCAGCAACTGGAGCAGTTGCACGGCATGTTCCTGTTCGATCGCGAGGGCCAGTGGGTGATCACCTCGTTCCCGGACCTGCCCCGTGGCAAGGGTGTGGCCGACCGCGAGTACTTCAAGTTTCACCAGCAAAACGCTTCTACCGTGGCGCACATCGGCCCGGCGATTCGCAGCCGCGAGAATGGCCAGTGGATCATCCCGATATCGAAACGCATCAACGACCGCGCCGGCAACTTCCAGGGCGTGCTGATGGCCGGGATCAAGATGGCGTACTTCGACCGCTTCTTCAAAAGCTTCAGCCTCGATGACAACGGCATCATGTTTCTCGGACTCAAGGACGGCACGTTGCTGGCGCGGCGACCGTTCGACGAAGGCCTGATCGGCTCGTCGCTGGCGCAAGGCAGGATCTACCAGAAGCTGCTGCCCGAAGCCCCGGCCGGCACTGCGATGATCAAGTCAGTGGTCGACGGCGTGGTGCGCTTGTACGGCTACCGCCAGTTGGCGGCTTATCCGCTGGTGGTAGCGTCCGCCTCTTCGCGCGACACGATTCTCAAGGGTTGGTATGAGCGGGCCTTTCAGTCCAGCGTGATTGTGGCGCTGGTGATTCTTGGCGTCGGCCTGTTCGGCTGGGTGTTCATTCATCAGGTGCGTGACGGCGAGCGAATCGAGAAAAACCTGCGCAAGGCACAGCGCACACTGGAGCAGATCGCGACCCACGACAGCCTGACGGGGCTGGCGAATCGGCGCCTGTTCGAGCAATCGCTGGAGATCGAATTTGCTCGCGGTGCACGGCAGTCGAGTCCAGTCGGCCTGATCATGCTCGATATCGATTTCTTCAAGCGCTACAACGATGCCTACGGGCACGTGGCAGGGGATCACTGCCTGACTCAGGTGGCGCAGGTGTTGAAGAATTGCTCTCAACGCAAGTCTGACCTGGCGGTGCGTTACGGTGGCGAAGAGTTCGCGGTGTTGCTGCCGGATACCGACATCAACGGCGTGCTGGCGATTGCCGGGCAGATTCGCCGCAGTGTGATGGATAAACGCATTACTCACAGCGGTTCGCCCACCGGATACCTGACGGTCAGTCTGGGTTGCTACTCATTTATTCCGAGCGGCAATGACAGCCTTGAAGTGTTTATCCAGCGTGCTGATGCGGCGTTGTATCAGGCAAAAAATGCCGGGCGCAATCGCGCGGCGGTGTTGTCGCTGGAGGAGGGTGTTGCCGAGTTGATGCGGTCGGATCGCTAAAGCCTCCGCGCTTGATCTGTGGCGAGGAATCGGATTCCAGCGCCACAGATTCATGCCTTCATGCCGGATCACCAGCGGTCACGCTTATTCGTTCAACTGCCTGTGCCACCACCGGCACCGCCAGTTCCGCCGCCGGCCGAACCAGTGCCGCCCCCCGCTCCCGATCCAGAACCCATGGTGCCACTGTTGGTGCCGGTACCCTTGCCGGCGCCATCGGTACTGTCACCGTTTTTCGGAGCGCCGGGGGTGCTGTTGGGTGGCATGTTGGTGCCGCTTGTAGCACCGGATTTGGTGCCGGAGGCATCCGCCCCGTCATTGGCGGCAAAGGCGCCGACCGAGGCGGTGGCCAGCAGCCCGGCGAGCAACAGGGAAGTCAGTTTGCGCGTTGTCATGGTACGTCTCCCAAAAAGGTTCGGTTACCTGACTTTGGTCTGACGGCCGCAGCTGTTGGTGCCGATTGGCTGACGAGCGGTTGTCGAGCCTCAGCCTCGATCCTCAGCCAGTTTCTGCTCCAGCACCTGCCGCACCTGCGGCCACTCGTCATCGATGATGCTGAAACGCACCGAGTTACGCTTGCGGCCGTCGGGCATGATCCGCTCGTGGCGCACGATGCCTTCCTGTTGCGCACCGAGGCGCAGAATCGCGTTGCGCGACTTCTGGTTGTTCTCGTCGGTGGTGAACTGCACTCGCACGCAGTCGAGCACCTCGAAAGCGTGACGCAACATCAGGTATTTAGCTTCAGTGTTGACGAAGGATTTCTGCCAGCGTGCCGAGATCCAGCTGCTGCCGATTTCCAGTTTGCGATTGAGCGGGTCGATCTTCCAGAACCGGGTCGAGCCGATCACTTCGCCGCTATCCTTCAACACGATCACAAACGGCATGACCGTGCCGGCATCACGGCCGTCGAGGGCTTTTTTCAGATAGCTGTCGATGGTGCTCGCCGAAGGCACCACAGTGACGGTGAGGTTCCACAGTTCGCCGTCGGCGGCAGCGCGGAGCAGGGCGTCGGCGTCGCTGTACTGAAGCGGACGCAGGAGGATGCGCGGGCCTTGCAGGGTGGTGAGCATGGAATCGAGTCTCGGCAGTTCGGGGCAGTGGCGAGCGCTTATTACGCCGCAGCCGGTTGATCCGATGCAACCACCGCCGTTAGCACAGGGTCACAATTTTCACACCTTGTTCGCCGGAGCCTGAACGATGAAAAACCTGCGGATCGCCACGTTCAACGTCAACGGCCTGCGCGCACGCTTGCCGAACCTGCTGGCGTGGCTCAAGCGCGAGCAACCGGACATCGCTTGTCTGCAGGAACTCAAGTCGGTCGACAGTGCATTCCCCGCCGCCGAACTGGAGGCCGCCGGTTATGGCGCGATCTGGCACGGTCAGGCGTCATGGAACGGCGTGGCGATTCTCGCCCGCGATGCGCAACCGCTGGAGAGCCGTCGCGGTCTGCCGGGTGATCCGGACGACAAGCACAGCCGTTATCTGGAGGCGGCGGTGCATGGTGTGCTGGTCGGCTGCCTGTACCTGCCCAACGGCAACCCGCAACCGGGGCCGAAGTTCGACTACAAACTGGCCTGGTTCGAGCGTTTGATCCGCTACGCCAAGGATTTGCAAAGCAGTGATCATCCGGTGGTGCTTGCCGGTGACTACAACGTGGCGCCCACCGATATGGACATCTATAACACCCGCTCCTGGCTCAAGGATGCGCTGCTGCAACCCGAAAGCCGCGAGTGTTATCAACGGCTGCTCGATCAGGGCTGGACCGATTCGCTGCGCCATCTGTATCCCGACGATCGCCTCTACACCTTCTGGGATTATTTTCGCCAGCATTGGCAAACCAACTCCGGTCTGCGCATCGATCATCTGCTGCTCAACCCGGCACTCAGCCCGTATCTGCACGAGGCCGGGGTCGACGCCTGGGTGCGCAACGAACAGCACGCCAGCGACCATGCGCCGACCTGGATTCGCATCGGTTCGCGCAAGCGTCGGTAGCGCTGATTGGCGAAATCAATTGTCGGAGTCGGGGCCCGATCCCGTATACATGTCGGCCAGCGGCGCAACGATCCGCGGCCACATGCAAAAGGACTGAGCAATGAGCGAGCCACGTCTGGCGAATCCGACTTTGTACCTGCAACACCTGGGGTTCGACATCCCACCGCCCCCCACACTGACAACCCTGCGGCAGTTGCAGTTGCGGCATACCGGCGTCTTTCCCTTCGAGAATCTGTCGACGATCACTGGCGCGCCGGTGCTGATCGATCTGGCGTCGGTCGAACAAAAGGTTCTCCACGGTGGCCGGGGTGGTTACTGCTACGAACTGAACAATCTGTTTCTGGCGTTGCTGCAGGAGTTGGGCTTCGAGGCCCGTGGCATCTCCGGGCGCGTGGTGCTGGCGCAACCCGAGGGCACCTGGACGGCCCGCACGCATCGCTTGAGCCTGGTAATCATCGATGGCGAGCGCTACATCACCGATGTCGGCTTCGGTGGCATGGTGCCGACCGCGCCGTTGCTGCTCGATACCGAGGCTGAACAGGCGACGCCGCACGAGTCCTATCGCATCGAGAAACAGGCCGATGGTTACATGCTGCGCGCCAATGTCGCCGGCGAATGGCGCGCGATGTACCTGTTTGATCTGCAACGCCAGGAAGACATCGATTACACCCTCGGCAACTGGTACGTCTCGACCCATCCCGAATCACCGTTTGCTCAGCGGTTGATGGTTGCGCGCACTGGCGATGGTTGGCGGCGGACCCTGAACAACGGCAGTTTCGCGATTCATCATATGGGCGCCGACAGCGAGCGGCGCGAGGTGACGGATGTCGATGAGTTGATCGAGGTGTTGGAGCAGGAGTTCGGCTTGCGTCTGCCTGACCAGCCGCATGTGCGCCAGTCGCTGGCGCGGATGCTTGTACCGGCCTGATCTCAGGGCTTGGCCTCCGGTTCCAGTACCCGGCGGATTTCCCCGACCGCCGCCGACAGCTTTTTTTCCAGACTCTTGAGGTCGGCGGCGGTGATGCCTTTCTTGAATTGCCCGGAGTGGTGCGGCTCGACGTCTTGCGTTTTGCTGCCAGCCTCCAGCAGGGCATGGCGCAGGGTGTTGTTGATCACGGTCTGATAACCGAAGCCTTCGTTTTCCGCCACGCTGCGGGCGGCTTCGATGACCGCGTCATCGAGCATGATGGTGATGCGGGTCTTGCCCTTGGTGGGCGCCAAGGCTCCGCGTTTGCCCTGCGAGAAGTCGTATTCGTCTTTCATCGTTCAAGCCTCCAGAAAATAAGCGCAACGCTCGCTCGGTGTGGCGACACGTGCAGAAATGATTCGTACGACGTTGGCTTCGCGATAACTGTACGCAACCACCAGCAAGCGCCCTTTGCCATCGAGACCGAGGGTGATCCAGCGCTGTTCGTCATGGTCGTTGTCCTCGATCGTCAGCGCGCGTTCGTCATGAAAGACCGGCTCGGTCTCGGCAAGGCTGACGCCCCTGTGCTTGAGTTTGTTGGCTGCGTTCTTGCTTTTGTCGTACTGAATTTCGAATGACTTCATTATGCATACTTTATATGTATAAAAAAGAGCGCCGGTGCACCGCTGGTCGCCATGAACACTTCAGCCTAGTGCGATAAAAACCGGGGGCAGGAGGGGATGTGTTGCCGGATTTGTGGGAGATGGAGGTGGCGAGATAGAAGCTTGGGTGGCTACCTATCCATTATGTGACTGACAAGTTGTATACAACTCTATGGACATTTGTCCCGAGTATTGAATACAGTGTGCGCATAACAAAAACCAGGGAACCCCCCACATGAAAACGCCCCATGTTTCACACCAACGGCCCGAGGACGAAAATCTCGGGGTCGGCGCGAATATGGCTTACGGCCTGCAACATGTTCTGACCATGTACGGCGGTATCGTTGCGGTGCCGCTGATCATCGGCCAGGCGGCCGGGCTGTCGCCGGCGGACATTGGTTTGTTGATTGCTGCTTCATTGTTTGCGGGGGGGCTGGCGACACTGCTGCAAACCCTGGGTCTACCGTTTTTTGGCTGTCAGTTGCCGCTGGTGCAGGGCGTGTCGTTCTCCGGTGTGGCGACCATGGTCGCGATCGTCAGCAGTGGCGGGGAGGGCGGCTTCCAGTCGGTGCTGGGCGCGGTGATTGCCGCGTCGTTGATCGGCTTGCTGATCACCCCGGTGTTCTCGCGAATCACCAAGTTTTTCCCACCGCTGGTAACCGGCATCGTGATCACCACCATCGGCCTGACGCTGATGCCGGTGGCCGCGCGTTGGGCCATGGGTGGCAACAGCCATGCGCCGGACTTCGGCAGCATGCAGAACATCGGTCTGGCGGCGGTGACGCTGGTGCTGGTGCTGCTGTTGAGCAAGGTCGGCAGCTCGACCATCTCGCGGCTGTCGATCCTGTTGGCCATGGTGATCGGCACGATTCTGGCGGTGTTCCTCGGCATGGCCGATTTCTCCGGTGTCGCCCAAGGACCGATGTTCGGCTTTCCGACGCCGTTTCACTTCGGCATGCCGACCTTCCACTTCGCCGCGATCCTGTCGATGTGCATCGTGGTCATGGTGACCCTGGTGGAAACCTCGGCGGACATTCTGGCGGTCGGTGAGATCATCGGCACCAAAGTCGACTCCAAGCGCCTGGGCAACGGACTGCGCGCGGACATGCTGTCGAGCATGTTTGCGCCGATCTTCGGTTCGTTCACCCAAAGCGCCTTCGCGCAGAACGTCGGGCTGGTGGCGGTGACCGGGATCAAGAGCCGTTATGTGGTGGCTACCGGGGGGATCTTTCTGGTGATTCTCGGTCTGCTGCCGTTCATGGGCCGGGTGATCGCTGCGGTGCCGACCTCAGTGCTGGGCGGCGCCGGTATCGTGCTGTTCGGGACGGTGGCGGCGAGCGGGATTCGCACGTTGTCGAAGGTCGATTACCGCAACAACGTCAACCTGATCATCGTCGCCACCTCGATCGGCTTCGGCATGATCCCGATTGCCGCGCCGAACTTCTACGATCATTTCCCGAGCTGGTTCGCGACTATTTTCCACTCGGGCATCAGCTCCTCGGCGATCATGGCGATCGTGCTGAATCTGACTTTCAATCACTTCACTGCCGGTAACTCGGACCAGCAGTCGGTGTTTGCCGCCGCAGAAGAGCGCACCCTGCGTTATCGCGACCTGGCGGCGCTGCGGGAAGGCGATTACTTCAGCGACGGCAAGCTGCACGATTGTGATGGCAAGGAAGTGCCGGTGATCGAGCCTGATGAACACGATCATGGGCATGGCGCGCCGAAGGTGCAGGCGAAGAGTGGCGAGCATGTCTGAGCGCTGACGGCATGAAAAAGGCCGATCTGTTGTGAGACAGATCGGCCTTTCGCTTAGGTAACCGATAATGAGCACAACGTTATCTAGCTTTCCATTCTGGTGGCCAAGGGCAGTCGAATTGGCAGATGAGGCTCGATAACAGATGGGTGTCGAGGCGGTTGCGACCTGCGCGACCATTCATCGGAAACCCACTCCGACCTGATAGTTCTGACAGTAGCCAAAGTCTTCTATTACTCCCTTAATAACTCTGTCGTCCAACCAATCGATGGAGTTCTACCATGTCATCTACATCGCTAAAATCCCGCGTCGAAAACTTTCAGTCATATCCAGAAGGCGGAAAAATTTCGGATTCTACTCAAACCCTCGAGGGGGAACACACCAAAGTAAAGATTGTAATAACCGCGGGATTGTCTTCGAATAATTGCACAGTGACCAATGAGCCGAGTCTGAGGGCCGTGATGTTTAGCGTGAAGGAAGACAGCGATTTTGTGTACTCATTGGCACTGAATGAAGGGCGTGCCAAGAGTGCAGAAATCAGCGGCCGATTGTCTTTCATGTACCGTACTAAAATCCTTCTTTACTTCCTGCTGGATAAGGAAGCATTAGAAGAACCCACAATCCTGTTCGACGGAACTGGCAAAGAGCTTGCACTTGATAAAAAAGTCGCTCCAGAAAACGGCCAAGAATTCGATGAAGTGCATTTTCAGATAAAGACTATGACTAAAGATCCGACAAGCCCCAGTTTCACATTGCGTACAATCGCCTTCACGCTCAAAGACAATCACTCCTCTTGAAGCATCACTGACGCGAAAACGGGTGGTAATCCACGCCAAGTGCCTCCCTTGATGGGGAGGCGCTGCTCAAGCTGGCGCCTTATTTCTACGCATGGCGCTCATCACTGACGCATTTCTCCCGCCGCCAGCAACTGCTCATGCATTCTCCACGGGTTCGAAAAGACAAGTAGCTGTCCTGTCGAGTGATTCGCTGCTTTCAATGGTGGCGACGCAGCATTGAGGCTATGGGATCGTGCGACCGTTCATCGCAAATACCTCCCTACCTGTAATTTCTGACAGTAGCCAGAGCCGTCATCTTCAGCGCTGAATAACTCCATGCCCTTTGTCTCCCGACAGTTCGCTTGGAGTTCCGTCCATGCTCGTTCAGCCCAAGAAGAAAATCTCTGCTCCCCATTCATTGCTGGACCCGATAGTGCTCGGGCGCCTCCTGCCTTCCGGCCAGTGGGGGATCAACCGGGCGGCGGTGTTCACTTTTCCCGACCTCGGCCTGCTTGTCGTCATCCCCGTCTGGGCCACCAAGGCTGTCGGCGATACCGTCAAGCTGCTGCTCAATGACCGTGAGGTCGACGGGCGT
>NZ_JALMEY010000021.1:0-94751 GCF_023100615.1 Pseudomonas sp. MWU12-3103b
TTTGCCGACCTGAAACTTGTTTGCCGAATCCATAATCCATAAGGTCTTTCAGGTCGATGTAACTCGCCAGACACCTCGGTTGGCCCCCTCTCCCTCCGGGAGAGGGCTGGGGTGAGGGTAAAACTGCCATGAAAAAGGCGACCACCGAGGGTCGCCTTTTTCATGTCCGCCAAATCTTACTGGCTGTAGATCTGATCAAAGATCCCGCCATCATTGAAGTGGGTCTTCTGCACTGAACGCCAGTCGCCGAAGGTCTTTTCAACCGACAGGAAGTCGACTTTCGGGAAACGGTCGGTGTATTTCGCCAGCACTGCCGGGTCCCGTGGACGCAGGTAGTTGGCGGCGGCGATTTCCTGACCTTCCGGCGACCACAGGTATTTCAGGTATTCATCGGCGGCAGCGCGGGTGCCTTTCTTGTCGACCACTTTGTCGACCACCGACACCGGTGGTTCGGCCTCGGCGGAGACGCTTGGGTAGATCACCTCGAACTGATCGCGACCGAACTCGCGAGCGATCATCTCGGCTTCGTTCTCGAAGGTCACCAGCACGTCGCCGATCTGGTTGGTCATGAACGTGGTAGTCGCGGCGCGGCCACCGGTATCGAGCACTGGCGCTTGCTTGAACAGTTTGCCGACGAAGTCCTTGGCCTTGTTCTCGTCACCGCCATTTTTCAGCACGTAGCCCCAGGCCGAGAGGTAGGTGTAGCGGCCGTTGCCCGAAGTTTTCGGGTTCGGCACGATCACTTGCACGCCGTCCTTGAGCAGGTCCGGCCAGTCTTTCAGGGCTTTCGGGTTGCCTTTGCGGACGATGAACACGGTGGCCGAGGTGAACGGTGCGCTGTTGTTCGGCAGGCGGCTGACCCAGTTTTCCGGCACCAGTTTGCCGTTGTCGGCGAGGGCGTTGATGTCGGTCGCCATGTTCATGGTGATGACGTCAGCCGGCAGGCCGTCGATCACCGAACGCGCCTGCTTGCTCGAACCGCCGAAGGACATTTGCACGGTGATGTTTTCGTTGTGCTCGGCCTGCCAGTGTTTCTGGAACGCAGTGTTGTAATCCTTGTAGAAATCGCGCATCACGTCATACGAGACGTTGAGCAGGGTCGGTGCGGCTTGAGCCACGCTGCCAAAGGCAAGACCGGCGGCGAGAAGTGAGGCGCCAAAGAGTTTTTTCACTGCGCATTCCTTGTTGTGTCGGTGATAACGGTCGGGGGTGATACCGTTTTGCCAGCGACTATAGCCGGGCTGGCATAGTCGTTTAAAGATTAAAAAGCTCTGTGCTTATTCCACTTTCTTAAACAGCTGACTGCCGCACCGCGAGCAAAACGCTGCGTTCTGTTCATGGCTGTTTTTCTTGCACACCGGGCAGTCATGTTGCAGCTGTTCGCCGCGCATGGCGTTGGCCAGTTCTGCAGTGAAAATCCCGGTGGGCACGGCGATGATCGAGTAACCGGTGATCATCACCAGCGACGAAATCACCTGGCCCAGCGGGGTTTTCGGCACGATGTCGCCGAAGCCGACGGTGGTCAACGTCACAATAGCCCAATAGATGCCTTTGGGGATGCTGGTGAAGCCATGTTCCGGGCCTTCGATCACGTACATCAGGGTGCCGAACACCGTCACCAGGGTGCAGACGCTGACCAGAAACACCACGATCTTCTGCTTGCTGCCACGTAGCGCCGACATCAGGTAGTTGGCTTGCTTGAGGTACGGGCTGAGCTTGAGCACGCGAAAGATCCGCAGCATCCGGATGATGCGGATGATCAGCAGGTACTGCGCATCGCTGTAATACAGCGCGAGGATACCGGGCACGATCGCCAGCAGATCCACCAGTCCGTAGAAACTGAAGGCGTAGCGCAACGGTTTCGGTGAGCAATACAGTCGCAGGATGTATTCACCGAGAAAAATGACGGTGAAACCCCATTCGATGTACGCCAGCACGTCGGCGTAGTTCTGGTGAATGCTGTCGATGCTGTCGAGCATCACCACCACCAGGCTGGCGAGGATGATCAACAGCAAAGTGCCGTCGAAGCGCCGCCCGGCGAGGGTGTCGCTCTGGAAAATCATCACGTAAAGCCGTTCACGCCAACTGTTGCTGCTGTCCATGGATAACGCCTGAATTGAAGATCAGCGCAGCCTAGGTTGATTGTCCCCCTGTGCGCAAGGCGTGGCGTCGACGGCCGCTTTACCGAGCATCTGGATCCCGGCGCGGATCAGCCAGCCGGCGAGGATGAACGGCGCGGTCAGCATCGCCAGACCGAGAGCGACGAACAGCGGGGTGACCAGCAGCGCAAGGACGATGCCCAGCAGCGGCAGCCACGGTTGCTGGCGCTGCGCACTGAAGGCGAGGGCGGCGAGTACCGCGTTGTAACTGCCCAGTCCCAGCAATGCCGCGCCGGTTTCGTGGTGCAACAGACTGGACGCAAGGCCAATGGCTGACGCGAACAATGCCCAGCAAAAGGCGCGGCGATCAGCGATCAACAAGCCGATGCCGATCAATGCGCCGGCCAGCGGATGCTCGAGGAACATCACCTGACCCAATCCACGCAGTCCTGCGGCGAGCAGGTTCAGCGTGTTCATCTCGATGTGCGCCGTCGGCGCGGATGGCTCGGCGAACAGCAGCAGGATCCAGCCGATGGCCACGAATGGCGAGGTGTAGGCCGGTATCGATCGACTGCGGTAAACGTGTTTGAGCCATTGCTGAGTGAGCATCGCACTGACGCCGCCAGCCGCCAGAATCAGCGGCGGCAGCAGCGGTGACCAGGGGAAATACAGACTCAGCAACAAGCCGAGCAGCACGCCGTTGTAGCTGAACAAACCGGCCTGACGATCAGCCTTGGCATAGTTACGTCGCTGTGCAGTGAGCAATCCAGCGACCGCCCCGAGCAGCGCGCCGGCAAACAGCACCGGCGCAGTGAGCAGGATCGCCAGCAGGCACAACAGGCCGCATAGCGGGTGGCGCTGAAGAAATATCTGACTGAAACCGTTGAGCAAAGCCTCGGCCCAGTCGGGGCAGTGGGTGTTGAAATGATTGGCAGGCATGTTGAAAAAATCTGGGCAGTTGGAAAATCAAAAGGTCTTGCTTACCTGTGGTGAGGGGATTTATCCCCGATGGGCTGCGAAGCGGCCCCCAATCGGGGAGTGCGGTTTTTCTGTGAAAACCGTCACTCTCTTGAAAGCGGTGACTGCTGCGCAGTCAATCGGGGATGAATCCCTCACCACAGGCTTCAGTCGCAATCGTCAGATCAATGTTTCGATCCGCAGCGAGTTGGTCGATCCCGGCTGCCCGAACGGCACCCCGGCGGTGATCAGCAACGTATCGCCGCGCTCGGCCATGCCTTGCGCCTGAGCGATTTCCAGGGCGGTCGAACACACTTCATCGACCTGACGCAGGCGATCGTTGACCACCGAATGAATCCCCCACGCCACGCTCAAACGCCGCGCGGTCTGCAGGTTCGGCGTCAGGTTGAGGATCGGCGCTTTCGGCCGTTCCCGCGCCGCACGTAATGTCGAGGCGCCCGATTCGCTGTAGTTGACCAGCACCGCCACCGGCAGCACGTTGCTGATGCGGCGGATCGCGCAGCTGATGGCATCGGACACCGTCGCCTCGGCTTTCGGTCGGCTGACGTCGAGTTGAGTCTGATAGTCCGGACCGTTCTCAACCTGACGAATGATCTTGCTCATCATCTGCACCGCTTCCAGCGGGTATTCGCCGGACGCGGTTTCGGCCGAGAGCATCACTGCATCCGCGCCTTCAGCCACAGCGTTGGCCACGTCAGTGACTTCAGCACGGGTCGGTGCCGGGGAGAAGCGCATCGATTCGAGCATCTGCGTCGCCACCACCACCGGTTTGCCGAGTTCACGGCAGGTTGTGATGATGTTTTTCTGGATCTGCGGCACGCTTTCCGCCGGCACTTCGACACCGAGATCGCCGCGAGCGACCATGATCGCGTCGCTCAGCTCGGCGATTTCGCGCAGTTGTTCAACCGCTGACGGCTTCTCGATTTTCGCCATCAGAAAGGCCTTGTCGCCGATCAGTTCGCGGGCTTCGAGAATGTCCTGCGGACGCTGCACGAACGACAGCGCCACCCAGTCCACGCCCAGCTCCAGACCGAAGCTCAGGTCGCGGCGATCCTTGGCGGTCAGCGGGCTGAGGTCGAGCACCGCTTGCGGCACGTTCACGCCTTTGCGGTCCGACAGTTCGCCGCCGGCGAGCACGGTGGTGTCGATCGCGTCGGTGTATTTGCTGACCACGCGCAGGCGCAGTTTGCCGTCATCCAGCAGCAGTTCCATGCCGGCTTCCAGCGCGGCGATAATCTCCGGGTGCGGCAGGTTCACCCGGCGTTCATCGCCCGGCGTAGCGTCCAGATCGAGGCGGAACGCCTGACCACGATGCAGCTGTACCTTGCCGTCGGCGAACTTGCCGACGCGCAGTTTCGGCCCCTGCAAATCCATCAGAATGCCCAGCGGATAGTTGAGCTGGCGCTCGACTTCGCGGATCCACTGATAGCGCTTGGCGTGGTCGGCGTGATCGCCGTGACTGAAGTTCAGGCGGAAGATATTGACCCCGGCCTCGACCAGTTCACGGATGTCTTCGATGCCATCGACGGCAGGCCCGAGGGTGGCGAGGATTTTGACCTTTTTATCAGGCGTCATGATTTGCAGTTCTCAAGGATCAGGATGGCGCGGAAGTCGTTGACGTTGGTGCGGGTCGGCTCGGTGACGATCAGCGCATCGAGCGCCTCGAAGTAGCCGTAACCGTTGTTGTTATCCAGCTCGTCGCTGGCGCTCAAACCGAGGGCGGCCGCGCGGGCGTAGCTGTCCGGGGTCATGATTGCGCCGGCGTTGTCTTCCGAACCGTCGATGCCGTCGGTGTCGCCGGCCAGCGCATAAACGCCTGGCTGGCCCTTGAGGCTGTCGGTCAGGCTCAGGAGGAATTCGGCGTTGCGCCCGCCGCGGCCATTGCCGCGCACGGTGACCGTGGTTTCGCCGCCGGAAAGAATCACGCACGGCGCAGCGAGTGGCTGGCCATGATTGATGATCTGCCGAGCAATGCCGGCGTGGACCTTCGCCACTTCACGTGACTCACCTTCCAGGTCGCCAAGGATCAATGTGCTGAAACCGGCCTGACGGCATTTCACCGCCGCTGCATCCAGCGATTGCTGAGGGCGGGCGATCAACTGGAAGTGGCTGCGGGCCAGGCTCGGATCGCCGGGTTTGACCGTTTCCGATTCCGCGCTTTGCAGCCAGTTGCGCACCGAGGCCGGGACTTCAATGTTGTAGCGCTTGAGGATCGCCAGCGCTTCGGCCGAAGTGCTCGGGTCGGCCACGGTCGGGCCGGAGGCGATGACCGTGGCGAGGTCGCCCGGTACATCGGAAATTGCGTAGGTGTAGACGGTGGCAGGCCAGCAAGCCTTGCCGAGGCGGCCGCCCTTGATCGCCGAGAGGTGCTTGCGCACGCAGTTCATCTCGCCGATGGTCGCGCCGGATTTAAGCAGGGCTTTGTTGATCGACTGCTTGTCGGCCAGGGTGATGCCTTCGGCTGGCAGCGCGAGCAGGGCAGAACCGCCGCCGGAGAGCAGGAAGATCACGCGGTCGTCTTCAGTCAGATTGCTGACCAGTTCCAGCACGCGTTTGGCCACGGCCAGACCGGCAGCGTCCGGTACCGGATGCGCGGCTTCGACCACTTCGATTTTTTCGCACGGAGCGCCGTGACCGTAACGGGTCACCACCAGACCGGATACTTCACCCTGCCAGCAGCGCTCGACCACCTGGGCCATGGCAGCTGCGGCCTTGCCGGCACCGATGACGATCACCCGACCGCTGCGATCAGCAGGCAGATGGGCTTCGAGGACTTGGTTCGGATGGGCCGCGTCGATGGCTGTGGCAAACAGCTCGCGCAGCAGTTGTTGCGGATCGACCGACATGGCGGGCTCCCGGAATTCTTGTTATTCGAAAGGGCGGTAGAGATCCCTGTGGGAGCGAGCTTGCTCGCGAAAGCGATGGATCAATCAATATCCATGTCGACTGATACTCCCTCTTCGCGAGCAAGCTCGCTCCCACAGGTTCAAGCGGTGGGGCAGTGGCTTTATTTTTTGTCGCGAATCGAGAAGTTGGCCATGTGTTCCAGACCCTTGATCAGCGCCGAGTGGTCCCAGTTGCTGCCACCGATGGCCGCGCAGGTGCTGAACACTTGCTGGGCGTTGGCGGTGTTCGGCAGGTTGATGTTCAGCTCCTTGGCGCCTTGCAGGGCCAGGTTCAGGTCCTTCTGGTGCAGGCTGATGCGGAAGCCTGGATCGAAAGTGCCTTTGATCATGCGCTCGCCGTGCACTTCGAGGATCTTCGACGAAGCGAAACCGCCCATCAGCGCTTCACGCACCTTGGCTGGATCAGCGCCGTTTTTCGAGGCGAACAGCAGCGCTTCAGCCACGGCCTGGATGTTCAGCGCGACGATGATCTGGTTCGCCACTTTGGCGGTCTGACCGTCGCCATTGCCACCGACCAGAGTGATGTTCTTGCCCATGGCCTGGAACAGCGGCAGGGCGCGTTCGAAGGCATCGGCGTCGCCACCGACCATGATGCTCAGGGTCGCAGCCTTGGCGCCGACTTCACCGCCGGACACTGGCGCGTCGAGGTACTGCGCGCCTTTTTCGTTGATCTTCTTGGCGAAAGCCTTGGTGGCGGTCGGCGAGATCGAGCTCATGTCGATCACGACTTTGCCTTTGCCGATGCCGGCAGCAACGCCGTCGGCGCGGAACAGCACGTCGTCGACCTGTGGGGTGTCCGGGACCATGACGATGATGAATTCGGCTTCCTGCGCCACTTCGCGCGGGTTGGCCAGGGCGACGGCGCCAGCGGCAACCAGATCGGCTGGAGCGGCGTCGTGGTGCGCCGACAGGAACAGGCTGTGACCGGCTTTCTGCAGGTTCGAAGCCATTGGGTGGCCCATGATGCCGGTGCCGATAAATCCGATTTTAGCCATGAGAAAATCCTCTTGTTTTTGTCTTGCTCAAGCGAAATAGGGGGTGTTGCCTTGGGTGGGAGCGGGCTTGCTCGCGAATGCGGTGGAACATTCAATATCCGTGTTGACTGAACCACCGCATTCGCGAGCAAGCCCGCTCCCACAGGTTTTTTTTTAGTGTTCTTAAATTGCGTTGTGGGTTTTCAGCCAGCCGAGGCCCGCTTCAGTGGTGGTCAGCGGCTTGTATTCGCAGCCAACCCAACCCTGATAACCGATGCGATCCAGGTGTTCGAACAGGAAGCGGTAGTTGATCTCACCGGTGCCCGGCTCGTTGCGCCCCGGGTTGTCCGCGAGCTGCACATGGTTGATCTCGGCCAGGTGCGATTGCAGGGTACGGGCCAGATCGCCTTCCATGATTTGCATGTGATAGATGTCGTATTGCAGGAACAGATTGGCGCTGCCGACCTGCTCGCGAATCGACAGGGCTTGCGCCGTGTTGTTCAGGTAGAAACCCGGGATGTCGCGGGTGTTGATCGCTTCCATCACCAGTTTGATACCCGCCGCCTGCAGCTTGTCGGCCGCGTACTTGAGGTTGGCGACGAAGGTTTTTTCCACGGTGGCATCGTCCACGCCTTGCGGACGGATACCGGCCAGGCAGTTGACCTGGGTGTTGCCCAGTACTTGTGCGTAAGCGATCGCCAGATCGACCCCGGCGCGGAACTCTTCAACCCGATCCGGCAGACACGCGATACCGCGCTCGCCCTTGGCCCAGTCACCGGCCGGCAGGTTGAACAGCACTTGGGTCAGACCGTTGGCATCGAGCCTGGCCTTGATTTCCGCAGAGCTGAAGTCGTACGGGAACAGGTATTCCACACCACTGAAACCGGCCTTGGCGGCGGCGTCGAAACGGGCAAGGAAATCCTGTTCGGTGAACAGCATGGACAGGTTGGCAGCGAAACGCGGCATGGTGGTCTCCTAAAACGGTTTTGACGCGGGTGGTCAGACTAAACCCAATCAGTCCCCTCTCCAGGGGGAGAGGGTTAGGGTGAGGGGGGAATCAGGGTTGGCCCCAAATTCCCCGAACGACACAAAATCGCTCCCTCACCCCAGCCCTCTCCCGGAGGGAGAGGGAGCCAGTTACGTTCAGTCGAGCAACGAAATCGCCGTTGGCGCGTCGTTGCCGACCAGTGCCAGGTCTTCGAATTCGTTGACGGCGTTGATCTCGGTCCCCATGGAGATGTTGGTCACACGCTCCAGGATGATCTCGACAATCACCGGTACCTTGAACTCTTCGATCATCTGTTCGGCCTTGCGCAGGGCAGGGGCGATTTCCGATGGTTCGAACACCCGCAGGGCTTTACAGCCGAGGCCTTCGGCGACTGCGATGTGGTCGACACCGTAACCGTTGAGTTCCGGCGCGTTCAGGTTATCGAAGGACAGCTGCACGCAGTAGTCCATTTCGAACCCGCGCTGGGCCTGACGGATCAGCCCCAGGTACGAGTTGTTCACCACGACGTGGATGTAAGGCAGTTTGAACTGAGCGCCGACCGCCAGCTCCTCGATCATGAACTGGAAGTCATAGTCCCCCGACAGGGCCACGACTTTCCGGCTCGGATCGGCCTTGACCACGCCCAGCGCTGCCGGAATGGTCCAGCCCAACGGGCCGGCCTGACCGCAGTTGATCCAGTGACGCGGCTTGTAGACGTGCAGGAACTGCGCGCCGGCAATCTGCGACAGACCAATGGTGCTGACGTAGCAGGTGTCTTTGCCGAACACCTGGTTCATTTCTTCGTAAACGCGCTGTGGTTTCACCGGCACGTTGTCGAAGTGGGTCTTGCGATGCAGGCTGGCTTTGCGCTGCTGGCAATCCTGCAGCCAGGCACTGCGGTTTTTCAGCTTGCCGGCGGCTTGCCATTCACGGGCGACTTCGATGAACACGGTCAGCGCCGCAGCAGCGTCGGAGACGATGCCCAGATCCGGAGTGAACACGCGGCCGATCTGCGTGCCTTCGATGTCAACGTGAATGAACTTGCGCCCTTCGGTGTAGACGTCGACCGAACCGGTGTGACGGTTGGCCCAACGGTTACCGATACCCAGTACCACGTCGGATTTCAGCAGCGTGGCGTTGCCGTAACGGTGCGACGTCTGCAGACCGACCATGCCGACCATCAGCGGGTGATCATCGGGAATGGTGCCCCAGCCCATCAGGGTCGGGATCACCGGAATACCGGTCAGCTCGGCGAACTCCACCAGCAGATCGCTGGCGTCGGCGTTGATGATGCCGCCACCGGCCACCAGCAATGGACGCTCGGCCTGATCAAGCAGGGCCAGAGCCTTCTCGACCTGAATGCGGGTCGCGGTTGGCTTGGCCAGCGGCAATGGCTGGTAGGCGTCGATGTCGAATTCGATTTCAGCCATCTGCACGTCGAACGGCAGGTCGATCAGCACCGGGCCCGGGCGGCCGGAGCGCATTTCGTAGAAGGCTTTCTGGAACGCGTAGGGCACCTGGCCCGGCTCCAGAACGGTGGTCGCCCACTTGGTGACGGGCTTGACGATGCTGGTGATGTCGACCGCCTGGAAGTCTTCCTTGTGCATACGGGCGCGGGGTGCCTGGCCGGTGATGCAGAGGATCGGGATCGAGTCGGCCGAGGCGCTGTAGAGCCCGGTGACCATGTCGGTACCGGCAGGGCCGGATGTACCGATGCACACGCCGATGTTGCCGGCCTTGGTGCGGGTGTAACCCTCGGCCATGTGTGACGCGCCTTCGACGTGGCGAGCGAGGACGTGATCGATGCCACCGACTTTCTGCAGGGCGGAGTACAGCGGGTTGATCGCAGCACCCGGAATGCCAAAAGCGGTATCAACCCCCTCACGGCGCATCACCAGAACGGCGGCTTCGATTGCTCTCATTTTGCTCATGGTTTTGTGCCTCTTTACGTTTTGTAATTGTATACAAGTGGCTTTGCGCAGAGTGTATTCACGGCGGACGGCGCAGGTCAATCCATTTTCTCAAGCGTCTGTTTCATTTGTCGGAAGCCGGTTTTGCTGTGGCTTTTCGTCGCATGTGGCGCCTTTCGAGAATTATTGTATACAAAAAAATAATTCATTGTGTTCTATTTGTGGCATCGGTCTGCGGCACTTGAGCGCAGCCCCACGACTTTCCCAATAACAAAATGAGGACGGCACCATGAGCGCTTTAACCTTGAAAGTCGCAGTCAACCTGGTCAACGAAGCCATCAGCACCGGGCGCGGGATCAACGCCGCGCCGCTGACCATCGCGGTACTCGATACCGGCGGCCACCTGATCACCCTGCAACGCGAAGACGGCGCCAGCCTGCTGCGCCCGAACATCGCCATCGGCAAAGCCTGGGGCGCCATCGCCCTGGGCAAGGGCTCACGCCTGCTGGCGCTGGACGCCCAACAACGCCCGGCCTTCATCGCCGCACTCAACAGCATGGGCCAGGGCAGCGTCGTCCCGGCCCCGGGCGGGGTGTTGATCCGTGATCAGGCGGGGAATGTGCTGGGGGCGATCGGGATTAGCGGCGATCTGTCGGATATTGATGAGCAGGTGGCGATCAAAGCGGTAGAGGCGCTGGATTTGAGGGCGGATGCGGGGGTGGCTGGTTGATTTTGTAGCGTCTGAACTGAAGTTTTCGCGAGCAAGCTCGCTCCCACAGGTTTGTGTTCTGACACATAAAGTGTGAACACCTCAAATCTCCTGTGGGAGCGAGCTTGCTCGCGAAGCAGTCACCGCGGTCTATCAGTCCGGCTCACACCCTTTCAACACCAACCGGATAATCGTTTGCGCCGCAGCCTCGTAATCCGCCTCGTCCAGCTTGTCCTTGCCGGTGACCGCAGAGATCTGCCAGTCGAAGTCGGCGTAGGTCTGGGTCGCGGCCCAGATGCTGAACATCAGGTGATTGGGGTCGATCGGGGCGATCTGGCCGCGGTCGATCCAGCTCTGGATGCAGTCGATGTTGTGCTTGGCCTGGCTGTTGAGCTGCTCGACCAGGTCGGCGCTCAGGTGCGGAGCGCCGTGCATGATTTCGCTGGCGAACACCTTGGAGGCGAAGGGCAGGTCGCGGGAGATGCGGATCTTCGAGCGGATGTAGCCGCTGAGCACTTCGCTCGGTACGCCGTCCGGGTTGAACGGGGTCGAAGCCTGCAGGATCGGCACGATGATGCTTTCCAGGACCTCGCGGTAGAGGTTTTCCTTGGATTTGAAGTAGTAGTAAACGTTGGGCTTGGGCAATCCTGCCTTGGCGGCGATGTCGCTGGTTTTGGTCGCAGCGAAGCCCTTGTCGGCAAATTCCTCACTGGCGGCACGCAGGATCAGTTCTTTGTTGCGCTCGCGGATTGTGCTCATAAACCCGGTGGTTCCTTGCCTGTTCTGGCGGTTGCGCATGGTAGCACCGGCCTCGCGCATGGCTCAAGAATGCCCCGTGTGGCCCGCAGTCGCGGTATGCTGCGCGGCATTATTCACATAAGGAAACAAGATTCATGGCAGGAAGCAGTTTGCTGGTGCTGATCGACGATATTGCCACCGTTCTGGATGATGTGGCGTTGATGAGCAAAATGGCCGCGAAGAAGACCGCCGGCGTGCTCGGCGATGACTTGGCGCTCAATGCCCAGCAAGTCTCCGGCGTGCGCGCCGAGCGGGAAATTCCGGTGGTCTGGGCGGTCGCCAAGGGCTCGTTCCTCAACAAGCTGATCCTGGTGCCCTCGGCCCTGGCGATCAGTGCGTTTGTGCCATGGCTGGTGACGCCGCTGTTGATGGTCGGCGGCGCGTACCTGTGTTTCGAAGGTTTCGAGAAGCTCGCGCACAAGTTCCTGCACAGCAAGGCCGAAGATGATGCCGACCACGCGCAATTGAGCGCGGCGGTGGCCGAGCCGACCACCGATCTGGTGGCTTACGAGAAGGACAAGATCAAAGGCGCGATCCGCACTGACTTCATCCTCTCGGCGGAAATCATCGCCATTACCCTTGGTACCGTGGCCGACGCATCGCTGACCCAGCAAGTGATCGTCATGTCGGGCATCGCCATCGTCATGACCGTCGGTGTTTATGGCCTGGTGGCAGGCATCGTCAAACTCGACGACCTGGGCCTGTGGCTGACGCAGAAATCCGGCTCGGCAGCAAAAAGCATTGGCAACGCGATCCTGCGCGCCGCCCCGTACATGATGAAAGGCCTGTCGGTGATCGGCACAGCGGCGATGTTCCTCGTCGGTGGCGGCATCCTTACCCACGGCGTTCCTGTGCTGCATCACTGGATTGAAAGTGTCGGTGTGGCGGCCGGTAGCGCCGGGTTCGCAGTCCCTGTGCTGCTCAATGGCGTGGCGGGGATCATCGCGGGCGCGGCAGTGCTGGCGGTGGTTTCGGTGGTCGGTAAAATCTGGCGCGCGATCAAAGGATAAACACATCACTCCTGTGGGAGCGGGCTTGCTCGCGAATGCGGTGTGTCAGTCGAAGAATATGCTGGCTGATTCACCGCATTCGCGAGCAAGCCCGCTCCCACAGTTTGATCTGGGTTGTGCTATGAAAAAGGGCCATTCGACTCGCATCGAATGGCCCTTTTTCGTTGCCGCTGAGGTTACTCGGCAATCTGCAACTTGCGCGACTCGGTGTAGACGTAACGCACTTTCTCGTACTCGAACGGCGAGTTCATCTGGCCGTAGCGGAAGTTGGTCTGGTAGCGCTTGTCGACCGCACGCAGGGCCCAGATTTCCGGGTGGTTGGAGCTGACTTCCGACACGTTCAGGTAGTTGATCGCCGATTCGGCGGTGTAGTCCACGGCGAGGCCGGCGGTGTCGCGAATGTTCGACGGGCCGAGGATCGGCAACACGAAGTAGGCACCGCCCGGTACGCCGTAGAAACCCAGGGTCTGACCGAAGTCTTCGTTTTGGCGCGGCAGGCCCATGGCAGTGGCTGGGTCCCACAGACCGGCAATGCCGATAGTGGTGTTGAGCAACAGGCGCGCGGTGGTTTCCATCGAGCGCTTGCCCTTGAACTGCAGCAGGCTGTTGACCAGGTTCGGCACGTCGCCAAGGTTGTTGAAGAAGTTGCTCACCCCGGTGCGCAGGAAGCTTGGCGTCACGTAGCGATAACCGTCGACCACCGGCAGGAACACCCATTGGTCGAAGCGGTAGTTGAAGTGGTAGACGCGGCGGTTCCACGACTCCAGCGGGTCATAGACGTTGAGTGCGTTGAGCGTCGAGCGCTCGAACTCACGCTGGTCCAGCCCCGGGTTGAACTTGAGTTTGGACAGCGGCTCCTTGAAGCCGTCGCTGTCGACCACCACCGGCGCGTTGGCTTTGCTGTTGTCGGCCTGGGCCACGCCTGCACTGAGGAGCGCTGCAATCAGCAGGAGATATTTAGCCACGGAAAAACTCCAGCATGGCGTCGCTGTTGACGCGGTAGTTAAGGTTGCCGCAATGGCCGCCCAGTGGGTAAACGGTCAGGCGATCGCCAAAGGTCTTGCGCAGGAAACCGAGGTCGCCAGGGCCGAGGATCACGTCATCAGCATTGTGCATGACGGCGATTTTCGGGCTGTCGTGCAGGTAATCCTTGAGTGCGTACAGGCTGACCTGATCGATCAGTTGCAGCAGGCTGCCGCCGTCAGTGCGCGCGCGCCACATCGGAATCACTTGTTCGGTCAGGTAGCAGTCGAAGTCGCATTGCAGCGCACGCTTGAGGAACGGCGTGAGGCTGGTGCCTTCGGTGATCGGGAATTTCGGCGGGGTGATCAGGCCACGACGGTTGATCAGGTCGGAGGTGAAGGCAATGTCGGCCGCCGAGAAACGGAACGAAGTGCCGATCAGCATCGCCATCTGTTCGTTGGTCAGGTGCTGCTTCGACTGCTGGAAGTCGTAGAGCAGGGCGTCATTGAGGTCGATGTAGCCTTTCTGCTGGAAGTAGCGGGTCAGCTTGTTCAGCACCAGTTCATAGAAGGTGGTGCTGTTGTTGATGCCCTTCACCTCGGTCTGTACCAGTTTGTCGAGGTTGCTGATCGAGGTGTAGAGGTTGACCGGCGGGTTGAGCAGCAGGACTTTCTTGAAGTTGAAGCTGCGTCGGGTCTCGTCCAGATGCGCGACGAACGCGGCATCCAGCGCGCCGAGGCTGTAGCCGCTGAGGTAGTACTCGGTGACCGGCAATTTCGGATGCTGCGCGCGCACGGCCTGCATCACCCGGTACATGTCTTCGGCGTCTTCCTTGGTGATGCCCGGGGTGGCGAAGCGTGAAGCGGCGCTGATGAAGTCGAAGCTGGTGGGCGACGACAACTGCACGACGTGGTAGCCGGCCTTGTAGTAGAGCTTCTTCAGGTATTCGTTGAGCGTGCTGTCATAGCGCGCACCGGTGCCGGCGATCAGGAAGATCAGCGGCGCCGGTTTGTCCTGCTCGGCGATGCGGTAGGTGAGTTTTTTCACCGCCCAGAAATTGTCCGGGAGGATGAAGGCCCGTTCCGGGCGCAGGGTGATGCTGTGGTCGGACTGATTGATCTCGTCGTTCGACGGCAACTCCGGGCGCAGGTCCGGTGGCGTGGTGGCGATGGTCGCCTCGAACGGGTTGGTCAGGGGATAGCCATAACTGGCGGCATCGATATCCACCGCCAGTGCGGACGCACTCAGAATAAGGCCGCTGAACAGCGCGGCGAAGCGCAAGGAACGGAGCATGACTGGATCCCTTAAAGGAAGGTGCCGAATGAAGTTCGCAGGCTATGACCACCGGGCTTGCGCCAAAGTGCCATGCCTCGGCACCAAACAGGCAGAATTCGGAGTAATAGTAGCTGGACGATACACTTTGCAAGGCGCGGATGACCAGTTAACAGTTGTTAGTACTTGCCAACGGTACAAGTGCGATTAAGCTGGCCGCCGATTTCGTTGATTGGAGAGATTCATGTCCCGCCGCTTGCCCGTGATCCTGTTGCTCGTGCTGTTGCCGCTGTGGCTGGCCGCCAGTTATGGCGCGCGTTATGGCTTCATGGAGGACGGACAGTGGGTTGGCATCTGCGTCGATGAAGCGAGCCGTTGGGAATGCTCGGTGCGTTCGAACCTGGGGCTGATGATCCACTTCAAGGTGTTGGGCTGGACCGCGCTGGGTGCGGCGCTGCTGGGTTTTGTGCTGCCCGGGCGGGCAGGGTGGTGGCTGGCGGTGCTGGCGCTGGTGTTCGGGCTGCCGGCGCTGGCGTTGTACAACACGACGTTGGCGGTGTTTGCGCTGGTGATTGGCGGATTGCGGTTGGTCCGGGCGTCCCGCAGCGCCTAAGAGTCAGCCTTCGCGAGCAAGCCCGCTCCCACATTCGATTGCATTCCAACTGGAGGAACCCGATTAAATGTGGGAGCGGGCTTGCTCGCGAAGGGGCCAGACTGGCCTCTGGAGATCAGCCTTTGCGAACCCGCAGGCAGCGCCACAACGCCGCCACCATCAAACCACTGACCAGCGCCCAGCCCCACGCCTGCTGATTCAACAATCCTTCTTCATACAGCTGCGGCGCAATGCCGGCGCCGATGATAAAGGTCAGGAGGGCGATTTCCCGGCGTGGCACGCTGACCGGACGGCACACGAAAACCAGCGCCGGCAGGATGAACGCCATGCTGGCGAAACTGCGATAACGCGCGTCGAACACCATCTCCAGCATCATCACCGCCGCCGCAAATCCCGCCGCAGCAACCAGCCAGCCAGCGCGGCGTTCCAGTAGAGTGAACGCCCGTTCACGCCAACCCTGACGGTTGCTCAAGGTCAGCGCGGCATGCGCCAGCACCAACAGATTCAACGCTGTCAGCAAGCCGACCCACAGCCATTCGCTGGCAAACCGCGTGGTCACTCGCGCCAGATCGCCCCAGGCGCCGATCGAGCAGGCTGCAACTGCCGCAAGCAGGGGCAGAACCAACGCCGATTGTGTGGTGCGAACCCGGCCGCCGAATAGCAGCGTACCGAGGAAAATCAGCCCACCGACGCCCAGCCATTCCTTCCAGTACGGCACATTGGTCACTGGCCCGGCGAGCACGCCCTTGTCCTGGCGATCGGCGTCGAACAGGCCCCAGTAACCGCCGACCGCACCTTCGCTGCCCCGTTTCCATGGCTGGTCGAACGCCTCGATCAGGTTGTAATGCCAGCCTTCCTTCTCGGCCATCGCGACAAAACCGCGAATGAACTTGGCCTCGTTGACCCGGCTCGGCAGGGCGGTCTCGCGCTGGCGACCTTCGCTGGGCCAGCCGGTTTCGCCGATCATCACGTCCTTGGGCGCGAACTTGTTGCCGAACACCTGACGCACATCCGCCACATGTTGCAGAGCGACGTCAATGTTCGACGGATCATCTTCCCAATACGGCAGCAAGTGAATGGTCAGGAAATCCACCGCCGGCGCGACTTCCGGGTGCTTGAGCCAGAACTCCCAGACATCGGCATAGGTGACCGGTTGCTTGACCTGGCTTTTGACCTTGTTGATCAGCTTCGCCAGTTGCGCGCCGGTGACTTCCTTGCGCAGCAACGCTTCGTTGCCGACGATCACCGCGCTGACCACATCCGGGTTGGCGTTGGCCGAAGCAATCAGCAGGTCGACTTCTTTCTCGGTGTCCGCCGGGTTGCTGTTGACCCAGGCGCCGATCATCAACTTCAGACCGTGCTTGCGCGCCAGTTGCGGCAGGGCTTCGAGGCCGGTCATCGAGTAGGTGCGGATGCATTCGAAGCGCGTCGCCAGCAGGGCAAGGTCGGCGTCCATGCGCTCCGGGCGCAGCTTGAACGGCACGTCGAACGGCGACTGGTCCTTGTCGAATGGCGTGTAGGAGGCGCATTGCAACTTGTGCGTCGGGGTCGCGGCGTCCGGCAGGATCACCGGTTTGCCGAGGCCGTACCAGAAGCCGCCAAGGGCAAACAGGCCGAGCAGGCAGGCGAAGAGATAAGGAACAAACGGGAAGCGGGAAGTCGCGGACATGGTCAGGCCGAGTGGCTGCAAAGCGACGCATGTTACCTGCATTTATCCGCGGGTTGGTGGCCTGCATGATTTGCACATGCAAAGTTCGGGCGGATTGTCTGGCGCCAATTATTCAGAGGCGATTAATGGCCTTCTGATGTCGTTTCTCGCTGTATTGAGGTCGCTGACAGAGCAGGTCGCTGCGGGCGTCAGGCCGATGATCGAAAGCGTCAGTACTCCACTGGCATTCGAGCGAGTTTGCGGTCAGGCGTGATGGGGGCGCTGTGCACCATAACAATACGTTGACGATGCCCGGCATCCGTCGGGCGCAGCATTTCGGGGAAGTAAACGATGAAGATGCGACGACTTTTAGGCGCAGGTGCCGCTCTGGTGCTTGCGATGAGTTCCACATTCGCCAGCGCTGAAAAACAGACCCTGAACATCGGTTACGTTGACGGTTGGTCCGACAGCGTCGCGACCACCCACGTGGCGGCCGAGGTGATCAAGCAAAAACTCGGCTACGACGTGAAGCTGCAAGCCGTCGCCACCGGGATCATGTGGCAGGGCGTGGCCACCGGCAAACTCGATGCGATGCTCTCGGCCTGGCTGCCGGTGACCCACGGCGAGTACTGGACGAAGAACAAGGATCTGGTCGTCGATTACGGCCCGAACTTCAAGGATGCGAAAATCGGCCTGATCGTGCCGGAGTACGTCAAGGCGAAATCGATCGAAGACCTCAAGACCGATGACAGCTTCAAGAACCGCATCGTCGGCATCGACGCCGGCTCGGGCGTGATGCTCAAAACCGATCAGGCGATCAAGGATTACGGCCTGGACAAATATACGCTCAAGGCCAGTTCCGGCGCCGGCATGATTGCCGAGCTGACCCGTGCGGAGAAGAAGAACGAATCGATTGCCGTCACCGGTTGGGTGCCGCACTGGATGTTCGCCAAGTGGAAACTGCGCTTCCTCGACGACCCGAAAGGCGTGTATGGCGCGGCTGAAACCGTGAACAGCATCGGCAGCAAAGAACTCGCGACCAAGGCTCCGGAAGTCTCCAAGTTCCTGAAAAACTTCCAGTGGGCGTCGAAAGACGAGATCGGCGAAGTCATGCTGGCCATCCAGGACGGCGCCAAGCCTGAAGCGGCGGCCAAGGATTGGGTCGCCAAGCACCCGGATCGCGTGGCTGACTGGACCAAATAACCCAAACACTGCAATAACCCTGTGGGAGCGGGCTTGCTCGCGAAGCGTCGTATCAGTCACATTTGCATTGACTGGCACACCGCCTTCGCGAGCAAGCCCGCTCCCACATTTGTTTCTTGTGCACCCTCTCTGGCAGGGTTTACGGCTGTTTCAAAGCCTCTTTCCAATTCTTTCGGCTAATTACCGTCCGAAAATTGGCGAAAACGTCATGTCGTTCTAATACTAAGGTCGTCTGGAACCCGTTCCGCAGCCGCATACAGTGGATACGTTCCAACAATAATCTGTGCTGCGAGGATAAAAACAATGAACGACAGCATTTACCTCTCGATTCAAAACAGCCCGCGCTTCAAGGAGCTGGTGCGAAAAAGAGAAAAATTCGCCTGGATACTCTCGGCGATCATGCTCGGGCTGTACTCCGGATTCATCCTGCTGATCGCATACGGGCCGCAAGTGCTCGGGGCGAAACTCAGTCCCGGGTCGTCGATTACCTGGGGTATTCCGATTGGTGTCGGTCTGATTGTCTCGGCCTTCATCCTGACCGCGATCTACGTACGGCGCGCCAACGGCGAGTTTGACGACCTGAACAATGCGATTCTCAAGGAGGCTCAGCAATGATCCGGCGTCTACTGGCTCTTTTGAGCATCGCAGCGTTCGCGCCAGCCGTCTGGGCCGCTGACGCCTTGACCGGCGAAGTCCACAAACAACCGCTCAACGTTTCCGCGATCGCCATGTTCGTGGTGTTCGTCGGCGCCACCCTGTGCATCACCTACTGGGCGTCCAAGCGCAACAAGTCGGCCGCCGACTACTATGCGGCGGGCGGCAAGATCACCGGGTTCCAGAACGGTCTGGCGATTGCCGGTGACTACATGTCGGCGGCGTCCTTCCTGGGGATTTCCGCGCTGGTGTTCACCTCCGGCTACGACGGCCTGATCTACTCGATCGGCTTCCTGGTGGGCTGGCCGATCATTCTGTTCCTGATCGCCGAGCGCCTGCGTAACCTGGGTAAATACACCTTTGCCGACGTGGCGTCCTACCGCCTCGGGCAAACCCAGATCCGCACCCTGTCTGCCTGCGGTTCGCTGGTAGTGGTGGCGTTCTACCTGATCGCGCAAATGGTTGGTGCCGGCAAGCTGATCCAGCTGCTGTTCGGTCTCGACTACTACGTCGCGGTGATTCTGGTCGGTATCCTGATGTGCATGTACGTGCTGTTCGGCGGCATGCTGGCGACCACCTGGGTGCAGATCATCAAGGCGGTGCTGTTGCTGTCCGGTGCCTCGTTCATGGCGCTGATGGTGATGAAGCACGTCAACTTCGACTTCAACATGCTGTTCTCCGAGGCGATCAAGGTTCACCCGAAAGGTGAAGCGATCATGAGTCCGGGCGGTTTGGTGAAAGATCCGATTTCGGCGTTCTCCCTCGGTCTGGCCCTGATGTTCGGTACTGCCGGCCTGCCACACATCCTGATGCGCTTCTTCACCGTGAGTGATGCGAAAGAAGCGCGCAAGAGTGTGCTGTACGCCACCGGCTTCATTGGTTACTTCTACATTCTGACCTTCATCATCGGCTTCGGCGCGATCCTGCTGGTCAGCACCAACCCGGCCTTCAAGGATGCGGCGGGCGCTCTGCTCGGCGGCAACAACATGGCGGCGGTGCACCTGGCTGACGCGGTGGGTGGCAGCATCTTCCTCGGCTTCATCTCGGCGGTGGCGTTCGCGACCATTCTGGCGGTGGTGGCGGGTCTGACCCTAGCCGGTGCTTCGGCGGTGTCGCACGACCTGTATGCCAGCGTGATCAAGAAGGGCAAGGCCAACGACAAGGATGAGATTCGCGTGTCGAAGATCACCACCATCGCCCTGGGCGTGCTGGCGATCGGTCTGGGTATCCTGTTCGAGAGCCAGAACATCGCGTTCATGGTCGGCCTGGCGTTCTCCATCGCGGCGAGCTGCAACTTCCCGGTGCTGTTGCTTTCGATGTACTGGAAGAAACTGACCACCCGCGGCGCGATGGTCGGTGGCTGGCTGGGGCTGGTGAGTGCGGTGGGGCTGATGATCCTTGGCCCGACCATCTGGGTGCAGATTCTGCATCATGAGAAGGCGATCTTCCCTTACGAGTACCCGGCGTTGTTCTCAATGGTTATCGCGTTCATCGGGATCTGGTTCTTCTCGATTACCGACAAGTCCGCAGCAGCCGAGAACGAGCGGGCGCTGTTCTTCCCGCAGTTTGTGCGTTCGCAGACTGGCCTTGGAGCGAGCGGGGCGGTTTCGCACTAAGTTCTGGTTACGTGGTTTGAGTGAAATGCCCTGGTTGAGAGATCGGGGCATTTTTTTTGTGGGCGGTTATCGGACTCGGGCCTTGGTGTTTGGTGGTTATCGAGTACATATCCGTTGCTGCGGTAACGGCGGCTTAGGGTTTCGCCCTTACGGCGAGTCACCTTTTCCAAACGCCGAAAAGGTAACCCAAAAGGCTTGCTCCTACGTTCGGCCCACTCGCTGGGGCTCGGGGTCCCTTCGCTGCGGGATCGATCCGGGGGCAGCGCCTACGGTTTGCTTCGCTGCACCTCCTCTCGCTGTGTTTGGCTGCGCCAAACGGTCGCTGCGCTCCCACCCCCGGATCAATCCCTCCACTCAGCCTTCCGATGTCGCCCGTGGATCAAGATCAAAAGCTGCAGCCGAGCTTGCGCTCATCCTGTTAAGTGGTGGAAAAGCATGCGGTCGGCTTGTGTTCTGTGTTGGATCTACCCCTCATCGGAACGCCGCCCGCCCAGCCCTCTCCCGAGGGAGAGGGAGCCGATTTTTGAGCCTTTCAGAACCTGAGTTCGACTGGGTGTTTCACGTCGGCGTAACTCTCCCAAACACCGCGATCAGTCCCCTCTCCCTCCGGGAGAGGGCTAGGGTGAGGGGTTCTTGATCTGGTTTTTGATCTGGCTTTGGCTTTTGATCTTTTGCCCCTTCGGCAGGCCGAGCGTAGGTGTCCATCAGGGGGTTAGGCGCGCAGCGCCATGCGGCGGAGCCGCATACATCGAGAGGAGGTGCAGCGAAGCAAACCGGAGGCGATGCCCCCGGATGGACACCGTAGCGAGGGAACACTGAGCCTCAGCGAAGTGCCGTACGCCGGGGCAAGACTTTTTGGTTACTTTTGAGGCGTTTGTCAAAAGTGACCCGCCGTAAGGGCGGAACCATAGGAGGCCGTTACCGCAGCAACGGATATACACCCAAAACCCCAAAACCCAGTCGGCCCACAGGCCGCTGCGACCAGACAAACAAAAACGGCCTCTATATAAGAGGCCGTTCCCGATACAACTTCAAGACGTTATCGCAAGACAAGCCTTATTTGCGGTCTTCCAGCTTGGTGATATCACGCGACTCGTAGCCAGTGTACAACTGGCGCGGACGGCCAATCTTGTACGGGCTGGAGAGCATTTCTTTCCAGTGCGAGATCCAGCCCACAGTACGCGCCAGAGCGAAGATCACGGTGAACATGCTGGTTGGAATGCCGATCGCCTTGAGGATGATCCCCGAGTAGAAGTCGACGTTCGGGTACAGCGAGCGCTCGATGAAGTACGGGTCGGTCAGGGCGATCTCTTCCAGGCGCATGGCCAGTTCGAGTTGCGGATCGTTGTTGATGCCCAATTCTTTCAGCACTTCGTCGCAGGTCTGCTTCATGACAGTCGCGCGAGGGTCGCGGTTCTTGTAAACGCGGTGACCGAAGCCCATCAGTTTGAACGGATCGTTCTTGTCCTTGGCCTTGGCGATGAACTTGTCGATGTTGGACACATCGCCAATCTCGTCAAGCATGGTCAGAACGGCTTCGTTCGCACCGCCGTGGGCAGGGCCCCACAGTGCGGCGATACCGGCGGCGATACAGGCGAACGGGTTGGCACCCGAGGAACCTGCCAGGCGCACGGTGGACGTCGATGCGTTCTGCTCGTGGTCGGCGTGGAGGATGAAGATCCGGTCCATGGCCTTGGCGAGTACCGGGCTGATCGGTTTGATCTCGCACGGGGTGTTGAACATCATGTGCAGGAAGTTTTCCGCGTACGTCAGGTCGTTGCGCGGGTACATCATGGGTTGGCCCATGGAGTACTTGTAAACCATCGCTGCCAGGGTTGGCATCTTGGCGACCAGACGGATCGCGGAGATTTCGCGATGCTGCGGGTTATTGATGTCCAGGGAGTCGTGGTAGAAGGCCGAGAGGGCGCCGACTACGCCGCACATGACGGCCATCGGGTGGGCGTCGCGACGGAAGCCGTTGAAGAAGGTTTTCAGCTGCTCGTGAACCATGGTGTGGTTTTTCACGGTGCTGACGAACTGGGCCTTCTGTTCTGCAGTCGGCAATTCGCCGTTGAGCAGCAGGTAGCAGGTTTCCAGGTAGTCCGACTTTTCAGCCAGCTGTTCGATCGGGTAGCCGCGGTGCAACAGAATGCCGTTGTCGCCGTCGATATAGGTGATCTTCGATTCGCACGAGGCGGTCGACATGAAACCTGGGTCGAAAGTGAAGCGGCCCGTGGCCGTCAGGCCCCGAACATCGATTACATCGGGACCAACGGTGCCGGTTAAAATGGGCAGCTCGACGGGGGCTGCGCCCTCGATGATCAACTGCGCTTTTTTGTCAGCCATGTGGCCTCCTATTTATGCTTGAACCATCAGACAGACCCCCCACGCAGGGCCCGCACCACTATAGTGAGATAAATTCGAATGTCAATTTGCCTAAAGTCTTGCTCCAGAAGGCTTTAAGCGCACTTTTTCCTCGAAATTGACTGCCATTTACGCCTTTTATGCGACTTGTGCAATCAGCTATTGGGGGTAGGTGATTGCGTTGTCATTAGTAGCCTAACTGTCTATACTCGGCCACCGACCGCCAAGGGCTTTTGGGCTTGCTTTCATTGGGGGTCGCATCCCTGGGTGGTGGTTACCTGACCAGTGCACTCCCCAACAACTTTGCCCTGATTGTTAGGGGCTCTTCAGTGTGAAAAAAAAGCCGTGAAAAGCCAACGACCTGTAAACCTAGACCTAAGGACCATCAAACTCCCAGTCACTGCTTACACGTCCATTCTTCACCGTATCTCCGGTGTCATCCTCTTCGTGTGCCTTGCCATCATGCTTTACGCATTGGACAAGTCGCTGAGCTCCGAGGAAGGCTTCGGTCAGGTGAAAGCGTGTCTGACCAGTCCGCTAGCCAAGCTAGTGATTTGGGGCATCCTGTCCGCTCTGCTGTATCACCTGGTTGCCGGTGTGCGCCATTTGATCATGGACATGGGCATCGGTGAGACGCTGGAAGGCGGCAAGCTGGGCTCGAAAATCGTTATCGCCGTTTCCGTGGTGGTAATCGTTCTGGCAGGAGTCTGGATATGGTAACTAACGTCACGAACCTCTCGCGTTCGGGCCTCTATGACTGGATGGCGCAACGTGTGTCGGCGGTCGTTCTCGCGGCTTACTTCATTTTTCTGATCGGATACGTCGTGGCCCACCCAGGCCTCGAGTACGCCCAGTGGCATGAACTGTTCGCCCACAACGGGATGCGTATTTTCAGCCTCCTGGCCCTTGTTGCTCTCGGCGCTCACGCCTGGGTCGGCATGTGGACCATCGCGACTGACTACCTGACGCCAATGGCGTTCGGCAAGTCCGCGACGGCTATACGTTTCCTTTTCCAGGCAGTATGCGGCGTTGCGATGTTCGCTTACTTCGTCTGGGGTGTGCAGATTCTCTGGGGTATCTGAGTCATGGCTAACATTCCAACGATTTCTTTCGACGCCATCATTATTGGTGGTGGCGGTGCCGGCATGCGCGCTGCGCTGCAGCTGGCGCAGGGCGGTCACAAGACTGCGGTGATCACCAAGGTTTTCCCGACCCGTTCGCACACTGTATCCGCCCAGGGCGGCATCACCTGCGCGATCGCGTCCGCTGACCCGAACGATGACTGGCGCTGGCACATGTACGATACCGTCAAGGGTTCCGACTACATCGGTGACCAGGACGCTATCGAATACATGTGTCAGGAAGGCCCTGCTGCCGTTTTCGAGCTGGACCACATGGGTCTGCCGTTCTCGCGTACCGAGCAAGGCCGTATTTACCAGCGTCCGTTCGGTGGTCAGTCCAAGGACTACGGTAAAGGCGGTCAGGCTGCCCGTACCTGCGCAGCGTCCGACCGTACCGGTCACGCACTGCTGCACACCCTTTATCAGGGCAACCTGAAAGCCGGCACCACGTTCCTGAACGAGTACTACGCTGTCGACCTGGTGAAAAACCAGGAAGGCGAGTTTGTCGGTGTGATCGCGATCTGCATCGAAACCGGCGAAACTTCGTACATCCGCGCCAAGGCCACCGTACTGGCAACTGGCGGTGCTGGCCGTATCTACGCTTCCACCACCAACGCCCTGATCAACACCGGTGACGGCGTTGGCATGGCGCTGCGTGCTGGCGTGCCGGTACAAGACATCGAAATGTGGCAGTTCCACCCGACCGGCATCGCCGGCGCCGGTGTACTGGTGACCGAAGGTTGCCGTGGTGAAGGTGGTTACCTGATCAACAAGCACGGCGAGCGTTTCATGGAGCGTTATGCTCCGAACGCGAAGGACCTGGCTGGTCGTGACGTGGTTGCCCGCTCGATGGTTAAAGAAATCATCGCCGGCAACGGTTGCGGTCCGAATGGCGACCACGTAATGCTCAAACTCGACCACCTGGGCGAGGAAGTGCTGCACAGCCGTCTGCCAGGCATCTGCGAACTGTCGAAGACTTTCGCACACGTTGACCCGGTGGTTGCTCCGGTTCCGGTTGTTCCGACCTGCCACTACATGATGGGCGGCGTTGCCACCAACATTCATGGTCAGGCGATCACCCAGAACGCCGAAGGCGTAGATCAGATCATTCCTGGTCTGTTCGCCGTAGGTGAAGTGGCTTGCGTATCGGTACACGGTGCCAACCGTCTGGGCGGCAACTCGCTGCTCGACCTGGTGGTATTCGGCCGCGCTGCCGGCCTGCACCTGGAAAAGGCGCTGACCGACGGCATCGAATACGACGACGCTACCGAAGCCGACATCGAAGCTGCCCTGTCGCGTTTGAACGCGCTGAACGGCCGTACCGATGGCGAAGACGTGGCTACCCTGCGTCGCGAGCTGCAAAGCTGCATGCAGAACTACTTCGGTGTATTCCGCACTGGCGAATACATGCAGAAGGGTATCGCTCAGCTGGCCGATCTGCGCAAGCGCATCGCCAACGTGAAGATCAACGATAAGTCGCAAGCGTTCAACACCGCGCGTATCGAAGCTCTGGAACTGCAAAACCTGCTGGAAGTGGCTGAAGCTACCGCCATCGCGGCCGAAGTACGTAAAGAGTCCCGCGGCGCTCACGCCCGTGAAGACTTCGAAGACCGTGACGACGAAAACTGGCTGTGCCACACCCTGTACTTCCCGGGTGAGAAACGCGTCGCCAAGCGTGCCGTAAACTTCTCGCCGAAGACTGTTCCGACTTTCGAACCTAAAGTCCGGACTTATTAAGGGTGATCGCCATGTTGCAAGTCAGTGTTTATCGCTACAACCCTGATCAGGACGCTGCGCCGTTCATGCAGGAATTCCAGGTCGATACCGGTGGTAAAGACCTGATGGTGCTGGACGTGCTGGCCCTGATCAAAGAGCAGGACGAGGGTTTCTCCTATCGTCGCTCTTGCCGTGAAGGCGTCTGCGGCTCCGACGGCATGAACATCAACGGCAAGAACGGCCTGGCGTGCATCACGCCGCTGTCCGCTGTCGTAAAAGGCAACAAGTTGATCGTTCGTCCGCTGCCAGGTTTGCCGGTTATCCGTGACCTGGTTGTCGATATGAGCATCTTCTACAAGCAATACGAGAAGGTTAAGCCTTACCTGCAGAACGACACGCCGGCTCCGGCCATCGAGCGTCTGCAGTCCCCTGAAGAGCGTGAAAAGCTCGACGGTCTGTACGAGTGCATCCTGTGCGCCTGCTGCTCGACCTCGTGCCCGTCCTTCTGGTGGAACCCGGACAAGTTCCTGGGCCCGGCTGCCCTGCTGCAAGCGTACCGCTTCCTGGCAGACAGCCGTGACACCAAGACGTCCGAGCGTCTGGCTTCGCTCGATGACCCGTTCAGCGTCTTCCGCTGCCGGGGCATCATGAACTGCGTCAACGTATGTCCGAAAGGCCTGAACCCGACTAAGGCCATCGGTCACATCCGTAACATGCTGCTTTCGAGCGGCGTGTGATTCAGCTGCTGTAACCGTAGAACCGCTGTAACGAAGAGGCTGTGGCGCGGGCTTCAACCCGCGTCATGGCTATAACCAGAGCAGTAGCCACAAGCTGCAGCTCTTATTTTGAAGAAATGAGACAAGCAGGGGCATCCGGGCTGGTACCCGGACTATCAGCGTGATCCTAAGTGGCTTGTTTTGGTCGCTGCATTCGGACTTCTGCAAGTTTGCTCGGTATTGACGCCGATGGTGTTCCCCTAACCGAGGGTGACCAAGCATGCAAGAAAGCGTGATGCAGCGCATGTGGAACAGCGCCTACCTTTCAGGTGGAAACGCTGCCTATGTGGAAGAGCTTTATGAGCTCTACCTGCACGACCCTAACGCTGTGCCAGAAGAGTGGCGCACCTACTTTCAGAAGCTGCCTGCCGACGGCAGCTCTGCCACTGATGTTTCGCACTCCACAATTCGCGATCATTTCGTGCTGCTGGCAAAGAACCAGCGCCGCGCCCAACCGGTTTCCGCCGGGAGCGTGAGCAGTGAGCACGAGAAGAAGCAAGTTGAAGTGCTGCGATTGATCCAGGCCTACCGTATGCGTGGCCACCAGGCAGCCCAGCTTGACCCGCTGGGGCTGTGGCAGCGTCCTGCACCTGCAGACCTGTCGATCAATCATTACGGCTTGACCAATGCCGATCTTGATACGACCTTCCGTGCCGGCGACCTGTTCATCGGCAAAGAGGAAGCGAGCCTACGCGAAATTCACGAAGCGTTGCAGCAGACATATTGCCGCACCATCGGCGCTGAATTTACGCACATCACCGATTCCGAGCAGCGCCAGTGGTTCCAGCAGCGTCTGGAAAGCGTACGTGGTCGTCCGACGTACTCCGCCGACATCAAGAGCCACCTGCTCGAGCGCGTGACTGCCGGTGAAGGCCTGGAAAAATACCTGGGCACCAAATACCCGGGCACCAAGCGTTTCGGTCTGGAAGGCGGCGAAAGCCTGATCCCGATGCTCGACGAGCTGATCCAGCGTTCCGGTTCCTACGGCACCAAGGAAGTCGTCATCGGCATGGCCCACCGTGGCCGTCTGAACGTGCTGGTCAACACCTTCGGCAAGAACCCGCGCGAGCTGTTCGACGAGTTCGAAGGCAAGAAGAAGGTCGAGCTGGGTTCCGGTGACGTCAAATACCACCAGGGCTTCTCGTCCAACGTGATGACCACTGGCGGTGAAGTTCACCTGGCCATGGCGTTCAACCCGTCCCACCTGGAAATCGTTTCCCCGGTGGTAGAAGGTTCGGTTCGCGCCCGTCAGGATCGTCGTAACGACCCGACCGGTGAGAAGGTGCTGCCGATCTCCATCCACGGTGACGCTGCATTCGCAGGTCAGGGCGTGGTCATGGAAACCTTCCAGATGTCGCAGACCCGCGGTTTCAAGACCGGCGGTACCGTGCACATCGTGATCAACAACCAGGTGGGTTTCACCATCAGCAACCCGTTGGACTCGCGTTCCACCGAGTACGCCACCGACGTTGCGAAGATGATCCAGGCGCCGATCCTCCATGTGAATGGTGATGATCCGGAAGCCGTGCTGTTCGTGACCCAGCTGGCCATCGATTACCGCATGCAGTTCAAGCGTGACGTGGTGATCGACCTGGTCTGCTACCGTCGTCGCGGCCACAACGAGGCCGACGAGCCAAGCGGCACCCAGCCGCTGATGTATCAGCAGATCACCAAGCAGCGCACCACCCGTGAGCTGTACGCTGATCGCCTGACTCAGGCCGGTGTACTGGACGCTGAACGTGTTCAGGCCAAGGTCGACGAGTACCGCAACGCGCTGGACAACGGTCTGCACGTAGTGAAATCGCTGGTCAAAGAGCCGAACAAAGAGTTGTTCGTGGACTGGCGTCCGTATCTGGGCCACGCCTGGACTGCGCGTCACGACACCCGTTTCGATCTGAAGACCCTGCAGGAACTGTCCGCCAAGCTGCTGGAAATTCCGGAAGGCTTCGTGGTTCAGCGTCAGGTCGCGAAGATCTACGAAGACCGTCAGAAGATGCAAGCCGGCGGCCTGCCGATCAACTGGGGTTACGCCGAAACCATGGCGTACGCGACCCTGGCGTTCGAAGGTCACCCGATCCGCATGACCGGTCAGGACATCGGCCGCGGTACGTTCTCGCACCGTCACGCTGTACTGCACAACCAGAAAGACGCGGGCACCTACATTCCGCTGCAGAACCTGTACGACGGTCAGCCACGCTTTGACCTGTACGACTCGTTCCTCTCGGAAGAAGCGGTACTGGCCTTCGAATACGGCTACTCGACCACCACGCCAAACGCGCTGGTGATCTGGGAAGCCCAGTTCGGCGACTTCGCCAACGGTGCACAGGTTGTTATCGACCAGTTCATCACCAGCGGCGAACACAAGTGGGGCCGTCTCTGCGGTTTGACCATGCTGTTGCCACACGGCTACGAAGGTCAGGGCCCTGAGCACAGCTCGGCTCGTCTTGAGCGTTACCTGCAGCTGTGCGCCGAGCACAACATTCAGGTGTGCATGCCGACCACCCCGGCCCAGATCTACCACTTGCTGCGTCGTCAGGTGATTCGCCCGCTGCGCAAACCTCTGGTAGTGCTGACGCCGAAGTCGCTGCTGCGCCACAAGCTGGCCGTCTCGACCCTGGAAGATCTGGCTGAAGGTTCGTTCCAGACCGTGATCCCGGAAATCGATGCCCTGGACCCGAAAAAGGTCGAGCGCGTTGTTCTGTGTAGCGGCAAGGTCTACTACGACCTGCTGGAAAAACGTCGTGCCGAAGGCCGTGACGATATCGCCATCGTGCGTATCGAGCAGCTGTATCCATTCCCTGAGGACGACTTGAAAGAAGTCCTGGCGCCTTACACCAACGTCAAGCATGCCGTCTGGTGTCAGGAAGAGCCGATGAACCAGGGCGCCTGGTACTGCAGCCAGCATCACCTGCGTCGCAGCATCGGTAACCTCGACAAGTCTCTCGTACTCGAGTACGCGGGCCGCGAGGCTTCTGCTGCCCCAGCATGTGGTTACGCATCGATGCACGCCGAGCAGCAGGAAAAACTGCTGCAAGACGCGTTTACCGTTTAACGCCTTCGCGCACCTGAAACCGAATTTAAGGAACCACAGATAATGGCTATCGAGATCAAAGCCCCCACTTTCCCGGAATCGGTTGCCGATGGCACCGTTGCCACCTGGCACAAAAAACCGGGCGACGCCGTCAAGCGTGACGACCTGATCGTCGACATCGAAACCGACAAAGTCGTACTGGAAGTGCTGGCGACCGCCGACGGCGTGCTGGGCGCAATCGTCAAGAACGAAGGCGACACCGTTCTGTCCGACGAAGTCCTGGGCTCCATCGAAGCGGGCGGCGCTGCTGCCGCTGCTCCAGCCGCCGCCGCTGCTCCGGCCGCTGCTGCCGCTGCCCCGGCTGCTGCCGAAGGCGAAGACGATCCTGTTGCTGCTCCGGCTGCGCGCAAGCTGGCTGAAGAAAACGGCATCAACATCGCTTCCGTTGCCGGTACCGGCAAAGGCGGTCGTGTGACCAAGGAAGACGTGGTGGCTGCTGTAGCCGCGAAGAAAGCCGCTCCGGCTGCTGCTCCTGCAAAAGCCGCTGCTCCAGCCGCTGCTGCTCCGGTATTCGCTGCCGGTGACCGCGTTGAGAAGCGCGTACCGATGACCCGTCTGCGTGCCAAGGTTGCCGAGCGTCTGGTTGAAGCCCAGTCGAACATGGCAATGCTGACCACGTTCAACGAAGTCGACATGACCGAAGTCATGGCGCTGCGTTCGAAGTACAAGGACCTGTTCGAGAAGTCCCACAACGGCGTACGCCTGGGCTTCATGTCGTTCTTCGTCAAGGCTGCCACCGAAGCGCTTAAACGCTTCCCGGCGGTCAACGCTTCGATCGACGGTGCGGACATCGTTTACCACGGCTACGCCGACATCGGTGTTGCCGTTTCCAGCGACCGTGGTCTGGTCGTTCCGGTTCTGCGTAACGCCGAGCTGATGAGCCTGGCTGAAATCGAAGGCGGCATCGCCACGTTCGGCAAGAAAGCCCGTGACGGCAAACTGTCGATGGAAGAGATGACCGGCGGTACCTTCACCATCACCAACGGTGGTACCTTCGGTTCGATGATGTCGACCCCGATCGTCAACCCGCCGCAGGCAGCGATTCTGGGCATGCACAACATCATCCAGCGTCCTATGGCCATCAACGGTCAGGTCGTGATCCGTCCGATGATGTACCTGGCACTGTCCTACGATCACCGTCTGATCGATGGCAAAGAAGCTGTAACCTTCCTGGTGACCATCAAGAACCTGCTGGAAGATCCGGCTCGTCTGTTGCTGGATATCTGATAGAAGCAGCCATGCGCTGCGGGTGGCGTACCGTCGGCAACGGCGGTACGGCCCGCAGCGCGCGGCTTGAAGCTTTTCGCTAAAGAGGATTTTTTGAATGTCGCAGAAATTTGACGTAGTAGTGATCGGTGCCGGCCCTGGCGGCTATGTTGCTGCCATCAAGGCCGCGCAGCTGGGTCTCACCACTGCCTGCATCGAGAAGTACACCGACGCTGAAGGCAAACAGGCCCTCGGCGGTACTTGCCTGAACGTCGGCTGCATTCCGTCCAAGGCGCTGCTGGACAGCTCCTGGAAGTACAAGGAAGCCAAAGAGAGCTTCAACGTTCACGGTATCTCGACCGGCGAAGTCAAAATGGACGTCGCTGCGATGGTTGGCCGCAAGGCTGGCATCGTCAAGAACCTGACTGGCGGCGTTGCCACTCTGTTCAAGGCCAACGGCGTTACTTCGATCCAGGGCCACGGCAAGCTGCTGGCTGGCAAGAAAGTCGAAGTCACCAAGCCGGACGGTTCGGTTGAAGTCATCGAAGCCGAAAACGTCATCCTGGCTCCAGGTTCGCGTCCGATCGACATTCCGCCGGCTCCGGTCGATCAGAAAGTCATCGTCGATTCGACTGGCGCTCTGGAATTCCAATCCGTACCTAAACGTCTGGGCGTGATCGGCGCTGGCGTGATCGGTCTGGAACTGGGTTCGGTGTGGTCGCGTCTGGGTTCCGAAGTGGTTGTCCTCGAAGCACTGGACACCTTCCTGATGGCAGCGGACACCGCTGTTTCCAAGGAAGCGCTGAAAACCCTGACCAAGCAAGGTCTGGACATCAAGCTGGGTGCTCGCGTAACCGGTTCGAAAGTGAACGGCGACGAAGTCGTGGTTAACTACACCGATGCCAACGGCGAACAGTCCATCACTTTCGACAAGCTGATCGTAGCCGTTGGTCGCCGTCCGGTGACCACTGATCTGCTGGCTGCCGACAGCGGCGTGACCCTGGACGAGCGCGGTTTCGTGCACGTTGACGATCACTGCGCCACCACAGTACCGGGCGTTTACGCCATCGGTGACGTGGTTCGCGGCATGATGCTGGCGCACAAGGCCTCGGAAGAGGGCATCATGGTTGTCGAGCGCATCAAGGGCCACAAAGCCCAGATGAACTATGACCTGATCCCTTCGGTTATTTATACTCACCCGGAAATCGCGTGGGTTGGCAAAACCGAGCAGGCCTTGAAAGCCGAAGGCGTTGAAGTTAACGTCGGCACCTTCCCGTTCGCCGCTTCCGGCCGTGCCATGGCCGCCAACGATACCGGTGGTTTCGTCAAGGTCATCGCTGATGCCAAGACCGACCGCGTATTGGGCGTGCACGTGATTGGCCCGAGCGCTGCAGAACTGGTCCAGCAGGGCGCGATCGGTATGGAATTCGGCACCAGCGCTGAAGACCTGGGCATGATGGTTTTCTCCCATCCGACCCTGTCTGAAGCCTTGCACGAAGCTGCTCTGGCTGTGAATGGCGGCGCCATCCACATTGCCAACCGCAAGAAGCGTTAAGACACAATAAGAAACCACGGCGGTAACGGCCCGTCGTGAGCCTTGCGAGCAAGTCTCACCGCGGAATGTCCGCTGGACGCAGTCTTGCGTAGCTGCACCGGGTATCCGGAAAGGCTACGCAAGCAGCAGTCACAGGTGGCGCGGCACTCATCAAGAGCGCAGCGCCGAATGCGCAGTACCTAACGAAGACGGTAAAAAGCATGAATCTTCACGAGTATCAGGGTAAGCAGCTGTTCGCTGAATACGGCCTGCCAGTTTCCACTGGTTACGCAGTAGACACCCCGGAAGCAGCAGCAGAAGCTTGCGACAAAATCGGCGGCAGCGAGTGGGTTGTCAAAGCCCAGGTCCACGCCGGTGGTCGCGGTAAAGCGGGCGGCGTCAAGCTGGTTCGCAACAAAGAAGACGCCAAGGCCTTCGCACAGCAGTGGCTGGGCAAGCGTCTGGTGACTTACCAGACTGACGCCAATGGTCAGCCAGTCACCAAGATCCTGGTTGAATCGTGCACTGATATCGCTAAAGAGCTGTACCTGGGCGCTGTCGTTGACCGTTCGAGCCGTCGCATCGTGTTCATGGCTTCCACCGAAGGTGGCGTGGACATTGAGAAAATCGCTCACGACACTCCAGAAAAAATTCTGAAAGCCACTATCGATCCACTGGTTGGCGCTCAGCCATTCCAGGGTCGCGAGCTGGCGTTCCAACTGGGCCTGGAAGGCAAGCAAGTTGCCCAGTTCGCCAAGATCTTCGTTGGTCTGGCCAAACTGTTCCAGGATCACGATCTGGCCCTGCTGGAAGTGAACCCGCTGGTGATCAAGGCTGACGGCGATCTGCACTGCCTGGACGCCAAGATCAACATCGACGCCAACGCCATGTACCGTCAGCCTAAGCTGAAGACTTTCCACGATCCGTCGCAAGACGATCCGCGCGAAGCGCACGCTGCCAAGTTCGAACTGAACTACGTAGCCCTGGAAGGCAACATCGGCTGCATGGTCAACGGTGCCGGCCTGGCCATGGGTACCATGGACATCGTCAACCTGCACGGCGGCAAGCCAGCCAACTTCCTCGACGTAGGTGGTGGTGCTACCAAAGAGCGCGTGACCGAAGCCTTCAAGATCATCCTGTCCGACACCAATGTCGCTGCAGTACTGGTCAACATCTTCGGCGGCATCGTTCGCTGCGACATGATTGCCGAAGGCATCATCGGCGCCGTGAAAGAAGTCGGCGTGAAAATCCCGGTTGTTGTTCGCCTTGAAGGCAACAACGCTGAGCTGGGCGCTAAAGTACTGGCAGAAAGCGGTTTGAACATCATCGCTGCTACCAGCCTGACCGACGCTGCTCAACAAGTTGTCAAAGCTGCGGAGGGCAAATAATGAGCGTCCTGATCAATAAAGACACCAAAGTTATCTGCCAGGGTATTACCGGTTCGCAAGGTAGTTTCCACACCCAGCAAGCCATCGAATACGGCACCAAGATGGTTGGTGGCGTAACTCCGGGCAAAGGCGGCACCGAGCACCTGGGTCTGCCAGTGTTCAACACCGTTAAAGACGCAGTAGCTGCCACTGGCGCTACCGCCAGCGTGATCTACGTTCCGGCTCCTTTCTGCAAGGACTCGATCCTGGAAGCTGCTTTCGGCGGCATCAAGCTGATCGTCTGCATCACCGAAGGCATTCCTACCCTGGACATGCTGGACGCCAAAGTTAAGTGCGACGAGCTGGGTGTTACCCTGATCGGCCCTAACTGCCCAGGCGTGATCACCCCAGGCGAATGCAAGATCGGCATCATGCCAGGTCACATTCACTTGCCAGGCAAGGTCGGTATCGTTTCGCGTTCCGGCACCCTGACCTACGAAGCTGTGAAGCAGACCACTGACGCCGGTTTCGGTCAGTCGACTTGCGTCGGCATCGGTGGTGACCCGATCCCGGGTTCGAACTTCATCGACATCCTGAAGCTGTTCCAGGAAGACCCGAAGACCGAAGCGATCGTGATGATCGGCGAGATCGGCGGTTCGGCTGAAGAAGAAGCGGCTGCCTACATCAAGGCACACGTGACCAAGCCGGTTGTTTCCTACATCGCTGGTGTGACTGCTCCTCCGGGCAAGCGCATGGGCCATGCTGGCGCAATCATCTCTGGCGGCAAAGGCACTGCAGACGAGAAATTCGCTGCGCTGCAAGACGCAGGCGTAAAAACCGTGCGTTCGCTGGCAGACATCGGCAAGGCCCTGGCCGAGCTGACCGGTTGGGCTGTCAAGTAAGCCTCGTGCTTGACTGACGCTTCACCAGACAAAGGCCACCTTCGGGTGGCCTTTGTTGTTTCTGGCATTAAAGGGATAGGAGGGCTTCTGTGGCGAGGGGATTTATCCCCGATGGGCTGCGAAGCGGCTCCAAACCCGATGTATCCAGCCAATCGAAAAGCGCTACAAGTTCTCAATCAGGGCTGCTTCGGCCCATCGGGGATAAATCCCCTCACTACAGGGTTCGTGCTCTACCTACAGAGTTCCATGTAGGAAAAATAAATGCGTAAACGCGACACAGACACGTCGTGTATCGGATAGTTCGCCCTCAAACAGTGCGTTTGTCAGACAAATTCGTTAGGCTAGCAGCCATTTTTGCGTCTGCCGCCCACAAGGCATGCAACGCGCTAAACGGGTCAGTCTTATACGGACTGACAGCATTTCCCTAACCCCACAGGGAAATCCCCCTCTAAATTCCGATTCAGTAGTGTGGTATTTCCTTAATGAAAGTTTTGAAAGGTCAGGACATCCTGGCACTGGGCTTTATGACATTTGCCCTGTTCGTCGGGGCCGGCAACATCATTTTCCCGCCTATCGTCGGCCTGCAGTCCGGACCTAACGTCTGGATGGCGGCGCTGGGCTTCCTGATCACGGCCGTCGGTCTGCCGGTGGTCACCGTCGTCGCCCTGGCCAAGGTCGGTGGTGCGATGGATGCGCTGAGCAGCCCGATCGGCAAGATCGCCGGTGGTGTGCTCGCCGCGGCATGCTACCTGGCGGTCGGCCCGCTGTTCGCCACCCCGCGGACCGCGACCGTGTCGTTCGAAGTGGGACTCGCGCCGCTGACCGGCGAAAGCCCGCTGGCGCTGTTCCTCTACAGCTCGGTGTACTTCCTGCTGGTGTTCTTCATCTCGCTGTATCCGGGCCGTCTGCTCGATACCGTGGGGCGTTTCCTCGCGCCGCTGAAAATCATCGCCCTGGCGGTACTCGGCATCGCCGCGTTCGCCCTGCCGGCCGGGGATATCGGTCAGGCCACGCCGGAATACGTCGCGGCACCGTTCTCTCAGGGCTTCATCAATGGTTACCTGACCATGGATACCCTCGGCGCGCTGGTGTTCGGTATCGTCATCGTCAACGCGATCCGCTCCCGTGGCGTCGAGTCGCCTGCGTTGATCACCCGTTACGCGATCATTGCCGGCCTCATCGCCGGTGTCGGTCTGGCGCTGGTGTACATCAGCCTGTTCCGCCTCGGCTCCGGCAGCCACGAAGTCGCGGTCGGTGCCACCAACGGCGCGGCGGTGCTGCACGCTTACGTGCAACACACCTTCGGTTCGCTGGGCAGCGGTTTCCTCGCGGTGCTGATCTCGCTGGCGTGCCTGGTGACGGCGGTCGGTCTGACCTGCGCCTGCGCTGAATACTTCAGCCGCGTGCTGCCACTGTCCTACAAGACTCTGGTGATCATCCTCGCCGCGTTCTCGCTGCTGGTGTCCAACCTGGGCCTGACCAAGCTGATCGCGTTCTCGATCCCGGTGCTGACCGCGATCTACCCGCCGTGCATCGTTCTGGTGGCTCTGAGCTTCTGCAAGGACTTCTGGCATGAACACGGGCGGATCCTCGGCCCGGTCATGCTGGTATCGTTCCTGTTCGGCACCATCGACGCGCTCAAGGGCGCCGGTCTGGCCGACTGGATGCCGTCGCAGCTGTCGCACCTGCCGCTGAGCGAGCAGGGCCTGGCGTGGCTGGTGCCATGCGTGATGACCCTGGTGATCGCCGTGGTCTGCGATCGCCTGCTGGGCAAGCGCAGCGAAGCCGTTGCCTGACGTTGTCTGACCCGCCACAAACGGGTCTTCAGCGCTTAAACAGAAATGCCCCGTATCAATCGATACGGGGCATTTTTTATGGGCGTCTGGCAGTGTCTTTTTCCGCGAGCTAACGTCGAAGCACTGCCGAAGTCTTAATGTGGGAGCGAGCCTGCTCGCGAAAGCGTTGTGTCAGCCGCCATCAATGTTGTGTGATACGCCGCTTTCGCGAGCAGGCTCGCTCCCACAGGTAGCATCCATACTCCACAGGGAATTGCATGTCGTTCATCCAAGCCAATCTGATCCACCTGCTGGCCGCGCTCTGGTTTGTCATCTGCTGGGGCGGCTACACCCGTTATGCGTCGTGGAAGGCCCGCGACACCGCGTGCCTCGCCAGCGTGCTGCACCTGTATCGCGAAGACTGGATGCGCCGCATGCTGCTGCGTGACAACCGTATCGCCGACGCCAGCGTGATCGGTAATCTGGAGCGTAACGCCTCGTTCTTCGCCTCCAGCACTTTGATCATCCTCGCCGGCATTCTCACCGTGCTCGGTGCGTCCGAACGCGCGGTGTCGCTGCTGGCGGATATCCCGATGGTGCAGCAGGCGTCGCAGGGCATGTCGGAGATCAAGTTGCTGTGTCTGGCGCTGGTGTTCGTCTATGCGTTCTTCACCTTCAGTTGGTGCATGCGTCAGTACAACTTTGCTGCGGTGCTGGTCGGTTCCGCGCCGATGATCGGTGAGCGTCAGGTCTCGGAGCAGGAGCGCAAGGCGTTCGCACTGCGGGCGGCGCGGGTGATTTCGATGGCGGCGAACCAGTTCAACTTCGGTCTGCGCTCTTATTACTTCGGCATGAGCATGCTGGCGTGGTTTGTCAGCCCGTGGCTGTTCATGTTGATGAGTGCCGGGGTGGTCATCGTGTTGTACCGCCGCGAGTTTCATTCCGACGTGCTGGATGTGATGGTCTATACCCCTACAGAGGCACCATTGCCCGAAACCAATAAAGAGGCTGCTTGATGAGTATTCCGTTCTGGTGTGTGTTTATCAGTGCACTGTTGATTTACATCGCGCGCATGCCGGTGGGCAAGGCCATGAAAGAGCAGGGTGGTTACAACAACCATCTACCGCGTCAACAGCAGGCGCAACTCACTGGCTATGGCGCGCGGGCGCTGGCGGCGCACCAGAACTGCATCGAAGCGTTCATCCTGTTCGCCGTGGGTGTGCTGATGGCGCACACCACGCAAACCCAAGGCTGGTTGATTGATGCGCTGGCGATCATCTTTGTGATCGCGCGAATTCTTTACGTGTGGTTATACCTGGCGGATAAACCATCCCTGCGCAGCCTGGTGTGGCTGGTCGGCCTGATCTGCAGTTTGTTGCTGATGATTAGTCCGACTTTTAGAACCGTATTGCTCTAAGAAAGCCTCTAAGCCAAGACTGACAAAAAATCACAGGCAAAAGAAAACCCGCACTTGGCGGGTTTTCTTTTACTGCATCAAGTCGCAATTATTGCTTCTTGGCAGCTTCTTCCTGAGCAGCTTGATTCGATTCAGCCTGAGCTTTGGCAGCTTCGGCGTTTTCTTTTGCTGCGTCGTTCACTTTATCCTGAGCTTTGTTCATGTCTTGCTGAGCTTGCTCAGCATGTTGGTTTGCATCTTGAGCTTTGTCCTCGGATTTTTTATCGCAGGCAGCGAGACCGAGGGAAGCGGTCAACATCAAGGCAATAGCTAAAGTTTTACGCATGGGGTGTTTCTCCTTATGGAAAATAACTACTGGCCTTAAGAGCGCAGCGCCAAAGGTTAAGTTCCTCATTTCGTTCAGATATATAAGTTTGTTTTTTAGTGGAACTTTTGCAGCATTTCCTACTACTGGCAAAAGGCTCTAACGAGAGTAATTATCAAATGGCTGAAAACCCCGTTTTTGAGCGCGCGACACGATTTCTTTCGGCCCTGCGCCATTGTCAGGTGCTCGGTTTGACGGTACACAGCGCCAGCAGCGAAGGGCTGACGGTGAGGTTGCCGTACAACGCGCAAATCGTCGGCAATCCACAGACCGGGGTCATCCACGGCGGCGCCATTACCTCGCTGATGGACACCGCGTGCGGCATGTCCACGTTGTGCGTGCTGGCGGAGTTCGAAGTCTGCCCGACCCTGGACCTGCGTATCGACTACATGCACGCCGCCGAGCCGAACAAGGACGTCTATGGCTTTGCCCAGTGTTACCGGGTCACCACCGATGTGATCTTCGCTCGCGGCTTTGCTTATCAGGATGACCCGAATCAGCCGATCGCCCATGTCGTCGGCACTTTCATGCGCATGGGCAAAAACCTGAAAGGCACCCAGGGATTTGGCGGCAAGGTCAAAGGAGAGAATCGATGAGCGATGACTGGAAGCAACAGCTGCTGCAGGCTCACGCTCAGGGCGATTACGCGCCGTTGCTGCGGATAATTCCTTACGCTGGGTTGATCGGCGTCGAATGTTCCCGGGTCGGCGATGAATTGCTGTTCAAGCTGCCGGCGAACAAGGACAACATTGGTAACCCTTTATTGCCAGCGATCCATGGCGGGGTGATTGCCGGGTTCATGGAGCTGGCAGCCGCGTTGCATTTGCTGATCTTCACCGGTTCGCCCGGGGTGCCGAAGATCATCGACTTTTCTCTGGATTATCTGCGCGCCGGGCAGTTTCGCGACACTTGGGCCAAATGTCAGGTCTGTCGCCAGGGGCGGCGCGTGGCCAACGTCGCCATCACGGCCTGGCAAAGCACCGAGAGCGAACCGATTGCCACCGCCCGTGCACATTTCAAAATTGATGAGCCCTTGAAATCCTGAACGCTGCCCCCAACTCAGTGAACAACCCGCCGCCGACCCCTCTGGATCGCGGCCACTGCCATCTGATTGGAGTTTGATGACCATGAGTGTGGAAACTCAAAAGGAAACCCTGGGCTTCCAGACCGAGGTAAAGCAGCTGCTGCACCTCATGATCCATTCGCTGTATTCCAACAAGGAAATCTTCCTTCGCGAATTGATCTCGAACGCCTCTGACGCTGTCGACAAGCTGCGCTTCGAAGCCCTGGCCAAGCCTGAGTTGCTCGAAGGTGGCGCTGAACTGAAAATCCGTGTGAGCTTCGACAAGGACGCCAAGACCGTCACCCTCGAAGACAACGGTATCGGCATGAACCGTGACGATGTGATCACCCACCTGGGGACCATCGCCAAGTCGGGCACCGCCGATTTCATGAAGAATCTCTCGGGCGATCAGAAAAAAGATTCTCACCTGATCGGCCAGTTCGGTGTCGGCTTCTACTCGGCCTTCATCGTGGCTGACAAAGTCGACGTGTACAGCCGTCGCGCCGGCACTCCTGCCAGCGAAGGCGTGCACTGGTCGTCGAAAGGCGAGGGCGAATTCGAAGTCGCCACCATCGACAAGCCAGAACGCGGCACCCGCATCGTCCTGCACCTGAAATCCGCTGAAGACGAGTTCGCCGACGGCTGGCGTCTGCGCAACATCATCAAGAAATACTCCGACCACATCGCGCTGCCGATCGAGCTGCCGAAAGAAGTCACTGCCGCTGAAGGCGAAGAGAAGCCTGCCGTTGAATGGGAAACCGTCAACCGCGCCAGCGCCCTGTGGACCCGTCCGCGCACTGAAGTGAAGGACGAGGAATACCAGGAGTTCTACAAGCACATCGCTCACGACTTCGAAAACCCGCTGGCCTGGAGCCACAACAAGGTCGAAGGCAAGCTCGAGTACAGCTCGCTGCTGTACGTGCCGGCCCGCGCGCCGTTCGACCTGTACCAGCGTGAAGCGCCGAAAGGCCTGAAGCTGTACGTGCAGCGCGTGTTCGTGATGGATCAGGCCGAGTCGTTCCTGCCGCTGTACCTGCGCTTCATCAAGGGTGTGGTCGATTCCAACGACCTGTCGCTGAACGTATCGCGGGAAATCCTGCAGAAAGACCCGATCATCGACTCGATGAAGTCGGCGCTGACCAAGCGCGTGCTGGACATGCTGGAAAAACTGGCGAAGAACGAGCCTGAGCAATACAAGGGCTTCTGGAAAAACTTCGGTCAGGTCATGAAAGAAGGCCCGGCAGAAGATTTCGCCAACAAAGAGAAAATTGCCGGTCTGCTGCGTTTCGCATCGACCCAAGGCGACGACGGCGAGCAAGTTGTCGGTCTGGCTGACTACCTGGCGCGCGCCAAGGAAGGTCAGGACAAGATCTACTACCTCACCGGCGAAACCTACGCGCAGGTCAAGAACAGTCCGCACCTGGAAGTCTTCCGCAAGAAAGGCATCGAAGTGCTGCTGCTGACCGACCGTATCGACGAGTGGCTGATGAGCTACCTCAGCGAATTCGACGGCAAGACCTTTGTCGACGTGGCACGCGGTGATCTTGATCTGGGCAACCTGGACTCGGAAGAGGACAAGAAAGCTGCAGAAGAAGTCGCCAAGTCCAAAGAAGGTCTGGTCGAGCGCCTGAAAACCGCGCTGGGCGATTCCGTTGCCGAGGTTCGCGTCTCTCACCGTCTGACCGATTCGCCAGCCATTCTGGCCATCGGCGAACAGGACCTGGGCCTGCAAATGCGCCAGATCCTCGAAGCCAGCGGGCAGAAAGTGCCGGAGTCGAAGCCGATTTTCGAATTCAACCCGAGTCACCCGCTGATCGAGAAACTCGACGGCGAGCAGAACGAAGGGCGTTTTGGCGACCTGTCGCACATCCTCTTCGATCAGGCCGCCCTGGCGGCTGGCGAAAGCTTGAAAGACCCGGCCGCTTACGTAACCCGTCTGAACAAGCTGCTGGTTGAACTGTCAGCTTGATCACGTTGTAGAAAAACCCGCTTCGGCGGGTTTTTTCATTCTGGTGTTTAACTAATCAGGAGTCAGAAATGAGCCAAGTTACTGTACGTTCCGTGGTCTATCAGCTGGATGGCCAGCCCTATGAAGGTCGTCTGGCGTTCGACGCCGAGCACAAGGGCGCGCGCCCGGGCCTGCTGATGGCGCCGAACTGGATGGGCGTCAGCGCCGGGGCGGAAGAAATCGCCAAATCGGTCGCGGCCAAGGGCTACGTGGTGTTGATTGCTGACGTGTATGGCCAGGCAGTACGTCCGCAGAACGCTGACGAGGCCGGCGCGGCGATGATGCCGCTGAAGAACGACCGCGCACTGCTGCGTAAGCGCATGCAGGCGGCGTTCGAACAATTGCAGAAGCAGGGCGAGGCAGCGGTCGATACCTCGAAGCTTGCGGTGTTCGGTTTCTGCTTTGGTGGTTGCTGTGCGCTGGATCTGGCGCGCACCGGTGCACCGGTGAAGGCGGCGGTGTCGTTCCACGGTACGCTGGACTCGCCGAATCCGGCGGACGCAAAGAACATCAAGGGCTCGGTGCTGGTACTGCACGGTGCCTCCGACCCGCTGGTGCCGAAGGAGCAATTGCCTGCGTTCGAAGATGAAATGAACGCGGCGAAGGTCGATTGGCAGTTGCTCAGCTATGGCGGTGCGGTGCATTCGTTTACCGATCCGCATGCCAATGTGCCGGGCAAGATGATGTACGACGCGAAGACCGCCAAGCGTGCGTTCAAGTCGATGCATGATTTGCTGGATGAAGTGTTCAAAGCCTGAAGCCTGGAAAGCTAAAAGCCCCTCACCCTAACCCTCTCCCTAAGGGAGAGGGGACCGATCGGGGGATGCTCAAGGATTACGCCGACCTGAAAGTGCCTTAGTGAATCCATAATCGCCAGGATTTTTCAGGCCGGTGTATGACGCAAGACAGCTCAGTCGGCTCCCTCTCCCTCCGGGAGAGGGCTGGGGTGAGGGTAAAGGCTTAACGCGGCAACTCAATCCGCTCCACTTCCCCCGGCACCGTCGGCCAATCCCCGGCCGCCCACTTACGCCGCGCCTCATCAATCGCCGCCGGATCGCTCGCAACGAAATTCCAGTTGATTCGCCGAGGCCCGTCCAGCGGCGCGCCGCCAAACACCACCGCGTGCACGTCACTCTCGGCGAACAGGCTCATCTGTTCCCCGGCCGGCAACACCGCCAGCGCATGGGGTTCGAGGGGCTCGCCATTCAACTGCGCATCGCCACTCAGCACATAAATCGCGCGTTCTTCGTGCTCGGTCGGGATCAGCAAAGTGGTCGCGGTCTGCATCTTCGCTTCGGCGTACAGCGTAGGAGAAAGCACCGGCACCGGCGATTCCAGGCAAAAGCCTGACCCGGCGATCATCCGGATCTGCACACCAAGGTTATCGCTGACCGGCAAGGTTGCCGCCGGGTGATGGCTGTAATGTCCCGGACCTTGCTCGTGATCCTTGGGCGAGGCCAGCCAGATCTGCAAGCCGTGCATGGTGAAGCTTTGCTCCCACAGCGGCTCGGGCGTGCGCTCGACGTGGGCAATCGCACTGCCCGCGGTCATCCAGCTGACATCGCCAGCACTGACCACCTGATCGGAGCCGAGGCTGTCCTTGTGCTGGATTTGCCCTTCGAACAGGTAGGTCAGAGTCGAGAGACCAATGTGCGGATGCTGTCGGATGTTCATGCCTTTGCTCGTCGGATAAACCGTTTCGAGCATGTGGTCGAAAAACACGAAAGGCCCGATGCTGCGGCATTTGGCTGACGGCAGCGGGCGCAGGATCGGCTGGCCTTCGACGTCTTCGGCGCGCGGGCGGATGATCAGTGGTTGCGTATCCATGGTGCATTCCAGGCTGAGCGGGTGATGCCAGAAGCATAACCCGCCGCTGGCAAGAGGGTGATTACTGGCTGTCGAAGCCTTGTGGGGCGTGGGTTTCGATGCTGACGTCGGTGGTAGTCATCAGTTTGTGGATCGGGCAGCGATCAGCCACGCGCAGTAACTCTTCACGTTGGGCATCAGTGAGGACGCCCTTGAGGGTAAGCGTCACGTGCAGGGCGTATTTGCCTTTCTGCTCTTCGCTGTTGTCGCGTTTGACCTCGACACCCACGCCGGTCAGCGGGATGTCTTTCTTCTTCGCGTACATTTTCAGGGTCAGGGCTTTGCAGGCACCCAGCGCGGCGTCGAAGTAGTCGTGTGGCTCGGGGGCCGAGCCTTCGCCGCCGGCAGACTTCGGCACGTCGGCAAACAATTCGTGGTCATCGATCTGTACGGTATGACGAAAACCTTCGGCGGAGACGGTATTGACGGTAACAGTCATGGCAACCTCACTGGCAGTAGGAAAAGTCGTGCGATCAAAAAAGACCTTGCAGTTATAGAGCATTCCTACGGAGGCGCGTTCCACTTTCCTGCAGGATGAACCCTTGTGATCGGCTCAGGGTCTAGGCTATGCCTACCTGCCGGAGATTACTTGTGTCCTTGTTTCGTTTGAGTCTTGCCTGCCTGCTGGCATTCGCCGGTAGCGCCAGCGCCCGCGATTACACCTACAGCGATGCGCACTTGCACTACGTGGATTTCTTCCAGGAAACCGCCGGCATGGCGAAATTGCTCACGGCCATGCAGGACAATTCCATCGACCATGTGATGATTTCCGGTATTCCCGTGGCGAAGAAGTGGCACGAGGACGAACCCAAGCGTCCGCGCTATTACGCCGGCGATGATGCCGATGCCTACTGGTACAGCGCCACCGACGTGATCGTTGCCGATGCCGTGCAGAAACTGACGCCGGAGCAGCGTCTGCACTTTCATCCATTCCTCTCGGGCTTCAACCCTAACGACAAGAACTCTGCCGCACACATCCAGCGCATGCTCGATCTGTATCCGGGGCTGTGGCAGGGCATTGGTGAAGTGTTCACCCGCCATGATGACTTGACGGCGTTGACCGCCGGCGACACGCCACGGGCCAATAACGAGGCGATGAAGCGGATTTATCACCTGGCTGCCGAAAACGATCTGCCAGTGATGCTGCATTCCAACATCACCTCCAAGCGTGAGAAAAATCCGCTGTACTTGAAGGAAATCGAAGAACCCCTGCGTAATCACCCGCACACCCGGTTCATCTGGGCGCACGCCGGCACCAGCGCGGAAATTCATCGGCACCAGACGCAACTGAAATTCCTCCTGCCGACGGTGAGTCGGATGCTTGAGGCTTATCCGAATCTGTACATCGATCTGTCGTGGAGCATGCTCACACCGTACCTGCTGGACGAGCAGGGCAAGCCGCGTGCGGAATGGCTGGCCTTGGTCGAGAAATACCCTGATCGGTTCATGATTGGCTCGGATGTTGTAGGCCGTTTCACCAAGCTCGGTCAGGAAATGCGCAGCTTCACGCCGTTCCTTGATGCCTTGCCTGAAGAAATTGCGCGTAAGGTCGCCCGGGATAACTTCCTGGCGATATTGCCGCGAACAGCGGCAAAGTCCGGGAAACCGCGCTGAATCGTTAATGCCGAGGGTTCGAAGTATCGAGGCGTTTTGATATCACCTTTTGGTCTTACGCAAATTTTCGCCGGGCCGATACCTTCTAAAGCAACCAGCTGCAGGGTTGATGCAGCGCTTTTGGAAGGAACCAGAGTCATGAGCATCCGTAGTCTCAATATCGCGCCGCGAGCCGGCCTGGGTTTTGGTGTGTTGGCGCTGATGGTGTTTGCCCTGGGGGCGTTCGCCCTGCTGCAAATGGCGAACATGCGCGCCCAGTCTGATGAGGTCGACAACAACTGGCTGCCGAGCGTGATGGCGGTCGGCGAGATGAGTCAGGATATGTTGCGCCTGCGTGCGCTGACCATGCGCCTGCTGCTCAATCGTGACCCGCAGGCGCTGGCGCAGAATGTCGCCAAGCTCAATGACCTGCGCGGTGTGTTGAGCGAAGCGCAACAACGCTATGACGTGTTGATCGTGCTGCCCGAAGAGCGCAAGTTGTTCGACCGCTTCAAGGTCGCCGAGCACCAGTACCTGGAGTTTCAGGCGCAGGTCATGCAGTTGTCCGCACAGAATCGGGTGGAGGAGGCGGCGGCGATTCTCAACGGTGAAATGAGCCCGTTGGCCGACGACATGGCGGCCACCCTGAAGGAGCTGGTCGAGCTGAACAAGCACAACGCCAACCTTGCCACCGAAGCCGCGCGCCTGGTCTTCATCAATTCGCGGGTGTGGGTCGGGGTGATGATCGGCATTACCGCATTGATCACCATCGGTCTGGCGTTGTTGCTGACCCGCAGCATCGTCCTGCCGCTGGCGCAATCACTCGGCGTGGCGGAAGTGGTGGCCGGCGGTGACCTGACGGGCGATATCAACATCTCCGGCAAGGACGAACCGGCGCGGCTGCTGCAGGCGCTGAAAAGCATGCAGCACAACCTGCGCGACACCATTCGGCAGATTTCTGAATCGTCCAGCCAGTTGGCGTCGGCCTCGGAGGAACTGAGTTGCGTCACCGAGGACGCCACGCGCGGGCTGCACCAGCAAAGCCTGGAGATCGAGCAGGCCGCCACGGCGGTCAATCAGATGACCGCTGCCGTGGAAGAGGTCGCGAGCAACGCCGTGGCGACTTCCGAGGCGTCGCGCGAGTCTGACCGGATTGCCCAGCATGGGCGCGAGCAGGTCAATCAGACGGTGACTTCGATCCAGTCCCTGGCTGACGACGTCACGTCCAATGCAACGCAGGTCGAGGATCTGGCGCAGAAGGTTCACGGCATCAGCAAAGTGCTCGACGTGATCCGCTCGATTGCCGAGCAGACCAATCTGCTGGCACTGAACGCAGCGATTGAGGCGGCGCGGGCCGGGGATGCCGGGCGTGGCTTCGCGGTGGTGGCCGATGAGGTGCGGGCGCTGGCCCATCGCACCCAGCAATCGACCCAGGAAATCGAGCAGATGATCGGTGGCATCCAGCAGGGCACCGATTCGGCGGTCAGTTCGATGCAACAGAGCAGCGTCCGCGCCAATTCGACTCTGGAACTGGCCAAGGCTGCGGGTTTGGCGCTGGAGGAAATTGCCTCGGCGTTCACCTTGATCAACGAGCGCAACCTGGTGATCGCCAGCGCCTCGGAGGAGCAGGCAGCGGTGGCGCGGGAGGTGGACCGCAACCTGATGAACATCCGCGATCTGGCGATGCAGACGTCGGCGGGGGCAAATCAGACCAGTGCGGCAAGCCAGGAATTGTCGCGGCTGGCGGTGGATTTGAACAATATGGTGGCCAAATTTTCGGTCTGAGCTGACCCTTGACGATTGCACTCACCCCCTGTGGGAGCGGGCTTGCTCGCGAAGGTGTTGTATCAGATACATCTTCGTTAGCTGGCAGGCCGCCTTCGCGAGCAAGCCCGCTCCCACAGTATTTGTGTGTCGCCTGGTAATCGCAGGCACAAAAAAGCCCCGCATCTGCGGGGCTTTTCGTTGTAGCGGCAGATCAGCTGCCTTTAACGGTTTTGCCGTTGACCGTACCGTCCTGGAGCATGATGTTGTACTCCTTGCCGTCGGTTTCAACCTGTTGCAGGCGGACCAGCAGGTAATCCCAGTCCTTGGCGAACCACAGCACAGTGATGCGCTTGCTTTGTGTCGGGTCACGCACGCGCTCGACCTTGATTGCATCGATCTTGCCGGCCTTGGTGTCGACTTTCTCGGCACCCAGTACACGGAAGTCATAGGTGTCGACTTCACCGTCATCGACCACCTGATAGCTCATGGTCTTTTTGCCGGAGGCGACGTCGTGCTGCAGCGCCAGTTGATAGGTCGACTTGTCGACCATGCCACGGTTCAGCGGGATCTTTACCGCGTCGCCCCGGTCAGTGCCGGTGACCATCTTGCTGTTCCAGTCGAAGTCCAGATCAGCCTTTTTCGCTTTGCCCAGACCACCACGTTCGAAGTGGTAGGACTGTGGCAGCAGGGTGTCCTTGTCCAGGGTCAGGGTGCTTTCTTCGGTCAGGCTGGCGATCATCATCGACGCCTTGAAGCTGAGTTTCCAGACGCCGTTGGCTTCTTTGGTCAGGCTGCGTTCGGCGGTGCCGCTCATGGGCAACTGTTTCCAGTCGGCGGTGTAGCTGGCGGAGAACGGTTGAAGGTCTGCCGCCTGCGCGAAAGGCAGGGCGAGCAGAGCGCAAGCGAAGAGCAGGGCGCGACGCATAAAATCTCCTAGTGTCGAATCAAGTGGCCGCTGGCCGCGAGTAACTGGCCATCCAGTAAAGCACCTTGCTCACCGAGTGCCAGTCGGCCTTCGGCAAACCAGCGTACAGCCATCGGGTAGATCAGGTGTTCCTGGACATGCACTCGCTGCGCAAGTGTCTGCGGCGTGTCGTGCAACTCTACCGGTATTACTGCCTGTACGACCAGTGGTCCACCATCGAGTTCCTCGGTGACGAAGTGCACGGAGCAGCCGTGTTCCGCATCGCCGGCCTCGAGCGCGCGCTGATGAGTGTGTAACCCTTTGTATTTGGGCAGCAGCGACGGGTGGATGTTGAGCAGACGACCCTGATAGTGGCGCACGAAATCAGCGCTGAGAATGCGCATGAAGCCGGCCAGTACCACGAGTTTTGGTTTGAATTCGTCGATCAGTTCGATCAGGGCAGCATCGAAGGCCTCGCGACCTTCGAAAGCCTTGTGATCCAGCGAGCGGGTGGCGATACCCGCGTCACTGGCGCGTTGCAGGCCGTAGGCGTCGGCGCGGTTGGAAATCACCGCAGCGATGCGGACCGGGCTGTCGCCGGTCCGCGTGCTGTCGATCAGAGCCTGCAAGTTACTGCCGGTGCCGGACAACAGCACCACGACATCACAGGTTGCGGACATTAATGAGCCTTAAGGTTCTGCAGATCAACCTGGGCAGCGCCTTCGGCAGCGGCAGCGATCTGGCCGATGACCCAAGGCTGCTCACCGGCATCACGCAGGGTTTTCAGGGCCACTTCAACGTGCTCCTGAGCCACGCAGATCACCATGCCCACGCCGCAGTTCAGTACGCGGTGCATTTCGGTCTCGTCGACGTTGCCTTTCTCCTGCAGCCAGTCGAAGACTGCCGGGCGAGTCCAGCTGGCCACGTCAACCACGGCCTGAGCGCCTTTTGGCAGAACGCGCGGAATGTTGTCCAGCAGGCCGCCACCGGTGATGTGGGCCATGGCTTTGACCGCGCCGGTGTCTTTGATCAGCTTGAGCAGCGGCTTCACGTAGATGCGGGTCGGGGCCATCAGCAGTTCGGTCAGTGGCTTGCCGTCGAGCTGAACGGTTTCAATGTCGGCACCCGACACTTCGATGATCTTGCGGATCAGCGAGTAGCCGTTGGAGTGCGGGCCGGACGATGGCAGGGCGATCAGCGCATCACCGGTGGCGACTTTCGAGCCGTCGATGATTTCGGCTTTTTCCACGACGCCGACGCAGAAGCCGGCCAGATCGTAGTCTTCGCCTTCGTACATGCCAGGCATTTCAGCGGTTTCGCCGCCGACCAGGGAGCAGCCAGCCAGTTCGCAGCCTGCACCGATACCGGTGACCACGGTGGCAGCTACGTCGACGTTCAGCTTGCCGGTGGCGTAGTAGTCGAGGAAGAACAGCGGTTCTGCGCCGCACACCACCAGATCATTGACGCACATGGCGACCAGGTCCTGGCCGATGCTGTCGTGCTTGTTCAGGTTCAGCGCCAGGCGCAGCTTGGTGCCGACGCCATCAGTACCGGAAACCAGCACCGGCTGTTTGTAACCGGCCGGGATCTCGCAGAGGGCGCCGAAACCGCCCAGGCCGCCCATGACTTCCGGGCGCGCAGTGCGCTTGGCGACGCTCTTGATGCGTTCGACCAATGCTTCACCGGCGTCGATGTCTACACCGGCGTCCTTGTAGCTCAGGGAGGGTTGCTTGCTCATGATCCAGGCCTTTAGGGGAGGGGATTCAGGGGTAACGACCGAGTTCAGCGGGAACATCGAAATCGAGAGGGCGATGGCCTTACGCGAATTTCGGGGTGCCCGGCTGTTGCCGGTCTGCGAAGGCGCGCGATTTTATCAGGCTTGAGGGGCAGCGGCCATCCTCGCGCCGACGGGCAGGGGCATAATCGACTGAAATTTTTTGCAATTGTGCCGGGCGGCTGCCTGTATAAGGTGTGCCGATTAACCGTCTATCGTTATCACTGTGCAAAAACTTACCGCTAGCGTGTGAATGTTTTGCGATGGCAGATTGTCACAGCCTTGCTTAACCGGTTCACGCGGCCTGTTCCAGCCGCTCCTGTCGACGGGAATTTTCCATGCGTTTTTGTAAATTGTTGGTTGTGGGTTGTTTGTCGTTGGTCAGCCTGGCGAGTCATGCCGAAAACCTCAAGGGTCTCTATCAAGTGCGCCAGCCGGTCAGCAGCCAGGCGCCGGAAGAGCGTGATCGCGCCACGCAGGCGGCACTGGATACGCTGGTGTTGCGCCTGACCGGTGACCCCAAGGCTTCGCAGAATCCGGGGCTGGCAGCGATTCGCAAGGACCCGCAGCAGATCATCAGTCAGTTCGGTTTTGATGCCGGGCCGCCGGAGGTGCTCAAGGTCGATTTCGATCCGGCCACCACCGAGCAGGCGCTGCGTCGCGCCGGGCTGTCATTGTGGGGGGCGAGTCGGCCGTCGATTCTGAGCTGGTGGCTGAACGATTCGACTGAAGGTTCGAGCCTGGTCGGCGACGGTCAGGCAGCGGCTGCACCATTGCGTTCTGCGGCTCAGCATCGCGGCTTGCCGCTGCGTCTGCCGCTAGCGGATCTGAGTGAGCAACTGGTGGCTACCGCGCCAGTGCTGGATGGCACCGATCCCGCGCCATTGCGCGGCGCTTCGGAGCGTTACGGCGCGGATGCGTTGCTGGCGGTGCATGCGCACGAAGAGGGCGGGCAGTGGCAGGCCAAGTGGCATCTGTGGCTAGGTGATCAGAAAGAGGCCGGCAGCGTACAGGGTGCCGATCAGGCTGCCTTGGCGGATGCGGTGATGCTGGCGGTGGCCGAGCGTCTGGCGCCGCGCTTTGTCGCCAAGCCTGGTGCTTCGGGCCAACAGACCCTCGAAGTGCAGGGCATGAATCTTGAGCATTACGCCACGCTGCTGCGGTTACTCGAACCCTTCGGCGTGCGTCTGCAAAGTGTCGAAGGTGATCGCATCGTGTATCGGGTCAACGGCAGTGCCGATCAGTTGCGCTCGCAATTGTCGCTGGCGAAGTTGCAGGAGTTGCCGGCCGAAGCGCCGACGCCAGTGGCAGCGCCGCAGCCAGCGGTGGCAGGTGCAGCGCCTGTTGCGGCTCCAGCGCCTGCACCGGTAGCACCTTCGTTGCGGTTTCGCTGGTAAGTCTTTCCTTATATAGAAGCAGTGGGAGTGGTAAATGGCCGATACGCGGCGTTGGTTCTGGCTCGGTGGGGTAGTCCTGCTTTGCGCATTTGTCTGGTTGCTGCATCCGATCCTCACGCCGTTTCTGGTGGCGTTGCTGCTGGCGTATCTGTTCGATCCGCTGGTGGATCGGTTGGAGAAACTCGGTTTGTCGCGAACCTGGGGTGTGATCGCGGTGTTCGCCTTGTTCACTCTGATCGTCACCACGTTGCTGTTGGTGCTGGTGCCGATGCTTGCCAAGCAGTTGGTGCGTTTGTATGAGTTGGCGCCGCAAATGCTTGACTGGCTGCAGCACACGGCGCTGCCGTGGGCGCAATCGAAGCTGGGCCTGTCTGACGGCTTCTGGAAGTTCGACAAGGTCAAGGCGGCGATCAGCGAACACATGGGGCAGACCACTGACATCGTCGGTGTGGTGCTGAGTCAGGCGACGGCCTCGAGTCTGGCGCTGATCGGCTGGCTGGCGAATCTGGTGCTGATCCCAGTGGTGAGTTTTTATCTGCTGCGCGACTGGGACGTGATGATGGCCAAGATCCGCAGCCTGTTGCCGCGTGATCGTGAAGAGACCATCGTCTCGCTCGCCGGTGAGTGCCACGAAGTGCTCGGCGCTTTCGTGCGCGGACAGTTGCTGGTCATGCTGGCGCTGGGCGTGATCTACGCAGCGGGCCTGATGATTGTTGGTCTGGAACTGGGGCTGTTGATCGGCCTGATCGCAGGCCTGGCGGCCATCGTGCCGTACATGGGCTTTGTGATCGGGATTGGCGCGGCGCTGATTGCCGGGCTGTTCCAGTTTGGTGGCGACTTGTACCCGATGATCGGCATCGTTGCGGTGTTCATGGTCGGGCAGGCGCTGGAAGGCATGGTGCTGACGCCTTTGCTGGTGGGTGACCGGATCGGTCTGCATCCGGTGGCGGTGATCTTCGCGATCCTGGCCGGCGGCGAGCTGTTCGGCTTTACCGGTGTGCTGCTGGCATTGCCGGTGGCGGCGGTGATCATGGTGCTGGTGCGTCACGTGCACGATTTGTACAAGGACTCGGATATTTACAGCGGGGCAGATGATCCCGAGTTGTAATCCGATCACGGGCGGCCCGGCATTGTGTCGGGTTGGCCCGGGTTTTGCGGCGGGTTCGTTCGATACCGCGTCAGAGAAACTGTCATAAAACCAGCGTGTTAACGCAAACCTTTGATTTTGCTTGGGGTCTGTCGCATTGTGCGCTCAGCTTCACGGGTATAAACTTCGCAAACTTTACACAGAGGCCACTAACGGTTCCTTGAGAACTGTTCAGTCAGCATGAAACCGATTCAGCTGCCCCTAGGTGTGCGTCTGCGTGACGACGCCACCTTCATCAACTACTACCCAGGCGCCAATGCCGCTGCACTCGGCTATGTCGAGCGCCTATGCGAAGCCGACGCCGGCTGGACCGAAAGCCTCATCTACCTGTGGGGCAAGCATGGGGTAGGGCGTACGCATCTGTTGCAGGCGGCGTGTCTGCGTTTCGAGCAGATGGGTGAACCGGCGGTGTATCTGCCGCTGGCCGAGCTGATGGATCGTGGTATCGAAATCCTCGACAACCTTGAGCAGTACGAACTGGTCTGCCTGGATGACTTGCAGGTGATTGCCGGCAAGCCGGACTGGGAAGAGGCGATGTTTCATCTGTTCAACCGCCTGCGTGACAGCGGTCGACGTTTGCTGATTGCCGCTTCAACCTCGCCGCGCGAGCTGCCGGTGAAGCTGGCTGACCTCAAATCGCGCCTGACCCTGGCGCTGATCTTCCAGATGCGTCCGCTCTCCGATGAAGACAAATTGCGTGCCCTGCAATTGCGCGCGTCGCGTCGCGGTCTGCATCTGACCGATGAAGTCGGGCACTTTATTCTGACTCGCGGTACCCGCAGCATGAGTGCATTGTTCGACCTGCTAGAACAGCTGGATCAGGCCTCGTTGCAGGCGCAACGCAAGCTGACGATTCCGTTCCTGAAAGAAACCCTTGGTTGGTAGCCAGCCCTTGAAATACGAGGCTTTCAGCACGTTTCGACATATTTCAGGCGCCAGAAAATCCGCGTTTCCGCAACGTATGCAGACCGCGTATCGAGTCAAATGGGCTTAAGCGCTTAGATGTAAACGAGAAACCGGGAAGTCACAAAAAGATCGATTGAATTTGCAAATGAGGCCGATAGCGGGCATAGTCTCGGCTTCTTTACAACTTCAGCCACGGTCGTGCCCATGCTAAATCGCTTCGCACCCCTCGTGCCTCTCGCACTCGTCACCCTGTTGTTCGGTTGCGCTGCTCATTCTCCAGTTCAAGAGCAGCCTCAGCAGGTTAAAAATTCTGCCACTGCCCAGTCTTCCGTTATTTACCAGGAAGAGCTGGACACCGAAAAAGAACTCTCGGACTTCAACAAGAAGCCGTACGAGCTCCCGGTTCTGGCCGACAGTATCCTTGAACGCGGCATGTCCCTGATCGGTACCCGTTATCGTTTCGGCGGTACCTCTGAAGCCGGCTTCGACTGCAGCGGTTTCATCGGTTATCTGTTCCGCGAAGAAGCCGGCATGAATCTGCCGCGCTCCACCCGTGAAATGATCAACGTCGATGCGCCTCTGGTCTCGCGCGGCAACCTTGAGCCGGGCGATCTGCTGTTCTTCGCCACCAATGGTCGTCGCGGTCGTGTAAGCCACGCCGGGATCTACCTGGGTGACAATCAGTTCATCCACTCCAGCAGTCGTCGCAGCGGCGGTGTTCGCATCGACAGCCTGGGTGACAGCTACTGGAGCAAGACCTTCATCGAAGCCAAGCGCGCCCTCGCGATGGCTCCGACCGTGGTCACCGCTCGCAAGTAATTCCCCCGTTGTCGCCACGTCCGTGGCGACAAAAACGGTGCCCGGCAAGGGAGTAGATCTAGACTTTACAAGGTGAAGTTAAAGTCTTACTTGAAGTTTGCCGCGTAGCCGCTAGAATCCTGTATCTATATTGATGGCAAACCGCCTGCGTGCTCCGCAGGCGGTTTTGTTTCTGTCCATTCGGCAGAGAAAGCCGCAGCCAGATCAGGATGTTCTGCTTATGACGATGTCGGCCCGCCTCACAGTGATTTTCTTCGCAGCGCTGCTCAGCGCCTGCGCCAGCCGCACTCCGCCGCCTGCTCCCGTGGTACGCGCCCCGGTGGTGTTCGGGCCTTCCCAGGCTTTTTCGCCGGCTGCTGAAGACGTGCTGTTTCGCGCGCTGGGCCTGGTTGGCACACCTTATCGCTGGGGCGGCAACACACCAGACTCCGGGTTCGATTGCAGTGGCCTGATCGGTTTCGTCTACCGCGATGCCGCCGGCATCTCCCTGCCGCGCTCCACCCGCGAGATGATCGTGATGCAGGCGCCGAATGTCGGCAAAGAGGGTTTGCAGACCGGCGACCTGATCTTCTTCGCCACCAATGGTGGCTCGCAGGTCAGTCATGCGGGGATCTACGTCGGCGAAGGGCGCTTCGTGCACGCGCCGGCCACCGGCGGCACGGTGAAGCTGGACAGTCTGTCGAAGGCGTACTGGCAGAAGGCGTACCTGAGTGCCAAGCGGGTGTTGCAGCCGGAGCATCTGGCGCATAACCCGTAACCGCTGAAAATCTAAATGTGGGAGCGGGCTTGCTCGCGAATGCGGTGTGTCATTCACCCATGATGTTGAATGACCTGACGCTTTCGCGAGCAAGCCCGCTCCCACATTTGTTATGTGTCGGGCCCTGATTTATTTAGCGGCCGACACCCGCCAAACCTTGTTCCCCACATCATCCGCCACCAGCAAACCACCTTGCTGGTCGATCACCACGCCTACCGGGCGACCCAAAGCGTTCTCGTCCTTGTCGAGGAAACCGGTCAGCACATCCACCGGTGCTCCATTCGGCTTGCCGGCCGCGAACGGTACGAAAATCACTTTATAACCACTGTGCGGTTTGCGGTTCCACGAGCCGTGTTGACCGATGAACGCGCCTTCCTTGAACTGCGCCGGCAGGCTGTTGCCCTCGGCGAAAGTCAGGCCCAGCGAGGCAGTGTGCGGGCCGACGGCGTAGTCCGGGGCGATAGCTTTGGCCACCAGATCCAGATTTTGCGGCTTCACCCGCACATCCACGTGCTGACCGTAATAGCTGAATGGCCAGCCGTAGAAGCCGCCGTCCTTGACCGAGGTGATGTAATCCGGCACCAGGTCGCTGCCGATCTCGTCACGCTCATTGACCGCTGTCCACAGCGCACCCGTGGTCGGTTCCCACGCGAGGCCGTTGGGGTTGCGGATGCCCGAGGCGAAGATCCGGTGATTGCCGGTGGCGCGATCCACTTCCCAGATCGCTGCGCGACCTTCCTCTTTATCCAGACCATTCTCGCCGACGTTGCTATTCGAGCCGACAGTGACGTACAGCTTGCTGCCGTCCTTGCTGGCGATGACGTTTTTGGTCCAGTGATGGTTCAGCGTGCCGCCCGGCAGATCGGTGACTTTGATCGGCTGGGTCTTGATCTCGGTCGCGCCGGATTCGTAGTGGAAGCGCAGCAGCCGATCGGTGTCGGCGACGTACAAGTCGTTACCGACCAGGGTCATGCCAAACGGCGAATTGAGATTTTGCAGAAACACCGTGCGGGTCTCGGCCACGCCGTCGTGGTCGGCGTCGCGCAACAGGGTGATGCGGTTCGGGCTCGGCACACCAGCGCCGGCCTTGCCCATGACTTTCTTCATCACCCAGCCACGAATGCCGCTGCTGTCGTCAGGCTTGGGCGGAGCGTTGGTTTCCGCCACCAGCACGTCACCGTTGGGCAGCACGTAGAGCCAGCGCGGATGATCGAGGCCTTCGGCGAATGCTGCGACTTGCGTACCGGCTACGGCGGTCGGTTTACCGCCTGCAGGCCAGCCGACCGCCGGGGCGATGTTCACCGTCGGGATCAGGGTTTTGTTTGGTTCAGGCAGCTTCGGTGACGGACCGGTGCCGTCAGAAACTTGCAGGCTGGAGGATTCACCGCAGGCGGCGAGCCCTCCGGCGAGGGCGATGACGAGAGCGAGTTGGGTTTTGCGCATTACTGATCTTCCCTATGAATGCATGCCTAATCATAGAGGAGTGCGCGCACCCGATGGTTCAACCGCTCAACCTCGGGCCTCTTTGAACAGCACGGCGATGCCCGGATGATAATTGCCCGCTTCGCTGCGCAACTTGCGGTAGGCGTAGGGGAAATACCAGGCCACGGCGCAGCAGTGTTCCTTTTGCAGGTCGTCGACCATGTCCTGCAGTTCTTCGGGACTGGCGCTGTGCTGGGCCTTTTGCGGGGCGACGAACAGGCAGCCGAGCTTGAGGTCGCTGGCAAAACTGATGCGTTTGGCATCGCTGGTGATGTCCAGCAGAGCCTGGGTCAGGTTGAGATTGTTGACCCGTGGCCAGCGCTGGGTGGCCTGAAGGTAGGCGCGGTCTTCGGCGCCGGCGATGAACAGATCGGCGCGGGCATTGCGCTCGCCATCCTCGTTCTGCTTTCGGGTCGAGGTATCACAAAGGGTCACCAGCTCGGCCATCCAGGCTGCCGCGGAGAGCAAGCCGAGATTGGCTTTCTCGTCATGCCAGTAAGGGGTGTCGTTGTCGCCGCGAATGGCGTTGTAGCGGTCGATACAGTCAAACCAGCGTTCAAGCATCGGGCGCAGGAATTCCAGGCGCGGGTTGCTGATGATCATGCCTTGCATCGTCATCATCCTTATTGTTGTGATGTGCTTTTCAATCAAAAGCATGGCTCTTTGATATCACTTGTCTCAGTGTGGCACAAGATTGGCGTCAGATAATTGATCGACGGCAGTTATTCGCCCGACGGCCCCCTCTTTAATTGACGCTCCACCCCCAACCCTCTAACCTTCGCGGCTTGTTTCAGGTGCTCTGTGACGCATGTCGACAGAGTGAAACAGGGAAGCCGGTGAGGGTTGTCTTCAGGCGAAGCACGATCACGATCCCGGCGCTGCCCCCGCAACGGTAAATGAGTAAAAGCTGCGCCTTGAGCCACTGTGTCGACAGACGCGGGAAGGCGCGCAGTCAGGCGATTCGCCGCTCATGAGCCCGGAGACCGGCCTGATCCATCCAGCGGCATCACGGTGGGCGATGCCAGGCTTTTTGCCGTCTATTCTTGTGCCTGCCCGCCGTTATCCAGCCTCAACGGAGAGCTCCCCCATGACCGATTCCCCCGAGCGCGACGAACGCCATCTGGCGCGTATGCAGCGCAAAAAAGCCGTGATCGACGAACGCATCGCTAATTCGCCTGACGAATGCGGTCTGGTGCTGGTGCTGACCGGCAATGGCAAAGGCAAAAGCAGCTCGGCGTTCGGCATGCTCGCCCGCGCCATGGGCCACGGCATGCAGTGCGGCGTGGTGCAGTTCATCAAGGGCCGCAACAGCACAGGCGAAGAACTGTTCTTCCGCCGTTTCCCCGAGCAAGTGCGCTTTCACGTGATGGGCGAGGGCTTCACCTGGGAAACCCAGGATCGCCAGCGCGACATCGCTGCCGCCGAAGCCGCGTGGGCCGTTTCCCGCGAGCTGCTGCGTGATCCGTCGATCGGCCTGGTGGTGCTGGACGAACTGAACATCGCCCTCAAGCACGGCTACCTCGATCTGGATCGAGTGCTCAGCGACTTGCAGGCGCGTCCGCCGATGCAACACGTAATCGTCACCGGTCGTGCGGCCAAGCCGGAAATGATCGAGATGGGCGATACCGTTACCGAAATGGGCATGCTCAAACACGCCTTCCAGGCCGGCATCAAAGCGCAGAAAGGCGTCGAACTTTGAATCAACCACGTCACTGCCCGGCGGTACTGATCGCCGCGCCGGCCTCCGGTCAGGGCAAGACCACCGTCACCGCCGCGCTCGCGCGCTTGCACCGCAATCAGGGGCGCAAGGTGCGCGTGTTCAAGTGCGGCCCGGACTTCCTCGACCCGATGATTCTCGAGCGCGCCAGCGGTGCGCCAGTGTATCAACTGGACATGTGGATGGTCGGCGAGCAGGAAAGCCGCCGTCTGTTATGGGAAGCCGCCGCCGAAGCCGATCTGATCCTGATCGAAGGCGTGATGGGCCTGTTCGACGGCACGCCGTCCAGCGCCGATCTGGCGCGGCATTTCGGCGTGCCGGTACTCGGCGTGATCGACGGCACCGCCATGGCCCAGACCTTCGGCGCATTGGCGTTGGGGCTGGCGCGTTACCAGCCGGATTTGCCTTTTGCCGGCGTGCTGGCCAACCGTGTCGGCACTTTGCGTCATGCGCAATTGCTCGAAGGCAGCCTCACCGAAGGTTTGCGCTGGTACGGCGCGCTGTCCCGGGAAACCGGGATCGAGTTGCCGAGCCGCCATCTCGGCCTGGTGCAGGCCAGTGAACTGAATGACCTCGATCTGCGTCTCGACGCCGCCGCCGAAGCCTTGGCCAGCAGTTGCGAGGTAGCGCTGCCACCGGCCGTGGAATTCGCCGCGCCTGAAATGATCAGCGCTGAACCGCTGCTCGACGGCGTGCGCATCGCTGTCGCTCGCGATGAAGCCTTTGCGTTCACTTATGGCGCCAGTCTCGACCTGCTACGGGCGATGGGCGCCGAGTTGAGTTTCTTCTCGCCGATCCGCGATACGCAATTGCCCGAGACCGACAGTCTGTATCTGCCCGGTGGTTACCCGGAATTGCACCATGTCGCGCTGGCGCAAAACACCGCGATGCTCGACGCGATCCGTGTGCACCACGCCGCTGGCAAACCGCTGCTCGCCGAATGTGGCGGCATGCTCTATCTGCTCGACGCGTTGACCGACGTTGACGGCACCCGCGCCGAACTGGTCGGGCTGCTGCGCGGTGAGGCGGTGATGCAAAAGCGTCTGGCGGCACTGGCACTGCAAGCGGTGGATCTGCCAGAGGGCTCGCTGCGTGGGCATACCTATCACCATTCCCTGACCAGCACCGAACTGACGCCGATTGCCCGGGGCATCAGCCCCAACGGCGGGCGTGGGGCCGAGGCGGTTTATCGGGAAGGGCGGATGACGGCGTCGTACGTGCATTTTTACTTTCCGTCGAATCCTGCGGCTATCGCGGCACTGTTTGTGCCAGATCTTGAGGCCGCCTTCGCGAGCAAGCTCGCTCCCACATTGGATCACCTAACCCCTGTGGGAGCGGGCTTGCTCGCGAAGAGGCCATGACCGACAACGCATTCACTGAGGCCGAGCGCACAGCGATCTATAAAGCCATCGCCGAACGCCGCGACATGCGCCACTTCACCGGCGGCACGGTCGAACCGGAGCTGCTGCGCCGTCTACTCGAAGCCGCGCATCAGGCGCCCAGCGTCGGTCTGATGCAGCCATGGCGCTTCATCCGCATCAGCGACCGCGCCTTGCGTGGGCAGATCCAGAACCTCGTCGAAGAAGAACGCATCCGCACCGCCGAAGCCCTCGGCGAGCGCAGTGACGAGTTCATGAAGCTCAAGGTCGAAGGCATCAACGACTGCGCCGAAGTGTTGGTCGCAGCGCTGATGGACGATCGCGAAAAACATATTTTCGGCCGTCGTACGCTGCCGGAAATGGACATGGCCTCGCTGTCCTGCGCGATTCAGAACCTGTGGCTGGCATCCCGTGCCGAAGGACTGGGCATGGGCTGGGTGTCGCTGTTCGAACCGCAGGCACTGGCCGATCTGCTGCAACTGCCGGCCGGGGCCAAGCCGTTGGCGGTATTGTGCCTGGGCCCGGTCAAGGCATTCTATCCGGCGCCGATGCTGGTACTCGAAGGGTGGGCGCAGGCGCGGCCGCTCAATGAGTTGCTGTACGAAAATTATTGGGGAGTGAGTCAATGAGTGTGGCGTTGTTGAGTATCGCCGCGGTCGCGCTGGATGCGCTGCTGGGTGAACCGAAACGCTGGCATCCGCTGGTGGCGTTCGGCAATTTTGCCGGACGCATCGAGCGCCGTTTCAATGCGGGCGGGCGCGGCTGGCGCAGTCACGGGGTCACCGCGTGGGTGATCGCGGTGCTGCCGCTGACCTTGCTTGCCACCGCGTTTTCCTGGGCACCGTACGTGGGCTGGATCGTCGAGATTCTGGCGCTGTATTGCGCCCTCGGCATGCGCAGCCTCGGTGAGCATGTCGCGCCGGTAGCCGCCGCCTTGCGCGCCGATGATCTGGAAGAAGCGCGCAAGCGTGTCGGCTATCTGGTCAGCCGCCAGACCAGCGAACTGGACAGCATCGCTGTTGCGCGCGCGGCCACCGAGTCGGTACTGGAGAACGGCAGTGACGCGGTGTTCGCCGCGCTGTTCTGGTTTGTCGTGGCCGGCGCGCCGGGCGTGGTGCTCTATCGCCTGAGCAATACGCTCGACGCTATGTGGGGCTATCGCAACGAACGCTTCGAACGCTTCGGCTGGTGCGCGGCAAAAATCGACGACGTGCTCAACTATATTCCGGCCCGGCTGGTGGCGCTGACCTACGCGCTGCTGGGCAACACCCGGCTCGCCTGGAAATGCTGGCGCAGCCAGGGCCCGCAATGGGACAGCCCGAATGCCGGTCCGGTGATGGCGGCCGGTGCCGGTGCGTTGAATGTCGAACTGGGCGGGCCGGCGATCTATCACGGCGAACTGCATGAGCGTCCGCAACTGGGCGAAGGTGCGCCGGCGGATGCCGATTCGATTGATCGCGGCTGGCAATTGGTCCAGCGCGGGGTATGGTTATGGCTGCTGATTCTCTGCGTGGGGGCTGAATTCTATGCTTGAGCACGGTGGCCGGCTGCGCAAGGCTGCACTCGATTACGGGATTGCCGAGGCCGACTGGCTCGACTTATCCAGCGGCCTCGCGCCGTGGCCGTTTGCGGTGCCGGAGATTCCGCTGCGCGCCTGGGCACGCTTGCCGGAAACCGACGACGGGCTGGAACAGGCCGCGTGTGATTACTACGGCGCTTCGCAGGTGCTGCCGGTGGCCGGTTCGCAGATGGCGATCCAATTGCTGCCGCGTTTGCGCCGCGCCGGCAAGGTCGGTGTGTTGTCGCCGTGTTATGCCGAGCACGCCGAAGCCTGGCGTCGCAGTGGTTACATCGTGCGCGAAGTGCTGGAGCAGGAAGTCGAGTTCTTTCTCGACAGCCTCGACGTGCTGGTGGTGGTCAATCCGAACAACCCCACGGGTCTGAGCCTGACCCCGGCGCGGCTGCTCGACTGGCACGCTCGGCTGGCCCAGCGTGGCGGCTGGCTGGTGGTCGATGAAGCGTTCATGGATAACACACCGCAGCTGAGTCTGGCGTCGCATACCCATCAAGTTGGCCTGATCGTGTTGCGCTCGTTCGGCAAGTTTTTCGGTCTGGCGGGGGTGCGTCTGGGCTTTGTGCTGGCCGAGCGCAAACTGCTCAGATTACTCGCGGAACAGGTCGGGCCCTGGGCGGTCAGCGGGCCGACGCGGGTGCTCGGTCAGGCTTGCCTGCAAGACACCGAAGCGCACACCCGGCAACGCATTCGCAGCGATGAAGCCAGTGAGCGCCTCGCGTTGTTGCTGGAGCGCTATGGCTTCAAACCTCAGGGCGGTTGCGCGTTGTTTCAGTGGCTGATCACCGAGCACGCGCCTGCGCTGCACGAGTTCATGGCCCGACGCGGCATCCTCCTGCGCATCTTCACCCATAACAGCAGCCTGCGTTTTGGCCTGCCTGCCAACGCCGCTGAAGAAGCGCGTCTCGAACAGGCGCTGCAAGCCTTTGCCAAGGAATCGAAATGACCACGCTGATGGTGCAAGGCACCACGTCCGACGCCGGTAAAAGCACGCTGGTGACGGCGCTGTGCCGCTGGGCCACCCGTCAGGGCGTGGCGGTGGTGCCGTTCAAACCGCAGAACATGGCGCTCAACAGCGCGGTGACCGCCGACGGCGGCGAGATCGGCCGGGCTCAAGCGGTGCAGGCGCAAGCCGCGCATCTCGAACCGCACACCGACATGAACCCGGTGTTGCTCAAGCCCAACAGCGACACCGGCGCGCAGGTAATCATCCATGGCCGTGCGGTCACCAGCATGAACGCGGTGGCGTATCACGACTACAAAGCCATCGCCATGCAAGCGGTGCTCGCGTCGCACGAGCGGCTGAGCGCGGCGTATCCGCTGGTGATGGTCGAAGGTGCTGGCTCGCCGGCCGAGATCAATCTGCGTGCCGGTGACATCGCCAACATGGGCTTTGCTGAAGCGGTGGATTGCCCGGTGCTGCTGATCGCCGACATCAATCGCGGCGGCGTTTTTGCGCATCTGGTCGGCACGCTGGAGTTGCTTTCGCCGAGCGAACAGGCACGGGTCAAAGGTTTCATCATCAATCGTTTTCGCGGTGACATCGCCTTGCTGCAACCCGGACTCGACTGGCTGGAACAGCGCACCGGCAAACCGGTGGTCGGCGTGCTGCCGTATGTGATGGACCTGCATCTGGAGGCTGAGGACGGCATCGACCAGCGCCAGACCGACAAGGCCGAGCAAGTGCTGAAAGTGGTGGTGCCGGTGCTGCCGCGCATCAGCAACCACACCGATTTCGATCCGCTGCGGTTGCATCCGCAAGTGGACCTGCAATTCATCGGCCCGGGGCAGGCGATCCCTGCCGCCGACCTGATCATCCTGCCTGGCTCGAAAAGCGTGCGCAGCGACCTCGCGTATCTGCGCGCCAATGGCTGGGACACGGCGATCAATCGGCACTTGCGCTATGGCGGCAAGTTGCTGGGGATCTGCGGCGGTCTGCAAATGCTCGGCGAGCAAGTGCACGATCCGCTGGGCCTCGAAGGCGCGCCGGGTTCCAGTGCCGGCCTCGGTTTGCTGGCGTTCGAAACCACGCTGGAAGCCGAGAAGCAGTTGCGCAATGTACGCGGGCATCTGGCGCTGGAAAACGCCGAGGTCAGTGGCTATGAAATCCATGCGGGCGTGACGCTGGGGCCGGCGCTGGAGAACGCGGCGGTGCATCTGGATGACGGTCGTTGCGACGGCGCGCAGAGTCTGGACGGGCAGGTGTTCGGCACTTATCTGCACGGCTTGTTTGAATCACCGCAAGCCAGTGCCGCGTTGCTGCGCTGGGCCGGGTTGAGCGATGTGCAGGAGGTGGATTACCACGGCCTGCGCGAGCGCGATATAGAGCGGCTGGCGGATCTGGTGGAGCAGCATCTGGATACCGGGCTACTGCGTCAGCTCTGCGGGATTTAGGCTGGCTGTTACGGCCTCTTCGCGAGCAGGCTCGCTCCCACTTTGGAACGCATTCCCATGTGGGAGCGGGCTTGCTCGCGAAGGGGCCGGTGCCTCAATACATAAATGACAGGACATCTCCATCCTCCACAGGGGAGTGAGGTGTTTCAGCCACTGCGGTCACTGTGGGAGCGGGCTTGCCCGCGAAGAGGGCGATTGCCTCAACACATAATTTTCAGGATGTCCCCATGCTCCAACTGATCCTCGGCGGCGCCCGCTCCGGCAAAAGTCGCCTGGCGGAAAAACTCGCCAGCGACAGCCATCTGGCGGTCACTTACATCGCCACCAGCCAGCCGCTGGACGGCGAAATGAACGCCCGCGTCACCCATCACCGCGCCCGGCGTCCGGCCGAATGGGCGTTGATCGAAGAGCCGCTGCAACTGGCCCGCGTCCTGCGTGAAAACGCCAGTGCCGAGCGTTGCCTGCTGGTGGATTGCCTGACCCTGTGGCTGACCAATCTGCTGATGCTCGATGACGCCGCGCGTCTCGCCGCCGAGCGTGAAGCCCTGCTGGACTGCCTGGCGTCATTGCCGGGGGAAATCATTTTTGTCAGCAACGAGACCGGAATGGGTGTCGTGCCGCTGGGCGAATTGACTCGCCGCTACGTCGATGAAGCCGGTTGGCTGCATCAAGCTCTGGCCGAGCGTTGTCAGCGAGTCGTCCTGACCGTCGCCGGCCTGCCCCTGACCCTGAAAGGACCTGCGTTATGACTCAAGCGTGGTGGTTGAACCCGTGCCAATCCGTGAATGCCGAGATCGTTGAACAGGCGGCGGCGCGCCAACTGCAACTGACCAAACCGGCCGGCTCCCTCGGTCGCCTCGAAAGCGTGGCGGTGCAACTGGCCGGATTGCAGGGACAGATCAAGCCGACCCTTAAGCAAGTCTGGATCGCGATTTTCGCTGGTGATCACGGGGTGGTCGCGGAAGGCGTTTCGGCATTCCCGCAGGAAGTCACTGGGCAGATGTTGCTCAACTTCGTCAGCGGCGGCGCGGCGATCAGCGTGCTGGCGCGGCAGCTCGATGCACAGCTGGAAGTGGTCGATCTGGGCACCGTGACACCGACGTTGAATCTGCCGGGCGTGCGTCATCTGAACATCGGCCCTGGCACGGCGAATTTCGCCAAGGGCGCGGCGATGACCCAGGCACAGGGCGAACTTGCCTTGCAGGCCGGTCGTGACAGCGTGCTGCGCGCCAAAGCCGTTGGTACAGAGTTGTTCATCGGTGGCGAAATGGGCATCGGCAACACCACTGCCGCCAGTGCGCTGGCGTGTGCCTTGCTCGATTGCCCGGTGGTGCACCTGACCGGTCCCGGTACCGGGTTGAATGCCGAGGGCGTCAGCCATAAAGCGCAAGTGATCGAGCGCGCACTGGCGCTGCACGCAGCACAGCGCGGCGATGCGCTGCAAACCCTGTTCAACCTCGGCGGGTTTGAAATCGCCGCACTGGTCGGCGCGTACCTGGCCTGTGCGCAGCAAGGCGTCGCGGTGCTGGTCGACGGCTTTATCTGCACGGTCGCCGCGTTGGTCGCGGTGCGGTTGAATCCGGCCTGCCGCGAGTGGCTGCTGTTCGGTCATCGTGGGGCCGAGCCGGGCCATCGCCATGTGCTGGAAACACTTAACGCCGAACCGTTGCTGGAGCTCGGTTTGCGTCTGGGCGAGGGCAGCGGGGCGGCATTGGCCGTGCCGCTGTTGCGTCTGGCCTGTGACCTTCACGGGCAGATGGCGACGTTCGCCGAAGCAGCGGTGGCGGATCGTCCGGCATGACCTTGCGTCTGGACCTGCTGCGCCACGGTGAGACTGAGCTGGGCGGCGGTTTGCGCGGCAGTCTCGATGATGCGCTCACCGAAAAGGGCTGGGCACAGATGCGTGCCGCGGTGCTGGTGGGCGGGCCGTGGGACCGGCTGATCAGTTCGCCGCTGCAGCGTTGCGCGCGGTTTGCCGCAGAGCTGGGCGAGCAACTGAATCTGCCGGTGCAGTTGGACAAGGATCTGCAGGAACTGCACTTCGGTGCCTGGGAAGGCCAGAGCGCAGCGGCGTTGATGGAGACTGATGCCGAAGCGCTGGGGCTGTTCTGGGCTGATCCCTATGCCTTCACCCCGCCGCAGGGTGAGCCGGTCAGCGATTTTGCGGCTCGCGTGCTGGGCGCGGTTGCGCGGTTGCATCAGGCCAATGCCGGTGAACGCGTTTTGTTGATCAGTCATGGCGGCGTGATGCGTCTGTTGCTGGCGCAGGCGCGAGGTTTGCCGCGTGAGCAGTTGCTCAATGTCGAAGTCGCGCATGCTGCGCTGTTCGCGCTCAGCGTCGAAGCCGATGGCGTGCTCAAGGAAGGTTACTGAGATGCTGCCACTGTGGATCGCCCTGCAATTTCTCAGCAGCTTGCCGATTCGTCTGCCGGGTATGCCTGAGCCGCAACAGCTCGGGCGTTCGCTGTTGTTTTATCCGCTGGTGGGGTTGCTGTTCGGGGGGATTCTCTGGGCATTCAACCTGGCGTTGGCCGGCGCGCCGTTGTTGCTGCATGCGGCGCTGTTGCTGACGGTGTGGGTGCTGCTCAGCGGCGCGCTGCACCTCGACGGACTGGCCGACAGCGCCGATGCCTGGCTCGGTGGTTTCGGTGATCGCGAGCGAACGCTGACGATCATGAAGGATCCGCGCAGCGGGCCGATCGCGGTGGTGGCTCTGGTGTTGGTGTTGCTGCTGAAGTTCTGCGCGTTGCTGGCGTTGATCGAGCAAGGGCATGCGCTGATGTTGATCATCGTGCCGTTGCTGGGGCGGGCGGCGCTGCTGGGGCTGTTTCTGACCACGCCGTATGTGCGCGCGGGTGGGTTGGGGCAGGCGTTGGCTGATCATTTGCCGCGCCGGGCCGGTTGGTGGGTTCTAGGGGCGAGTGCGCTGGCCTGCTTGCTGATTGCCGGGGTGAAAGCGATTGTTGCGCTGGTTGTCGCGTTGGTCGGGTTTGTCTGGCTGCGGCGGGTGATGGTGCGGCGGTTGGGCGGGACTACGGGCGATACGGCGGGGGCGTTGCTGGAATTGCTGGAGATGGTGGTGTTGGTGGGGTTGGCGTTGGCCTGAGATTTCTCTATAACCGTGTCGGCCTCTTCGCGAGCAAGCCCGCTCCCACAGGTATTGAGGGCGTTTGCAGATTTGTTGAGCACTTGCAAAAACTGTGGGAGCTGGCTTGCCAGCGAAGGCGGTGTGTCAGACACCACAAACTTCATTGATAAACTCATGTGTAACTTGATTTAACACAGTCGCGGGTATATACACGCATCATGCTTCCTTCTCAGTGTTTGTGCACCAACCTGCGTCGCGCCGCTCGTGGCGTCAGCAGGCATTACGACGGCGCTCTCGACGGCTTCGGGATCAACGTTGCCCAGTATTCTTTGCTGTGCAACCTGCAGCGTCTGGATCAACCGAGCATCTCGGAACTGGCCGAAGCCATGGGGCTGGATCGCAGCACCCTGGGGCGCAATCTGCGGGTGCTCGAAGGCGAGGGCCTGGTGGCGCTGGCCGAGGGCGAGGACATGCGTAACCGCATCGTCCGGCTCACCGAAACCGGTGCACAACGCCTCGCGGCGGCGCTGCCGGCCTGGGAAGCGGCGCAACAGCGATTGATCGATCGCCTGGGCGCCGAGAAGCGTGAAACCTTGCTGCGACTGTTGGATGAACTGGCCTGAGGGCCGGTTTTTCCGGATTTAAGCGGGTATATACCCGCGAACGGAGAATAACAATGACATCGATGTGGCGTACGTGCGGTTGGGTGTTGCTGGGAAGTGCGCTGATTCTGGCGTTGTCATTGGGCGTGCGGCACGGCTTCGGTCTGTTCCTGTCGCCGATGAGTGCGCAGTTCGGCTGGGGGCGCGAAGTGTTTGCCTTCGCCATCGCCTTGCAGAACCTGATCTGGGGTCTGGCGCAGCCGTTCACTGGCGCGCTGGCTGACCGTTTCGGGGCGGCGAAAGTGGTGCTGGTCGGCGGCGTGCTGTATGCCGCGGGCCTGGTGTGCATGGGGCTGTCCGATTCGGCACTGACCCTGTCGCTGAGTGCCGGTCTGTTGATCGGTATCGGTCTGTCCGGTACGTCGTTCTCGGTGATTCTCGGCGTGGTCGGTCGTGCGGTGCCGCCGGAAAAACGCAGCATGGGCATGGGCATCGCCAGTGCTGCCGGTTCGTTCGGCCAGTTTGCGATGTTGCCGGGCACGCTGGGTTTGATCGGCTGGCTCGGCTGGTCGGCGGCGCTTTTGGTACTCGGTTTGCTGGTGGCGATGATTGTGCCGTTGGTGAGCATGCTCAAGGACAAGCCGCTGCCGGTACTCGGTCATGAGCAGAGCTTGTCCGAAGCGCTGCGCGAAGCCTGCTCGCATTCGGGTTTCTGGTTGTTGGCGTTCGGCTTTTTCGTCTGCGGTTTTCAGGTGGTATTCATTGGCGTGCATTTGCCGGCCTATCTGGTTGATCAGCATCTGCCGGCCACGGTTGGGACCACGGTGCTGGCGCTGATCGGGCTGTTCAATATCTTCGGCACTTACACCGCCGGCTGGCTCGGCGGGCGCATGTCCAAGCCGCGTCTGCTGACGGCGTTGTACCTGCTGCGCGCGGTGGTGATCGTGCTGTTCCTGTGGCTGCCGGTGACGACGACCTCGGCGTACCTGTTCGGCATGGCCATGGGCTTCCTCTGGCTGTCGACGGTGCCATTGACCAACGGCACGGTGGCGACCTTGTTTGGCGTGCGTAACCTGTCCATGCTCGGCGGTATCGTGTTCCTCTTTCATCAGCTCGGTTCGTTCCTGGGCGGCTGGCTGGGTGGGGTGGTGTATGACCGTACCGGGAGTTATGACTTGATCTGGCAAGTGGCGATTCTTTTGAGCCTGCTGGCGGCCGCGCTGAACTGGCCGGTGCGCGAGCGTCCGGTGGCACGACTGCAGCCGGCTGTCGGCGCCGTATGAAACGCTCCTGGCCTCAAATCGCCTTCACCGCACTCGGCGCGCTGTTGCTGGCGCTGGTGTGGTGGGGCTGGCATCAGGGCGGCCTGGCGTTAATGCAGTTGGGCCTGGGCGCTTGCTTGTAGGCTTGGATGGCGAGTAACGTCGGGAGTCTGATGACTGCTCAAAGGATGCCCTGACATGCTCATGCGCTGGTGTGCTGTACCCGCGTTGCTGATGGCGTTGACCGGACTGGCCCAGGCCGCTGACTGTCCGGAGGCGCTGCAAGGTTCGTTGCCCAAGTTGCGCGCCAAGGAATCCGTCGATCTGTGCCAGCGCTACGCCGGCAAGCCGCTGGTGGTGGTCAATACCGCCAGTTTCTGCGGCTTTGCCCCGCAGTTCGAGGGCCTCGAAGCGCTCAATCAGCATTACAAGGCGCAAGGCCTGGAAATGCTCGGCGTGCCGTCCAATGACTTCAAGCAGGAGTCCAAGGACAGCGCCGAAACCGCCAAGGTCTGCTACGCCAACTACGGCGTGACGTTCACCATGACCGAGCCGCAGAAAGTCCGTGGCGACGATGCTACTCACTTGTTCAAGGTGCTGGCCGAGCAGAGCAGCGCGCCGAAGTGGAATTTCTACAAGTATGTGATTGATCGACAGGGCAAAGTGATTGCCAATTTCTCCAGTCTGACCAAACCGGATGATCCGGAGTTTATTGCGGCGGTTGAAAAGGCCATCGCCTCAAAACCTCTCAACTGATAACACACGCTTTTTGTGGGAGCGGGCTTGCTCGCGAGGGCTGCGGATCATTCATCACTTGTTCTGGATGTCAGACCGCATTCGCGAGCAAGCCCGCTCCCACATTTGATCTGGGGTGTTTGAGCAGGTATTAAAAAGCCCCGCTTTCTGTAAAGAGAGCGGGGCTTTTCTGTGGGCGAGGGTTTAGCCTCGCCGTGCAGCATCAGAAGCGGTAAGTTGCGCCAACACCGAAACCGTTTGCCGAGTTTTCATACTTGGCATCGTAGGTCTGGCCACGATCGTTCTGGTTGTGGATCTTGACCGACTCTTCCTTCAGGTACGAGTAAGCCACGTCGATGGTCAGGTCTTCGGTCGGGCTCCAGCCGGCACCGATGCTGAAAATGGTGCGGTCGCCAGTAGGAATGCGTGGCGAACGGTCGACGTTGTTGGTCGGCGACTGATCGAAGGTCAGACCGGTACGCAGTACCCATTCCTTGTTCAGCTGGTACGAAGTGCCCACGGCGTAAGCCCAGGAGTCGTGCCAGTTCTGCTCTTCGGTGATCTCGCCGAACTGGCCGGCCAGCAGCGGCTGTACGCCGGAGTTTTCAACGGTGATTTTCTTCAACTGGCTCCAGCGGGTCCAGGTCGAACCGGCATAGACGTTCCAGCGGTCGTTGATCGCCTGAGTAACCGAGAAGTCCACGGATTCAGGGGTGGTGATCTTCAGCGAAGCGTCGTACTTCTGGCTGGCACCCAGACCGACTGCAGCCAGTGCGCCGTAGTTGACCTTGGTGTTGCCTTCGAGCTTGTAGTCGACTTTCGAGTGGTAGGTCAGACCCAGGCGAGTGGTGTCGGTGGCCTGTACCAGTACGCCGATGTTGTAGCCCAGCGCGGTGTCGTCACCCTTGATCTTGACCTTGCCGTCCGGCGCCAACTGAGTCACCGAGAGGTTCGACTCGAGGGTGCCGTCGATGCGGTTGATGGTCGGACCGAAACCTACCGAGACCACGTCGTTGAACTTATAGCTGACAGTCGGCTGGAAGGTGATGACCTGGACTTCGGACTTGCTGCCGAAGTAGCGGCCGGCAAAGCCTTTTTCGTAGTCGGTAATCAGGCCGAACGGCACGTACACGCCGAGGCCGAATGCCCAATGCTCGTCGATCGGTTTGACGTAGAAGCCCATAGGTACGGAGGTGAAGGGCACCATGTCGCCTTTGTTGCTGCCGCCGTTAGGGCTGGAGCTGGCGTCGCTGATATCGGTCTTGGCATCGAGAAATGCAACACCGCCAGTGACTTGTTCGCGCGTGAGGCGCGACATGCCGGCAGGGTTGCCATATACAGTGCTTGCGTCGTCGGCAGAAGAGGATCGCCCAGCGTAACCAGTACCCATCCCGCTGATGCTGTGTTCGTTGATGGCAAAGCCAGCTGCGAAGATCTGGGTGGATGCCATGGTAACGGCGAGGCTAAGGGTGGTTTTGAGCATGACTTTTTTCATTATTAGAACTCCTGGTGATCACCGGGGCGAAAATTACCAACATTTTCGTCCCAGCGCTATAGTCCGTATGGCTTGAGTTAGAGCGGTTTTGTAGGACAATCCGACCAGATTCGCGACCTGTTGAGCGATCTTCTGAAACTCGCCAGTCAACACGCGACCTGATTCACCGGTGAAACACAGGTTTGCCAGGCGTAGGTGAAGTCGCGCAGACGACCTTGCGGCTGGAAGGTCTGACGCCAGATTCGCGCCATGCCCAGCAGATCGTCCGGGGCGGGGAGGGTGGTGTGTTGTTCTTCTACCAGCAGCCAGGCGATGGCGGTGGCGTAACGCAGGTTGACGGTCAATTCCAGGTGCGGGCCGCTCAAAAAAGCATGTTGGCTGGCGAGGCCGCGAACCAGGCTCGCACGCTCCGGATCGAGTGCCAGATAGTGATCCCAAAGGGCCTGGTGGCGGTGCTCGGCAATCCGGTAGAGGCCGTGGCCACGGCGGTCATGCAGGGCGGAACCGAGGGCGGACTGGCTGGCGGCAATGCCCAGCAGCAGGGATTCGGCAGTTGCGCAGTGGCGTCCCAGATAAATCAGTGTGGGACGGATCACATAGCGGCACAGTTCGCTGGCAGCGATACCCATAATGCCCTCGATTCTTGTAATTGGGCGGCGATACCTGAAGGGGCCTTGGCAGCGGTGGATCGACTCAGGCTCGCCGAAAGCGGATCAAGCCGCTTGAGTTGAAGTGTAGTGTCATATTCACGACGTAAAGGCCTGTTTTTAAAATATTTCCGGCAGCGAGCCACAGGCGTTATATCCGAAGGTGCTTAGGCGTGAATGGCTAAAAGCGAAATATCGGGCAATAAAAAACCCCGCATTTTGTGCGGGGCTTTTGCTTTTGCAGCCTTTTCGGCTCTCAGGCAATCAATGCCTGACGCGTACGATCAATAATGGCCTGCAGCGGTTCGGCGCTGGAGTATTGATCGGGGTACAGACGCTCGCTGTGGCGAGCGATCCCGTGTTCATTGACCACGGTGAAGCTGAAGCAGCCTTTGCGAGCGGCCATGATCAGGCAGTTCATTGGGGCAAAAGCGTTGGTTAGGGTGCGAATGGCATCCTGAGTCTGGATTTGAGTAGACATAGTTATTAGGTGTTCCTACAAATGACACGGATAAGAACCGTGCAACGTTAAAACGTTCCAGTAATGTCGACCACCATTGGTCGAACAAAGAACCCGACTGGAACAAAGCAGCCAGTTTGAAGCGCTGATAAGTTGGCGCGCTTGGGCTGGCAGGTAGGTACTTAGGAGGACAGGCAACACATCGAGGGCAAAGGTTCTGGGCCCGGGGTGAAGATCCTGATCAATTTGCAGGCTGGTTCGGTCAGAGTAAGTGGTCTTCGCAACACCCTTTGCATTCATTCAAAGGCAGTGTCGGCGCAAGATTTACCTGGAAACCATCGAGGGGTCGTTCCCGCTTTTTTCGGTGAAGGGCTTCTGGGAAGAAGGTTGACCGTGGGGATGTGTTCGACCGGAATTGACTTTCAGCTTGGTACTAACGCCGCGGATAGTAACGGAACGTCCTGGGCAATGCAAACCCGGCGGCAAAAAAAGATTTCGGTCGGTGGCGCGGATCACCGGGGACAGGGCTGGCCCCTTCGCGAGCAGGCTCGTTCCCACAGGAGAACGGGGCCGATTGTAGGAGCGAGCCTGCTCGCGAAGAAACCATCCGTCGCCACAAAAGCGTGCAGCCATGCCCAGCGCCAACCCGCTTATCCCCAGTCCGAGGCGCAAAACGGGCCAAAAAAGCGCATCGATATAACCGGGTAACAGGTACTTGTGCACATTAGTTGCGCAGACGGTAACCTTGCTGTCATATCAATCCTGACCCCGATGGCTGCCTGTATCAAAAGTTTAAGTCAATGAAAAATATCGTCTTTTTTTGTTGGTGAAAAAATCGTCAGTTTGACTGCGAGCCCCATTCCACAAGGCTTTGCGGAGGTTCGGGAGCGGTTGTCCACTGAGTTATCCACAGCTTCTGTGGATTGTCCCTAGCGCTTGCTCTAGGACGGGCGTGCCGGGTTTTTTTCGACTTTACCTGTACGAAAAAGAGAGTAGAGTGGCGCGCCTTCCGATCTGTCCCACAGTGTTTTATGAAGTTTCGCTCAGTATCAGACTCTGTTACCTCCGAACACCCTCGTGTTACCCCTCCCAAGCGATTTTCCGTGCGTGTGGCCGAATGGCTGCTCGACAGCCCGCGCCTGGGCGATAGCCGTAATGCCAAGCATCTGGCGGGACGTCTGCTCAAGCAACCGGCGCGCGAAGGCGTGGTCGCCGCGCAAAGTCGTCTCGGCCAATTGATGTGCCGCGAGTGCGGCAATGCCCGTGATCGGCGCATCGGGCAGGATCTGCTGCGCCAGGCCGCCCGCGCCGGCGACCGTCGTGCACAACGGGAACTCGGTCTGCTCGAAGACTGAGCTGTCCAACGCTCCACGCCTTGGTTAACCTTCAGGCTTTATCGAATCGGCAGGAGTGGCTATGGCTATGGACTTGACCAGCGTGTTGCTGGGTCTGGCGGGCGCGGGATTGCCGCTGCTGGCGCTGGCCTGGCAACTGCAGCGGCGGGCCAGTGATCGGCAAGCCGAGGTCGCCTTGCTCGAAGAGCGTCTGGCCATGGCGCAACTGGCGCAGGACGGGCTCAACGCCCAACTTGAAGCCAGCCGCGATGAAATCGTCGACCTCGGCCAGGCCAATGCCGCCAAACAGGCGGAGCTGGCGGCCCTGCGCCGCGAAGTCGAGCTGCTGCAGATCGAGCGTGATGACGCCCGTGACGCTTCCCACGCGTGGAACATCGAGCGTGCCAACAAAGAGGCCGAATTGCGGCGTCTCGACGCACAGGCCGCGTCGCTCAACGCCGAACTGCGCGAGCAACAGGAAAGCCATCAACAACGCCTCAACGACCTGCAAGGCTCGCGCGATGAGCTGCGCGCGCAATTCGCCGAGCTGGCAGGGAAGATCTTCGATGAACGTGAACAGCGTTTTGCCGAGACCAGTCAACAGCGCCTCGGGCAGTTGCTCGATCCGCTGAAAGAACGCATCCAATCCTTCGAAAAACGCGTGGAAGAAAGCTATCAGGCCGAAGCCCGCGAACGCTTCTCGCTGGCCAAGGAGCTGGAGCGTCTGCAAGCGCTGAATCTGCGCCTGAGCGACGAAGCGACCAACCTGACCCGCGCCCTCAAAGGCCAGAAGACCCAAGGCAACTGGGGTGAGCTGATTCTTGAGCGGGTGCTGGAACACGCGGGTCTGGAGAAGGGTCGCGAGTACCAGACTCAGGTCAACCTCAAGGGGCCGGACGGCGAGCGCTTCCAGCCGGATGTGATCATTTACCTGCCGGGCGACAAGCAGGTGGTGGTCGACTCCAAGGTCAGCCTCACTGCCTATCAGCAGTACGTTGCCGCCGAAGATGACACCCTCGGCCAGGTCGCGATCAAGCAGCACGTGCTGTCTCTGCGCAGCCACGTCAAGGGCCTCGCCGGCAAGGATTACAAGCGTCTGGAAGGCCTGCACAGCCTCGATTTCGTCTTGCTGTTCGTGCCGATCGAAGCGGCATTTTCCGCCGCCCTGCAAGCCGAGCCGGCGTTGTTCCAGGAAGCGTTCGACCGCAACATCGTGATCGTCAGCCCGACCACGTTGCTGGCGACGTTACGGGTGATCGATAGCCTGTGGAAGCAGGAGCGGCAAAGCCAGAACGCGCGGGAAATCGCCGAGCGTGCCGGCTGGCTGTACGACAAATTCGTGCTGTTCATTCAGGATCTGGACGAAGTCGGCAATCGCCTGCAACAGCTGGACAAGGCCTACAGCTCGGCGCGCAACAAACTCACGGAAGGGCGCGGCAACCTGGTCAGCCGCAGTGAGCAGCTCAAATTGCTCGGCGCGCGGGCCAGCAAGAGTTTGCCGGCGGATCTGCTGGAGCGGGCGATGACCGATGTCGATGGGCTGGTCGAAATCCCGGAATAACCCGAAGAGCTTCGCGAGCAGGCTCGCTCCCACAGTGAAATGCATTCCAAAGGTGGGAGCGGGCTTGCTCGCGAAGGCGTCAGCGGTAGCGCTGCAACACTCAAGTCAAACGGTTACAGCGGCACATACCGACTCAGCAACGCCCGCAACGCCGCCGGTTTCACCGGTTTGGCCAGATAATCCAGCCCCGCCGCATGCACCTGCGCCACCGTCTCCGGGCGGCCATCGGCGCTGATCACCACCCCCGGCACCGGCTCGCCTAACGTGGTGCGCAACCACGCCATCAGCTCGGTTCCGGTATCGCCGTGGTCGAGGTGATAGTCGACCAGTGCCAATTGCGGCCGCACACCCTCATTCAGCAACGCCGCGCATTCCTCGCGATTACGCGCCGTCCACACCTGACAGCCCCAACGGCTCAGCAGGCTGTTCATGCCAATCAGAATGCTGTCTTCATTGTCGATGCACAGCACCTGCGCGCCACTGAGCAGCTTGCCGTTCAACTCCACCGCGGCGTTCTGCGGCAGCGCTTGCGTCCGGGCCAATGGCACGCTGACGCTGAACACGCTGCCGCGTCCCGGCCACGAGCGTACGCGCAGGGTATGGCCGAGCACGCGACATAAACCGTCGGCAATCGCCAGGCCCAGGCCGAGGCCTTTTTCGGCGCGGGTCTGATGGCTGTCGAGGCGCTTGAACTCCTCGAAAATCACTTGTTGTTTGTCTTCCGGAATCCCCGGCCCGCGATCCCACACTTCCAGACACAATTCACTGCCGCGACGGCGCACGCCTAGCAACACCGGCCCTTTGGCGTAGCGGAAAGCGTTGGTCAGGAAGTTCTGCAGAATCCGCCGCAGCAATTTGATGTCGCTGTCGATGCGCAACTGGCTGCCGCGCACACGGAACTTCAGGCCTTGTTCCTGGGCCAGCGCCTTGAATTCGGCGCCGAGCGTATCGAACAGCTCATTGAGCGCGAACGACTTGCGATCCGGGTTGATCTTGCCGTTTTCCAGGCGGGAAATATCCAGCAGGTCGCTGATCAGGTCTTCTGCCGAACGCAGCGAACTGTCGAGGTGTTGCACCAGTTTCTGCGCCTCGCTGCTCAAGCCGTCGTCCTGATGGGAGAGGGCGGCAGAGAACAGGCGCGCGGCGTTCAACGGCTGCATCAAGTCATGGCTGACGGCGGCGAGGAAACGGGTTTTCGACTGATTCGCGGCCTCGGCATGGCCCTTGGCTTCGGTCAGCGCGACGTTGAGCTGTGACAACTCCTGCGTGCGCTCGCTGACCCGTTGCTCCAGACCTTCGTTGGCCTCAGTCAGCGCCTGCTCGGCTTCGCGGAACGCGGTGATGTCGGTGAAACTCATGACGAAACCGCCGCCGGGCATCGGGTTGCCGATCAGCTCGATCACCCGGCCATTGGGGAACAGGCGTTCGGACGTGTGCGCACGGCCCTGACGCATCCAGTGCAGGCGCCGGGCGACGTGGACTTCCGCTTCGCCGGGGCCGCACAGGCCACGTTCGGCGTTGTAGCGAATGATGTCGGCAATCGGTCGGCCGACGCTGATCAAACCGTCCGGGTAGTTGAACAACTCCAGATAGCGGCGGTTCCAGGCCACCAGCTTCAGCGACTGGTCGACCACGCTGATGCCCTGGGTGATGTTCTCGATCGCGCCTTGCAGCAGGGCGCGGTTGAACTGCAGCACTTCCGAGGCTTCGTCAGCGATCCGGACGACGTCCTCCAACTGCATTTCCCGACCTTCAATCGCGGCTTTTACTACCGCGCGCGTCGACGAAGCGCCGAGCACACCGGCCAGCAGACGTTCGGTGTGGGCGATCCATTCGCCATCGGCATTCTGGTTAGGATTGAAGCCCTTGCCCTGGCGGTAGGCGAAACGAATGAAGCTCTGCCGCGCGCGTTCCTCACCGACAAAGCGCGCCGCCAGTTGCAGCAAATCGTCGATCTGCACTGCGAGCATCGAACGCGCACTCGGCCGCGCGCTGATTTCCTGACCGATGAAGCGCCCGGCCTGCCAGTGTTCCGAGACTCGCGTACGCGACAGCACCGAAACCCAGGCGAACAACGTGAAATTGCCCGCCAGCGACAGCACCACACCTTGGGTCAGCGGAGTGATCGGCAGGTTCAGCGGGTTGCTGTGCAGCCACGCCAGGCCCGGGAACGTGCTCAGCGACCAGCCGAGACTGTGGGCGGCAATCGGCAGGATCAGCGTGTAGAACCAGAGGAACGTACCGGCGGCCAGACCGGCGAAAACCCCGCGACGGTTGGCCTGCTTCCAGTACAGCGCGCCGAGCATCGCCGGGGCCAGTTGGGTGACGGCGGCGAAGGCGATCTGGCCGATGGTCGCCAGGCTCGCGGTGGAGCCGAGCAAGCGGTAACTGACGTAGGCCAGCAACAGAATCAGCACGATGCTCACGCGGCGCACCGAAAGCATCCACTGGCGGAACACTTCGAACGGGCGCTCGGCGTTGTTACGGCGCAGCAACCACGGCAAAAGCATGTCGTTGGAGACCATGGTCGACAGCGCTACGCTGGCCACGATCACCATGCCGGTGGCGGCCGACGCGCCGCCGATGAACGCCAGCAACGCCAGGGCCGGATGGGCCTGGGCCAGCGGCAGGCTGATCACGAACGAGTCGGGCAACACGTGACTCGGCAGCATCATCTGTCCGGCGAGGGCGATCGGCACCACGAACAGCGCGGCCAGCGCCAGATACGCCGGGAACACCCACTTGGCCAGACGCAGGTCCTGCGGGTCGATGTTCTCCACCACCGTGACGTGAAACTGCCGCGGCAGGCAAATGATCGCCATCATCGCCACCCCGGTCTGCACCACCATCGATGGCCAGTTAATCGTTTCCTTCCAGTATTCCTCGAGGCGCGGCGCGAGCATCGCCTGATTGAACAGGTCGTCAAAACCGTCGTACAGCCCGTAGGTCACGAACGCGCCAACGGCAAGAAAGGCGAACAGCTTGACCAGCGATTCAAACGCAATCGCCAGTACCATGCCGCGGTGGTGCTCGGTGGCATCGAGGTTGCGCGTACCGAAGACGATGGTGAACAGCGCCAGCACCAGCGAGACGATCAGCGCGGTGTCCTGGGCGCGGGTGCCCATGGCGTCGGCCCCGGCGCCGATCAGCAGATTCACGCCAAGGACGATGCCTTTGAGTTGCAGAGCGATATAGGGCAGGACGCCAACCAGACAGATCAGCGCCACCACCACCGCCAGCGATTGAGATTTGCCGTAGCGCGCGGCGATGAAGTCGGCAATCGAGGTGATGTTCTCCTGCTTGCTGATCATCACCATTTTCTGCAGGACCCACGGCGCGCCCAGCAGCAACAGGATCGGCCCGAGGTAGATCGGCAGGAATGACCACAGCTGTTCCGCCGCCTGACCAACCGCGCCGAAGAACGTCCAACTGGTGCAATAAACCGCCAGTGACAGGCTGTACACCCACGCGCGCATCCGGGGCGGCAACGGCGTGCTGCGACGGTCGCCGTAGAAGGCGATGGCGAACATGATGGCCATATAGGCCAGGGCGACGGCGGCGATCAGCCCGGTGGACAACGACATGCAACACTCCCGACAAAAGACTCCCCGGCAGTCCTGCCCGGGCGGACAGTCTCGCATGAGTATGGCGGTTAGTCAGTGTCGACCAAGGTCGTGGCGTGGCGGGGTGTCGCAGGTTTGAAACCGGGTGGTTTTATGGTGACTCGTCAGGCCCCATCGCGAGCAGGCTCACTCCTACAGGTGGAACGCATTCCAATTGTAGGAGTGAGCCTGCTCGCGAAGGCGTCAGTCCTGTCGCAGTGCGATATCGATCAACCGATGCAGCTCATCCACCTCCAGCGCCGCCGCCGAAAACAGAATCCGGAACACCACCGGCGCCACCACCAGATTGATCAGATGATCAACGCTCGGCGCCGGCTCGTCAGTGTGACGCTCGATGATGGTCTGCAACTGCGCGCCAAGAATCGTCACGCAGTACCCCGGCGTGGCGCTGGCCTGCACGTCGCGCATCATGTTGCGCCCCGGCTCCGAACTCATTTCGTCCAGATATTGCTCGGCCCAGGCGCGGATATCACCGCGCAGGTCACCGGTCACCGCCGGTTCGCTGTCAGGGCGCATGCGGGCGAGGGCGACGTCTGCGAGCAACGCCGCCAAATCACCCCATCGCCGATAGATCGTCGACGGCGTCACTCCCGCGCGCGCCGCAATTTGCGGCACGGTCACGGTGCTGCGCTCCTGTTCTTGCAGAAGTGCGCGGACTGCCGAATGAATCGACTCTTGCACCCGGGCACTGCGGCCACCGGGGCGTAAACCTTCTTTAATAGCCATGCGCCAGACCTTAACACAAAGAATTTGCTTTAAGCCAAAGCCGGGAGCACACTCCGCAAAAGCAAAAAATTAGCTTTTGCGGAGTGTGCCCATGACCAGCCTTGCTTCCAACCGTGGCAGCCTGATTTTTCTGGCGATCACCTTACTCAGTTTTCTCGCCGCTTCCACGGCGCCGACGCCGTTGTATCACCTGTATCAGGATCAACTGCACTTCTCGGCAGCGGTGCTGACCCTGATTTTCGGCGTGTATGCCCTGAGTCTGCTGGCGGCGCTGTTGACGGTCGGTTCGCTGTCCGATCATCTGGGGCGCAAACCAGTGATTTTCACTGCCGTGCTGCTCAATGCGCTGGCGATGGTGCTGTTTATCAGCGCCGACAGTGTTGCCTGGCTGATCAGCGCCCGCGTGCTGCAAGGTTTCGCCACCGGCATGGCCACCGCCGTTTTGAGCGCCACACTGCTCGACACCGATCGCCAACAAGGGCCATTGATCAACAGCGTCGCACCGTTGCTTGGTATGGCGCTGGGCAGCATGGGCTGTGGTTTGCTGGCCGAGTTCGCACCCGCGCCGTTGCAATTGACCTACTGGCTGCTGCTGGCGCTGTTTGTGTTGCAGGCGGTGTACGTCTGGCGTCTGCCGGAAAGCGTCACCCCGCAAGCCGGGGCCTGGGCTTCGCTGCGGCCGACCCTGCATGTGCCGGTTCAGGCGCGTTCGACCTTGTGGCGGGTGCTGCCGCTGAACACCGCAACCTGGGCCCTCGGCGGTTTTTTTGCCTCGCTGGCACCGTCGCTGGTGCGCACCGCCACCGGCTCGACGTCGAACCTGATCGGCGGCGCGACTGTCTCGGCGCTGACCGTGACCGGAGCCTTGATGATCTTCACTTTGCGCAATCGTCCCGCCGGCAAAGCCCTGCAAATCGGCGCCAGTCTGCTGCCTATCGGCGTGCTGCTGATTTTGCTCGGCGTGCACAGCGCCAGTCTGGCGCTGTTTTTCCTCGGCACACTGGTCGCCGGTTGCGGCTTTGGCTCGGGTTTCCTCGGCGCGGTGCGCAGCCTGGTGCCGTTGGCCCTACCGCATGAACGGGCCGGTTTGATGTCGGCGTACTACGCGCTGAGTTATCTGGCGTTCTGCTTGCCGGCGTTGCTGGCTGGGCATTTGACCCGAGCCTATGGGTTGCTGGCGACCACCGACGGCTACGGCGCCGGATTGATCGTCCTGGCCGTCGCCGCGCTGTTGCTCAGCCTGCGCCCGCAAGCAGTGAAGGCTTGCAGCACTCCATAAACGTGATGGTTTCAGTTACCTTTGTCCGGCCTTCTTTTCACGGATCGACAGATGAAGATTATCCGCAGCAAGTCGTTCACCGCCGAGCGTGCCTGGGGTGCGCTGGACATTGCCAACATGAACGGCATCACCACGCGCCTGCACTGGACTGATCAGCCGTACAAATGGCACGTCAACGATGGTGAGGAAGTGTTCGTGGTGCTTGATGGTCAGGTGCAGATGCGCTATCGCGAACAGGGTGAAGAAAAGCAGGCGCTGCTTGAGGTCGGGGACATCTTCTACGCCTCAGTCGGCACTGAGCACGTTGCGCATCCGCAGGGGGTGGCGCGGATTCTGGTAATTGAAAGCGAAGGCAGTGTCTGACTCCTTATCTGTAAAGTAGATAACAGATAGAGAAATTACCCGTTATATAGATATTCGATTCGGTTCTACGATGAGCTCAACCTCACCTGAGGAAAGGAGTTCATGATGACTTGCCCCAACACCGCCAAACTCGGCATCAAGCCGTTCAGTCAGCTTCAGCATCCGCGTGAAGTGATCCGTCAATTCACCCCGAACTGGTTCGCCGCGACCATGGGCACCGGCGTGCTGGCCCTGGCGCTGGCGCAATTGCCGGTGGCGATCCCCGGGTTGCACGCGGTGGCCGAAGGTTTGTGGCTGTTCAACATTCTCTTGTTCAGTCTGTTTACCTTCGCCTATGCCGCACGCTGGATTCTATTCTTCGATGAAGCGCGGCGGATCTTCGGCCATTCCACTGTTTCGATGTTCTTCGGCACCATCCCCATGGGCCTGGCGACCATCATTAACGGCTTTCTGCTGTTCGGCCTGCCACGCTGGGGCGAAGGCGTGATTCATTTGGCCGAAGTGCTGTGGTGGCTCGACGTGGCGATGTCGCTGGCCTGCGGTGTGTTGATCCCCTACATGATGTTTACCCGCCAGGAACACAGCATCGACCAGATGACTGCTGTCTGGCTGTTGCCGGTGGTGGCGGCGGAGGTGGCGGCGGCCAGTGGCGGCTTGCTCGCTCCGCATCTGGCTGATGCCCATGCACAACTGGTGGTGCTGACCACCAGCTACGTGCTCTGGGCTTTTTCCCTGCCGGTGGCGTTCAGCATTCTGACTATCCTTTTGCTGCGCATGGCCCTGCATAAACTGCCTCACGAAAACATGGCCGCCTCAAGCTGGTTGGCCCTCGGTCCGATCGGCACTGGTGCGTTGGGCATGTTGCTGCTGGGTGCTGATGCACCAGCGATCTTCGCCGCCAACGGGCTGCCGGGCATCGGTGAAATCGCTGCAGGCGTGGGGCTGGTCGCCGGTATCACCCTGTGGGGCTTCGGCTTGTGGTGGATGTTGATGGCACTGCTGATCACCGCGCGTTACCTGCGTGACGGCATCCCGTTCAACCTCGGCTGGTGGGGTTTTACCTTCCCGCTGGGCGTGTATTCGCTGGCGACCCTCAAGCTCGCCAGCACGCTGAACCTGGGTTTTTTCAGCGTGGTCGGCTGCATGCTGGTGAGCCTGCTGGCGGTGATGTGGCTGATCGTCGGTAAACGCACCGTGCAAGGCGCGTGGCGCGGTGAGCTGTTTGTCTCACCTTGTATTGCAGGGTTGAAGAAATAACCTGAAAAGTTTAGGTAAGGTGTGGCCTGGATCGCCGATCGAGATTCCAATAAGCAGATCCAGGCCATTCTCTACCGACCTCAGGGAAACACGGAAGATGAGTCACCCCTCACAGTTCAACCTGCTTCGCACTCGGCGCTTTCTGCCGTTTTTCATCACGCAGTCGCTGGGCGCGTTCAACGACAACGTGTTCAAGCAATCGCTGATCCTCGCCATTCTGTATCGGCTGACCATCGAAGGTGACCGTTCGATCTGGGTCAACCTGTGCGCGCTGCTGTTTATCCTGCCGTTCTTTCTGTTTTCGGCGTTGGCCGGGCAGTTCGGGGAAAAATTCGCCAAGGACGCGCTGATCCGTCTGATCAAACTCGCGGAAATCGCGATCATGGCCGTAGGATCGATCGGTTTCCTGTTCGATCACCTGTCGCTGATGCTGGTGGCGCTGTTCGCCATGGGCACGCATTCGGCGCTGTTCGGGCCGGTGAAGTATTCGATCCTGCCGCAGGCGTTGCGCGAGGATGAGCTGGTCGGCGGCAACGGTCTGGTGGAGATGGGCACGTTCCTGGCGATTCTTGCCGGGACCATCGGCGCCGGGATCATCATGTCCTCGACCCATTACGCGCCACTGGTGTCGACCGCGATTGTCGGGATTGCGGTGCTGGGATATCTCGCCAGTCGCAGCATTCCGCGCGCGGCGGCGGCCTCGCCGGAAATGCGTCTGAACTGGAACATCTTCAGCCAGTCCTGGGCCACGCTGAAACTCGGTCTGGGCCAGACGCCTGCGGTGTCGCGTTCGATTGTCGGCAACTCGTGGTTCTGGTTTGTCGGGGCGATTTACTTGACGCAGATCCCGGCCTACGCCAAGGAATGGATGCACGGCGATGAAACCGTGGTCACGCTGATTCTTACCGTGTTCTCGGTGGGGATTGCGCTGGGTTCGATGCTTTGCGAGAAGCTCTCCGGGCGTAAGGTCGAGATCGGTCTGGTGCCGTTCGGCTCGTTCGGTCTGACTGTGTTTGGCCTGTTGCTGTGGTGGCATTCCGGCGGAATCCCGGAGAGCGTCACCGGCCACAGCTGGACTGAAGTGCTGGGCTTTGCGCATACCTGGGCGGTGCTGGTCGACATTCTCGGCCTCGGCATTTTTGGCGGTTTCTATATCGTGCCGCTGTACGCGTTGATCCAGTCGCGCACCGCCGAGAACGAGCGGGCGCGGGTGATTGCCGCCAACAACATTCTCAACGCACTGTTTATGGTGGTCTCGGCGATCGTTTCGATCGTGTTGCTGAGTGTGGTCAAACTGTCGATTCCGCAATTGTTCCTGGTGGTGTCGCTGCTGAACATCGGCGTCAACGCCTACATCTTCAAGATCGTCCCCGAGTTCAGCATGCGTTTCATGATCTGGCTGCTCAGCCATTCCATGTACCGCGTCGAGCACCGCAACCTCGAGGCGATCCCGGACGAGGGCGCGGCGCTGTTGGTGTGCAACCACGTGTCGTTCGTCGATGCGCTACTGATTGGCGGTGCGGTGCGTCGGCCGATTCGCTTTGTCATGTACTACAAAATCTACAACCTGCCGGTGCTGAACTTTATCTTCCGCACGGCGGGGACGATTCCGATTGCCGGACGCAACGAAGACATCCAGATCTACGAAAAAGCCTTCACCCGGATTGCCCAGTATCTGAAGGACGGTGAGCTGGTGTGCATCTTCCCCGAAGGCAAGTTGACTACCGATGGTGAGATCAACGAGTTCAAGGGCGGCCTGACGCGGATTCTCGAAGAAACCCCGGTGCCGGTGATTCCGCTGGCGTTGCAAGGGTTGTGGGGGAGTTTCTTCAGCCGCGATCCGAACAAGGGGCTGTTCAAGCGGTTGTGGTCGCGGGTGACGTTGGTGGCGGGTTCGGCGGTCGAGGTTGAGGCGGCGCAGCCGGCGAAATTGCAGGGGATGGTGGGGGCGTTGCGTGGGGCAGTCAGATAGTCGCTGACTTCAAGGAACCCTTCGCGAGCAAGCCCGCTCCCACAGTTGACCGTATTCCTCTGACAGAACGAGGTTGAATGTGGGAGCGGGCTTGCTCGCGAAAGCGATAGTGGCCTAGGCGCTGACCTTGAGACCAATCAACCCGGTAATGATCAACGCCACACTGGCCAGCCGAATCAATGCCATCGACTCGCCAAACAGAATGATCCCGGCAATCACCGTGCCCACGGCACCGACGCCGGTCCAGATTGCATAAGCCGTACCCAGCGGCAATTCCTTCATTGCCAGACCCAGCAGGCCAAGGCTGATGGCCATGGCCGCAACGGTCAGGACGGTGGGGAGTGGGCGGGTGAAGCCGTCGGTGTATTTCAGGCCGACGGCCCAGCCGACTTCGAACAGGCCGGCGAAAAACAGAATGATCCAGGACATGAGAGACCTCCATCGATTGACGGGGCCGTCCCCAGATTGATAACTCGATCGAGCCGCAGGGTCGTCCCCGCGTAGCGCAACAGTCTGCCGAGCATTAATCCGGGGATCAAGTTTGCCGGTCAGTCGGCTGGCTGCTGCGCTAGCGCCTCACGGTCTTCTTTCTCGCTCATGCGCCGGAAGTACGTCGAGAGCAACGCCCCGGAAATGTTGTGCCAGACGCTGAACAACGCGCTCGGCACCGCCGCCAGCGGCGAAAAGTGCGCGCTGGCCAAGGCCGCGCCCAACCCCGAGTTCTGCATGCCGACTTCCAGCGCCAGCGACTTGCGCTGCGCCAGTGGCAACTTGAACAGGCGTCCGGTGAAGTAACCCAGCAAGTAGCCGAAGCTGTTGTGCAGCATCACCACGGCCATGATCAGCAGACCGGATTCGGCGATTTTCGCCTGACTGGCGGCCACCACGGCGGTGACGATGATCACGATGCTGACCACCGACACCAGCGGCAACACGTCCACCGCGTGGCGCACCCTGTCGCCGAGCAGCCGTTGCGCAACCACGCCGAGCACGATTGGCAGCAGCACCACTTGCAGGATCGACCAGAACAACTCCATGAACGAAACCGGCAACCACGCCGAAGCCAGCAGCCAGATCAGCGCCGGGGTCAGCAGCGGAGCGAGGAGGGTGGTGACGGCGGCAATCGCCACCGACAGTGCCAGATCGCCGCGGGCCAGCCAGGTCATGACGTTGGAAGAGGTGCCGCTTGGGCAGCAGCCGACCAGAATCACCCCGACCGCGATTTCCGGCGGCAGGTGGAAGATCTGGCAGAGCAACCACGCCACACCGGGCATGATCACGAAATGTGCGACCACGCCCAAAGCCACGCGCCACGGATGGCGGGCGACGGCAGCGAAGTCATCGAGTTTGAGGGTCAGGCCCATGCCGAACATCACCAGTCCCAGCAGAGGCACGATCGCGCCCTTGAGACCGAGAAACCACGCCGGTTGCAGGAACGCGATCACCGCGAAAATCAGAACCCAGTAAGCGAAAGTGTTGCCGACAAAGCGGCTCAGTGCAGCCAGTGCGCGCATGGCCTGTTCCTTATTATTAGTTACACCACAAAACCAATTGTGGGAGCGGGCTTGCTCGCGAAAGCGGCGGGTCAGCCAAGTTAATGTTGAATGACACACCGCTTTCGCGAGCAAGCCCGCTCCCACATTGGGATTTCACAAGGGTTTTAGATCCCCTGCGGAGTCTCTTCACCGCCCAACGCTTCCACCAGCGCCGGCAGGAAGTCGCCGAAGGTCAGCATCATCAGGGTGAAGCTGGCGTCCAGTTGGCCTAGGGCCTCGTCGCCACCGTCCTGTTCCGCCTGATCCTGCAGCAGGTCTTCGAACTTCAGGCGTTTGACGGTCATCTTGTCATCGAGCATGAACGACAGTTTGTCCTGCCAGGCCAGCGACAACTGAGTCACGACTTTACCGGTGCTCAAGTGCAGCTGGATTTCTTCGCTGGTCAGGTCCTGACGCTTGCAACGCACGATGCCGCCGTCTTCGTGGGTGTCGCGCAGCTCGCACTCGTCCAGAACGAAGAAGTCCGGGGCCGCTTGCTGGGTGGTGACCCACTCGGTCATCACGGCGGTCGGCGCGGTTTTCACGGTCAGCGGACGCACGGGCAGGGTGCCCAGCACTTCACGCATTGTGGAGAGCAGGTCTTCGGCGCGTTTCGGGCTGGCCGAGTTGACCAGGATCAGGCCCTGTTTCGGCGCGATGGCAGCGAAGGTCGACGAACGACGGATAAAGGCGCGCGGCAGGAACGCCTGGATGATTTCATCCTTGATCTGATCGCGCTCCTTCTTGTAGACCTTGCGCATCTGCTCGGCTTCGATCTCTTCGACCTTTTCCTTGACCGCGTCGCGCACGACGCTGCCCGGCAGAATGCGTTCTTCTTTACGCGCAGCGATCAGCAGGAAGTCACCGCTGACGTGCACCAGTGGCGCATCTTCGCCTTTGCCGAATGGCGCGACGAAACCGTAGGTGGTCAACTCCTGGCTTGCACATGGACGCGCCAGTTTGGTGGCCAGTGCAGTTTCCAGCGCCTCGGCATCGACAGGCAGGTCTTGGGTCAGGCGATAGATAAGCAGGTTTTTGAACCACATGGGGTGAGTCTCTCCTTTATACAAAGGGGGGCATTATTGTCTTCGCCGGGTCATAGGCCAACCCTTCTCTAAGCCTTTGGAAGGCCTGAGAAAATTAATTAAAAAAGTGCTTGCCAGAGGTTGGGTCGCTCCGTAGAATGCGCGCCACACCGAAGCGAAGGGTGATTAGCTCAGCTGGGAGAGCGTCTGCCTTACAAGCAGAATGTCGGCGGTTCGATCCCGTCATCACCCACCATTCGTTTCAAGTGTTTAGCGCAGCGGTAGTTCAGTCGGTTAGAATACCGGCCTGTCACGCCGGGGGTCGCGGGTTCGAGTCCCGTCCGCTGCGCCATATTCGGTAACCTGGACCACTGAACGCCAGGTCACCACGGAAAAACCCGCTGAAGCGGGTTTTTTTCTGTCTCAAGTTTGTACCTTGTTCCATCGGGTTTGTGTCGTTTCACCGGTTTTCGGATTTTTTTGAAAAAAACTTCAATTAAATCAACACATTACGAAAACTTGTGGCATAATGCGCCCCGTAACGAAGCGAAGGGTGATTAGCTCAGCTGGGAGAGCGTCTGCCTTACAAGCAGAATGTCGGCGGTTCGATCCCGTCATCACCCACCATTCGTTTCAAGCGTTTCGCGCAGCGGTAGTTCAGTCGGTTAGAATACCGGCCTGTCACGCCGGGGGTCGCGGGTTCGAGTCCCGTCCGCTGCGCCATATTCGGTCACCTGGACCCACTGAACGCCAGGTCACCACAGAAAGCCCGCCTAGTGCGGGCTTTTTGCTGTCTGTGATTTGCGAATTTCTGCAATGCCTGTGTGGCGAGGGGATTTATCCCCGATGGCCTGCGCAGCAGGCCGAAAGTCTTGAAGCTGGGGCTGCTTCGCATCCCATCGGGGATAAATCCCCTCACCACAAATCATCTCCTCGTCTTCTCACTGTTCGGCATTGCGACTGTGCCGATAATCGCTCACCGCCTCATACACCGCTTTGCGCAAGCGGTTGATCCCGCCAATTGGCCGATGCGCTTCGATACCAAACCACGGATTGAACGACAGGTTGTCACACGCCAGATTCAATGCCGGTGTGTCGAAGTCCTGCGCAGGCAGGGTGATTCGCGCCACACTTTCGAACGGTGAATCCTGCTCGCGCCATTCGATGCTGGTGTCCTCGATTGGCATGTACCTGTTCGCATCCTGACGCTGGATCTGCAGCACAAAACACGCTGGCACCCGATCCGTCGACAGTTGCTGGTTCAAGGCGCTGCGCAGGAAATTCGGCAGGTCGTGGTTTTGCGGGGGCAGGGCATACGCCGGGCAATTGTCCGGATCCGGCGCGACTCGAAACTTCACATTTGCCTCCCCGAATTTGTAGGGCGATACCGAAAAGTACGTGGTCGCCGTCGGGCTGTTCGGTGGCGGCGCCAGGGTCGCCAAGGCGATGAACAAGTGGCGGATCTGCCAGTTGCGCGGATCCCAGCCAGGAAAGAACGCCATGATCTTTTTGCCATCAGCCTGAGCCGCCACATTCTGACGATACTCGGCGACATCGCTGACAAAGAAGTTCGGGTGGCTGAACATCACGAAGTCTTGCTCGTGGCGCTGCTGACGGTCGCCCAGCAATGGTTTGCCGGGCACATCGAGCAGTTTGATTGCCATGCCCCGGGCATCGCGGATGCTGTCGAACTGCGGGTAGGCGTTGCCATTGGACAGGCGAATCATCGCCTGCCAGGTTTTGCCTGGTTCGGTGAAAACACCTTGGCGCAGCGCCGGTGTCAGTTCCGGCAGCACCGTCACTTCGGCTTTCACGCAACCATGGGCCTTGGCATGCGCGTCGCGCAGATAACGGGTGCCTTCACGGTGTTGATCGACGATGCGTACGGCGGTCTGGATCACGTCCTGGGTCATCGCCGCTTCACCGGCGGGAACCTGTTCCTGCGCTGATACCGGGCCTCTGTGTTGCCAGACGAACCATGCGCTCGCGATGGCCCAGCCCAGCAGGCCGATAATCAGCAATGCCAGCAGGGTTTTGCCCAGCAGACGCCCCAGCCACATCCAGACGCGGGCGAACATCGACGGTCTTTTATACGGGTCGATCCTCATGGCAATTGCGCCTCCAACGGCCCGCCCAGTACTTTCAGGTATTCCAGCAAGGCCCAGCGCTCCTCTGGTTGCAGCAGTCGGCCGATGACCCCACTGCCGCGCTCGCCGGCGCGGAATTCATGACCGCTGTTGTGGTTGCCGCTAATCCGCGTGTCGAACAGAAAGCCATTAGTAAAGGCTTCGGTGCGATAGCCCAGATGGCGCGGGTCATATTCGAACGAACCTTTATAAAACGTCGTGGCGCGCTCATCCTGCGGTGACAGCAGTTGATAAAGGCTCGGTACTGAACCGTTGTGCAGAAACGGCGCAGTGGCCCAGATGCCGGCCAACGGCCTGGCCTTGTAGGCGACCTTTTCGCGTACGCCGATCGGCAGTCCGAAGCCGTCGAGTTGGGGTTTTTCCTGCGGGGTGACGCCGGCCTCGCGATAGGCGCGGTTCTCGACGAACGCGGTGACGTAGGCCAGGCCCTTGGCCACCGATAGCTGGCTCAGATCCAGTGGTTCGGAGGGCGTCGGATGCAACTTCACATCCATCTGCTCCAACTCCTTCAGGTCCCATTGCAGCGGCGTCAGGTCGAAACGGTGGTTGGCAATGTTGGTCGCTGCATTCGGATCGGTGCCGATCACCTCCACCGACAGCATGTGCAAATGCTGCACCCAGCGCTCGCCCTCCTGAGTCTTACGCGGCGCGTGGCAACCGGCGCAGTTCTCGGCAAACAGCGCGCGGCCCTTGGCGGCCAGCGGTTTGTCGATGGCGCCCAGGACATCCTCCGGCCAGGCCGGTGGTTGCAGGCGTTGCAGGGTTTCTTCGATTTGGTGCAGATCGCGCACGCGCACACTGGAGGCATAACGCGCAGCGCCCTGCAGTGGCTGACCGTTGCTGTCGAAGAAATTCAGCGTGGCGCCGACCCCCAGCGCCTCACCGATATTGCGCGCCATCGGTTGCTGCGCCGAGCCGTTCCACTGCACCCAGTCGAACGTCCACATGTCCCACAGTTGCGGGTAGTCCACCGGTGCGTTGGCCACGCGGTAGTTAGCGGGGGAGATCGCGTCGCCGAAGGTGGCGTTGGCGATGCGGCCGAATGCGTCGGTGCGGCCCGGGCCTTCTTCGGTAGGGTAGAGGCCGCGATGCGTGTCGTTCCAGGCGACTTTGAGGAAGATGTTCAGCGATTGCTTGAAGTCTTTGCGCAGTTGCTCGTGGCGTGTCTCGTAGTCATCGCCCAGAACATTTTTGGCGAAACGCTCGAACTTCCATGGGTTGTAGTAAGTCGAGGTCAGACTGGCGACCAATGCCTGTCCGAAACTGCCGCCGCGCAATGTCGGAACGCTGGAAGGCAAGACATGTTGCGCCGAACCACCGTCTATTCGCACGGCCTGGCCTTTGAAGCGCAATTCGCCAGTGTGGCAAGCAGCGCAGGTGATATCGAGATATTGCTCGCTGCCACCGGGATTCGCGTGGCGGGCGAAGCCGACCGGCAGATTGCCGGGGTTGTTCGACGTGGCTTTCTGCTGTGGATCAACCAGAAAACCGAAGCGTGCGAGGTATTCCGGGGACGCGAAACGCTGCTGAGAGAAGGGCAGTTCCAGCGCCTCGAACCATTCATAGCGCAGGCCTTTGACCTGTGTGCCCTGCGGCGTGAAGTAGTAGGTCTGGCGTTCCTCCTCGCTCCACTGCTGCAGGTAATGCACCTGTTGGGCGGGGGTATAGAAGGGCAGTTTCGGGTTGGCGACGTAGTACAGAATCACTGCCAGAGCCAGGCCCAGCAGCACAATGATCAGTGCCAGCACACGGTATAAGAGGCGCAAGATAAACATCCTTGTCGAGTTGTTGCCTTGTTATGCCTCAGCTGTTGCAGGTGCGGCAAGTGGCCATTACGCCAACTGTCGTAGGAAGTCTCATCAGCCCTTGTCAGCTCCAGATGACAGAAGCTTCATCGTCCCTTGGCCCGAATGCGTTTTAATCCCTGAACTTATCGGACATTTCCTGCTCTCATGCCGGTAGCCATTGGTCGTGGCGGCCTGATAAGCTCGCGGCTTTACTCGATTGCCCTTTCGGCGCATGAACAAGGAAATAGCATGAAACAGCATCGGTTGGCGGCGGCGGTAGCCCTGGTTAGCCTGGTCCTCGCGGGTTGTGATTCGCAGACCAGCGTAGAGCTGAAAACCCCGGCGCAAAAAGCTTCCTACGGTATCGGCCTGAACATGGGCAAGAGCCTTGCTCAGGAAGGCATGGATGATCTGGACTCCAAAGCGGTAGCCCAGGGCATCGAAGATGCCGTCGGCAAGAAAGAACAGAAGCTGAAAGACGAAGAACTGGTCGAAGCCTTCGCCGCGCTGCAAAAGCGTGCTGAAGAGCGCATGGCCAAGATGAGCGAAGAGTCGGCAGCCGCCGGCAAGAAATTCCTCGAAGAAAACGGCAAGAAGCCTGGTGTCACCACCACCGCTTCCGGTCTGCAGTACGAAGTGGTCAAGAAAGCCGACGGCCCACAGCCTAAGCCTACCGACGTAGTGACCGTTCACTACACCGGCAAGCTGACCAACGGCACCGTGTTCGACAGCTCTGTTGAACGTGGCAGCCCGATCGATCTGCCGGTCAGCGGTGTGATCCCGGGTTGGGTTGAAGGTCTGCAACTGATGCACGTTGGCGAGAAGTACAAACTGTACATCCCTAGCGATCTGGCTTACGGCGCGCAATCGCCAAGCCCGGCAATCCCGGCCAACTCGGTTCTGGTCTTCGACCTGGAACTGCTGGCCATCAAGGATCCAGCCAAAGAAGACGCCGCCGCCAAGTAATCGGCTGTAGCTTCGAAGACAACGCCTCGCTTATGCGGGGCGTTGTTGCATCTGGACGATGCTGGCGGTAAACAGAGCGAACGGATGGCGCTTACAGCAGTCCTAGAGATTGAGGCTGCCAGCGCTAGACGCCCTGAGCCGCCAAGTCAATGAAATATTGGGGTTTTTTATGTGAGTAAAAAACGCCCGATCTGAGCGCGGCCCTTATAAAACGGGGCTTTCAGCGCTGAAATGCAGCTCTGTTCACAAGGTTATCCACAATTTGTGTGGATAACATTTCAACGGGAGAAATAGATGAAAGCGCCGTGGAATTTCGCCCGATTTCTGCCCCTCGCCGGTCGATTGCTGGCGCGTGGGCGTCTGCCGACCCTGTTGTTCGCGGTGGCGAGCAAAGGTGCCGCGCAAGGCAATCGCCTTGGCAAACTCAAGGATGATCTGCGTCTGCTCCAGGCACTGTGCCTGGCCTACTGGCGTGGCGACTATCGGGCCATCAGCCCGAAAGCCATGGTTTCGGTGGTAGCGGGGCTGATGTACTTCCTCAGTCCGGTGGATGCGATCCCGGATTTCATCCCGGTGTTCGGCATGCTCGATGACATCGCCGTTCTGGCCTGGCTGATGAAAACCCTCGACGATGAGCTCAATGCTTTTCGGCTCTGGCGCAACCGCCAGCAGCCGGAAAAACTTGCGGTGGTCGAGCGCCTGCCTGATACCCCCGAGCAACTTCAGCTTCAGGGCCCGAAAAAGCCCTGATTCACTTCGCCTGCAGACAGATAGATACCCCCCGCGACCTTGGCCGCTGTTAGGATTACACTTCTAGGGAAAAGTGCCGACTCGCTAAGTGTTGTTGTCCTACGGGGTAGTCATGGATATTCAGATAATTGCACGCGATGGCGAACCCGAGTATGCGGTTCTGCCATGGGTCCAGTATCAGGCTCTACTGAAAGCAGCAGGCATCAACGAAACACCGCCGCAGCGGGCGCCAGCGCCGGCCGCCGCAACGCCAGACCCGATTCTTCCAGGTCTGGATCAACTACGCAGTTTGCGCGAAGGGAAGGGCATCGCCATTGAGGCGCTGGCCCGCACGGTAGGCATCAGCCCGTCTTATCTGGCCATGATCGAAAGCGGCGAGCGTCAACCTGACGCCGCGATTCGTCGCAGCCTGGCCTGGGAACTGACGGTGCCGGGTTGGAGGGATGAATCGTGAGCGTACGCATCAGTCGTCAACATTGGGACGGATTGCTCGGGGAGCTGGATCAGGCGCGCAGACAGCGCCATCTGTTGACCTATCGAGCCTTGCTCGAACGTTTGCAACTGCCGACGCCGGCGATGCAGACGCTGACCGCGGCACTTGAGCATCTGGCCGCACTGGACGCCAAGGCCGAACAGCCATTGCGCAGTTCGCTGGTAATCAGTCAGGGGGCCAGCCGCTTGCCACGTACCGGTTTCTTTGAATGTGTCGAGCGTCTTGGACGATTTTCCGGGCCCTCCGATGGCGTCGCGGCTGCCTCTTGGCATGCGTCGGAAGTGGTCAGAGTTTTCGAATACGAGTACCCGGAATCGGCGGAGGCCTGAGTGTTCTTACGACTCAAGGCGTCGGCCAGTTACTGGTTGGCCCGCAGGCTGTTTCACTGGTCGTGGTTTGTCCGCCAGCCCAGAGGCTGGCGCTGGCTCGAAGGGCAGTTTGCGCGCATGGCCAATCTTGGCGATGTCGGTGCGCAGAGCTTTTATGGGCACATTCTGACGTTTCGCGGGGTTGGCCTGGGTGCCCGCGAAGAGGGGGTGCGGCTGTTGCGTCTGGCGGCGCTCGCCGGTGATGGCAAAGCGGCTTATCAGGTCGGCGTGATCAGCTTGGCCGGTACGCCGAGCAAAGCGCCGGATCCGGCCGAAGCGGCGCGCTGGTGGACGTTGGCCGCCAAGGCCGGTCACCCGTTGGCCGAGCTCAAACTCAAAGAATTGAGCGCTCGGGATTAAACCCGGTAAATCATTTTGTATCGCTTGATAAACGTGGCGTGAGGGAAACCTCACGCCACGTTTGCGTTTATCGCTATACGTTTTGTAGTAATCAGCCTTTTGCGGATTAGTCCTACAGCAAACACCTACTCGCCTGACTTCTTTCCTGATTGATCCCCCGCAAAGTCCCCGCGCCTAATTTTTGCGCGAGGGAACGCTCATGTTTGACCCGGTTTTTCATTCCACCCCGCATCGTCGCGTGCGCTGATGGAAGCCGTCAGCCGTATCGAGCAGGAACTCGACAGCTTCCCCGACACCCTCAGCCTCTATCGCCAGCAGCTTGAGCATTGGTTCAGCAAAGCGGCCGACCAGGTCAGCCACGCGGCGGACCTGCCGTCGCTGATGGGCATGGAGCGGATCATCCGCTTCGGTGATCGCGTTACCCCCGTCAGCACGGGCGACAGTGAGTTTGCCACCGGCGTCGTGCAGTGCCCGAAAAGCGGGGTGCTGGCGATCGAGAGCAAATTCGAGTCGGTGTACGACATTCCGCTGGGCGACATCGTGGTGGATGTGGTGGCGGTGGATGATGGCCAAACTTTCCCCGTCGCACTTGATGCGCAAGGCCGGGGAACATTCGCCGGTACGCCAGGCAAGTTCTATCGCGTGCAGGTGCACAGCGACGTTACCCCGGAGCAGATCGAGGCGCTGTTCCAGTCCTACGACGGCTTGACCGGCGAGCTGGATGGCTGGTTGCGCAGCGAGTGGCAGGGGTTCAAGCCGCAGTGGTCGCAGTCGGTGGCGACGGCGGCGGGCAACGGCATGCTCGCCGGGAGCTGGGCGGCGATCGAGGGGGTATGGGACAGCATCGGCATGCTGTCGGAGATTCTCAAGGATCCAGGCGCATTTGCCGAGCGGCTGGGAAGCGGCGCGGCTGATCTGATTCATCTCGCGGAATCAGCTCCGGATGTCATGCAGAAACTGCAGTTGCTGGTCAGTGATGAAGCGGCGCTGTGTTTGCTGTTGCGTGCGGCGAGTCTCTGGCTGGAGATGCTGCCGCCCAGCCAGATCGCCGGCAAAACCGCAGAAACGGCGTCGATGATGATCGTGCAGGTGCTGATCGATGTGCTGATCGGCGTTGTGTTGACATTCGTCGGAGCTGGCGCAGGCATCGCTTATCTGACGCTACGCCTGGCGGATCGCGCCGCCCAGTTGCTCTCGGTTGTGAAACGCCTGGTCAAGGCGATGTTCGGCATCGTCAACACGTTCATCCATTACGTCGACCAGTACAAAACTGTCGCCGCGCGGGGTATCGCCGCCGGGGTGAAAAAGGGCCGCATGCAATTGCGCTGGGATGCGAAGCGCAATGCCGCCCTGAAGAAAAACGAGCACCACGATAACGCTCCCGATCAAGCGAAAAACCCCAACGGCGACAGCGCCGATTGCGCGCCGCTGACCTGCACCAACGGTTGCCCGGTGTCGATGGTCACCGGCGAAGAGCTGCTGACCCTGACCGATGGCACGCTCGATGGTTTGCTGCCGTTCGAGTTCACCCGGTTGTACCGCACCAGCGCGGTGGAGGTTGATGTCGGGCTGGGGTTTGGCTGGAGCCATTCGCTGGCGCATCGGCTGGAGTTTGATGGCGAGGCGGTGGTCTGGGTCGATCACGAGAACCGCCGCACGCGGTTTCCGTTGCCCAGCGTTGAGCGGCCGGCGATTCACAACAGCCTGTCGCGGGCGGCGATTTTTCTCGGGGATGAACCGGAGGAACTGATCCTCGCGCTGGCCGGGGATACAGCGCGGTTTTATCACTTTCGTGCCGGGCGGCTGGTGGCGGTCAGTGATGCGTATGGCAATCGTCTGACGGTGCATCGCGATCATCAACAGCGGGTTTTCCGCCTGGACAATGGCGCGGGTCGGTCGCTGTTGTTGCGCTACGACCGGGCGCATCTGGTCGCGGTTGATTACCAGGTGCTTGAGGCTGATGGCTGGCGCACCGAGCAAACGCTGGTCAGTTATTGCTACGACGCCCGTCAGCGTTTGTTGGCTGCGACCAACGCGGTCGGTGACAGCGAGCGTTACGACTACGACGATCAGCACGTCATCCTGCAGCGGCAACTGACCGGCGGCGCGAGCTTTTTCTGGGAGTGGGAGCGCTCGGGCAAGGCGGCGCGCTGCGTGCGGCACTGGGCGTCGTTCGCGCAGATGGACACCCGTTACGTCTGGGCCGATGACGGCAGCGTCGCGGTGCACTACGTCGATGGCAGCGAAGAAACCTACGTCCACGACGACAGCGCACGGCTGGTGCGCAAGGTCGAGGCCGATGGCGGTGAGCACCTCAAGGCTTATGACGATCAGGGCCGGCTGATCGCCGAGCAGGATCCTCTGGGCGCGGTCACCGAATACCGCTACGACGACGT
>NZ_JALMEY010000022.1:0-87194 GCF_023100615.1 Pseudomonas sp. MWU12-3103b
ACAGTATTTCGACGCGGAAAGTGGGCTGCATTACAACCGGCATCGGTATTACGACCCGAGGTTGGGACGGTATTTGACGCCGGATCCCATCAAGTTGGCGGGTGGGTTGAATCAGTATCGGTATGTGCCGAATCCGACGGGGTGGGTGGATCCGTTGGGGTTGACGTCCAATTGCCCGTCGCCGGCGCCCCCTCGTCGCCCGATGAAGCGCATGGTTGGTTGCGTGATAGTTGACGACGGACATCCTCCACTGCCAGCGATGACTGCACAGGAGCGACGAGCAAGGATTGATGAGCTTGGCGAAGAAAATGCTTATAGGCGGTTACATGAGATGGAAGATCCAACAAATGGAGAGCATTTTCTGGAAAAGCATGGTGCTCAAACCACTTTGAATTCTCAGTATGAACGATCGACCTTAGCCAAAAACCCAACCACAGGAATCGTGGAAACCTACAATAGTGGGAGGAGGAGAGGACAGCCTATGACTCCATCTGCTGCAACACACTTCTTGAGTCATAGAGACCAGCTGAATGCTATCTACAGAGCACAACTGATTCTCCGATATACGAATCTACAAATATCAAAACGGCCAATTGATATGGGTAAGGTTATCGGTGAGGGATACAAACGTGGAGGTCTTGACTATGGAAAGCAAACAAGGGCAGTTGTCATTCTTGAGCCAAATGGGCGAGTTAAAACCTCATATACGGATTTTGACTGATGAAGAATAAATATAAAATTGTGGATATAAAAAATTTGCTATTCGTTTTTGATATAGAAAATACAAGAAGTGATGAGAGGGAGAAGGTTATAGTTTCTAAGGATGTGAATAATGATAAAGAGCTTGCTGAGTTGTTTGATGCTCTTTTGAAACCGGAGTTTTTAGATTATACCACTCAAGAACAGGTATCTCTAACTGAGACCGTCGCCCATTTTTTAAATGAGGATGACAATTTCGATCGTGTATTTGGACGGATGACTACCTATTTTGATGAGGATGTTATAGATCAGCGCCGATTTATGCAGGTTTTACTTAGTTGTTTGAGGAGATATCAGCTTGAAAGCTCATGCAGTGAGACTGCTCAATGATTGAGGTCATTGAAGGAAGGTGGTCATTCAACGACTTTAAGCGATGGACTCGCGGTGAATCGAATGCGGATCTATTTGGCGATCAGTATGTTGAGGATCCCGATGCAGTGGATCTGAATATTTTGAGCGAATGCGGAGACGCAGGTTTGCTGGAACTAGTGTCAAATCCAAATTGTAGGGAGCGCCTGTATTTTGCAAATCTCCTGGTTCTTAGTCTTTGTAATGTTTTTAGGATGGGGCGAAGTTTGCCTTTTCAGTTTTCGAGAATGATGGGGATTGAAAGTCGCGAAGTTTATCTGGAGGGTGTGATGGTAGATGCGGGTCGCTTGTACGACAAATGTGAAGTTATTAATTCAATGAGTAAGTCTATTGATCCAGCTATAAAGTCTTTTTACAAGCAGATAATGGATTTTCGACACGATAGGATAAGCCTTGTGAGTGAATTTTATCAGAGTTGTGTAGCGCGATTCGATTTGACGCTGTTTGATGACCTATATGGTAGTTCTGAAAAATTTAACCAGTAGCTAATTGAGGATGTATGAATTGCCCCCCTTCGCGAGCAAGCCCGCTCCCACAGGGGATTATGTCTGCTGGGGAATCAGCGTTGGCCAATCAGTTGCGGCAGTTGAAGGTCGGCAGCAGCAAGGCTATCAATCACATGCACGCTATATCCCGGAACATTCTTCGCATGATGCTTCGCCTGCGAAGCCATTTCCGCGAGTTGGCTGGCATCCAGTTCTGCGCAGGCCTCGGGTTGCAGGTGGACGACGCCGATCGATAACGAGAGCAGCGGAAACTCCTGCCGCACACCCTGGCGATTCGGCGCGATGAAGCATCCCGCTTCAAGATGCTCAGGGCGATAGAAGCGCCGGCATTGGCTCTGGAAGTCGTCGAGCAGTTGGTTGAGGCGTTTGCGCCAGTCTTCCGGGCCGAGCACCAGCAGGAAGTCGTCGCCGCCGATGTGGCCGACGAAGTCGCGGGACGGGTCGACGCGTTCGTTCAGACATTGCGCCAGGCACAGCAGGACTTCGTCGCCACGGCCGTAGCCGTAGATGTCGTTGAAGGGTTTGAAGCTGTCGATGTCGACGTAGCAGATGATCGATTCGCGGCCCTGTTGCAGCAGGCGGGTCAGGCATTGCTGGATCGGCACGTTGCCGGGCAGCAAGGTCAGCGGGTTGGCGTAGCGGGCTTGCTGGATTTTCAGTTCGGTGATCAGTTTGAGTACATCGATCACCCGACCGAGGCCGAAATAACTGCCGTTGAGGGTGATGATGAAATCTTCTTCGATGCGCTGCCGGGCGCGGCTGGTGATCAGGCGGCTGACCTGTTGCAGCGACTGGCTCATTTCCACGGCGAGGAAGTCGTCGTTCATCAGGCGGCTGATCGGCTTGCGGGCGAACAGGTCGGTAGCAAACGGCTTGAGCAAGGCGTCGGACAGCGAATGGCGATGGACGATGCCGCACGGCTGGCCCTGTTCGTCGAGCACCGCCAGTGAGTTTAGATTGGCCTGGCGGCGGAAGGCTTCCAGTACGGTGGCAGTCGGTGTGTCGCGATGCACCGCCGGTTGGTCATTGAGCAGGGCGCTGAGGTCGCTGCCCTCGTCGTTCAGCGCCACGGCGCTGCTGTCGTGTTTTGGCATCAGGGCCCGGGCATCGCGGGGTGGATGCTCCTGAGGGCGAGCGAGCAGGTAACCCTGCACCAGATCGACGCCCATCTCGGTCAGCACCGCCAGTTCCTCTGGCAACTCGATCCCCTCGGCAATCACCTGTGCCCGTGACGCCTTGGCGATTTGCAGGATCGAGCCGACGAACTCGCGTTTCAACGCATCCTGATGGATGCCGTCGATGAAGTGGCGGTCGATCTTCACGTAATCCGGGCGCAACTCCGACCATAGACGCAAGCTCGAATAGCCGGCACCCAAGTCATCCAGTGCAATCGAAAAGCCCATCGCCCGATAGTGATGCAGGGCGGTTTGCAGCAACTGGAAATCGTCGATTGGCGTCTGTTCGGTGAGTTCGATCACCACTTGACTCGGTGGGATGCCGAAGTCTTGCAGCAGTTGCAAGGTCCGCCCCGGTTGGTGCGCGGCTTCGAGCAGGGATTCCGGAGAGACGTTGAGGAACAGCTTGCCCGGCAGTTGCTGCTCGTTGAAACGACGGCAGGCAGACTGGCGGCAGGCAATTTCCAGTTCGCTCAAGCGGCCGGCCTGACGCGCCACCGCGAACAGCGCGATAGGCGAGTGCAAAGGGCTGTTGGACGGGCCGCGGGTGAGGGCTTCGTAGCCGAGAATGCGACGCTCGGAGAGACAGATGATCGGCTGGAACAGGCTGTGCAAACCGCTTTGAGTCAGGATCGAGCTCAAGGCACTCAGCTGTTCGGTCGTGGTCATGGCAATCTCTGGCGATAAAAAAAGGACTGGGAGCGCTCTTGCTTGAAGAGGCGCTCCCAGTCCTTTATTTCACGACAGAATGATGACTGTTTGATGACGCTCCGGGGAGCGTCACCACTAAATTGCCATCATCTTACTTCTTGGCCACCTGATTGCTCAGCTTCAGGTAATCGAGCAGCACGCGCCCGGTTTCGCTCAGGTAGGCGTCGTCTTCCGGTTTGACCTTGTCCGGCTCAGCTGCAGCCAGCGCGTCTTCATCTTCTTTCTTCAGCTCTTTGAGCGGTTCTTCGCCTTTGGCTTTGCGACGGATGTTTTCCATGGCCAGTTGCTTGGCATCGATGTCCGCATGCTGGGCACGGCGGTCGGCTTCGTTGAGGCTGACGGTTTTTTCTTCCATCAGCTTCTGCGCCAGGGCCAGCTTGTCACGGATGAACACGAACTCGGCGTCTTTGGCGCTGCGTGCGTCATGCTCGGACTTGAGCTGCGCCAGGTACGGCTTGAACGGATCGGAGGCCGGCTTGATCGCTGCCTTGATGGTGTCCCACGGCATGGCTTCCGGCAGGGCGCTTTCGCCGATTTCCTTGGTGTCGATGATCGACGGGTAGTCGATGTCCGGCAGTACGCCCTGATGCTGGGTGCTCTGCCCGGAAACCCGGTAGAACTTGGCCAGGGTCAGTTTCAGTTCGCCATGGTTCAGCGGCTGAATGGTCTGCACGGTGCCTTTGCCGAAGGTCTGGCCACCGATGATCAATGCGCGATGGTAGTCCTGCATGGCGCCGGCGAAAATCTCCGAAGCCGAGGCGGACAGGCGGTTGACCAACAGTGCCATCGGGCCTTTGTAGAACGCGCCCGGGTTTTCATCTTCCAGTACATCGACGCGGCCATCGGCGTTACGCACGAGGACGGTCGGGCCCTTGTCGATGAACAGGCTGGTCAGCTCGGTGGCTTCCTGCAGAGAACCGCCGCCGTTGTTGCGCAGGTCGATGACCACGCCGTCGACTTTCTCTTTCTGCAGTTCGGTCAGCAGTTTCTTGACGTCACGGGTGGTGCTCTTGTAGTCCGGATCACCGGCACGGAACGCCTTGAAGTCGAGGTAGAAGGCCGGGATCTCGATGATGCCGAGCTTGTAGTCCTTGCCGTCCTGTTTGAGGTTCAGCACGGATTTTTTCACCGCCTGGTCTTCAAGCTTCACCGCTTCACGAGTGATCGGCACGATCTTGCTGGTCTGGTCGTTCGGCGCATTGCTGGCCGGAATCACTTCCAGGCGCACCACGGTGCCTTTCGGGCCGCGGATCAGCTTGACCACTTCGTCCAGGCGCCAGCCCACCACGTCGACCATCTCTTTGTTGCCCTGGGCAACGCCGATGATCTTGTCGGCCGGTGCGACCTGCTTGGTCTTGTCGGCCGGGCCTGCCGGCACCAGGCGCACGACTTTCACTTGATCGTTGTCGCTCTGCAACACGGCGCCGATGCCCTCGAGGGACAGGCTCATGTTGATGTCGAAGTTCTCCGCGTTATCCGGCGACAGATAGTTGGTGTGCGGGTCGTAGGACATGGCGAAGGTGTTGATGTACGCCTGGAAGATGTCTTCCGCGCGAGTCTGGTCCAGACGCGCCAACTGGTTCTTGTAGCGCTTGGTCAGGGTTTCCTGGATCTGCTTGGAATCCTTGCCGGCGATCTTCTGCCGCAGCACTTCGTCCTTGACGCGTTTGCGCCACAGGTCGTCGAGTTCAGCGGTGGATTTGAGCCAAGGGGCGTCCTTGCGATCGATCAGCAAGGTTTCCTTGGTGGTGAAGTCCATCTTGTCGACGCCCTTGTTCAGCTCCGCAATGGCGAAGTCCAGGCGCGCCTTGACGCGGTCCAGATAGCGCTTGTAGATGGTGAACCCGGCGTTGAGGTCGCCGCTTTTGAGGAAGTCGTCGAACTGGGTCTTCCACTTGTCGAATTCGGCGATGTCGCTGGCCATGAAGTAGCTGCGCGACGGGTCCAGCAGCTTGATGTAGCTGTCGTAGATGATCACCGAGCGCGCATCGTCGAGCGGCGGCTTGCTGTAGTGGTGACGCTTGAGCAACTCGACGACGTTGAGGCTGGCGATCACTTCGTCGCGATCCGGCTGCAACTTGTCCCAGCTGTTGGCTGCGAATGTAGTGCCCGACACCGGCAACAAGCCGATACCGATGAAAAGAGCGAGGGCGGTGCTGGGGAGCAAATGCTTCATGCTGATTCGACGCGGGGACAATTGATAACGCATATTAGGCCGTCTTTGAAGTCGCCGGTTCTACGAGAGCCGGTCGCATAATGCAAAAAGCCCGGCGCTACAGCTTCGGGCTCAGTCCAGACTCACTATGGAGGCACTGTGAAGGCATTGCAAGGCGTTGAAGGTCAAGTGGCATGGCTTGAAGAGCCGAGTCCGGCATGTGATGTAGGACAAGTGCGCATTCGCGTGGCGGCTGCGGGCCTCAATCGCGCCGATTTATTACAGAAAGCCGGGCTTTATCCACCGCCGCCGGGCGCCAGTCAGGTGCTCGGTCTGGAGTGTTCCGGGGTGATCAGCGAAGTCGGCGCCGGCTCGTCCTGGCAGGTCGGCGACCGGGTCTGCGCCTTGTTGGCCGGGGGCGGAATGGCCGAGGAGGTGGTGGTCGACGGACGGCACGTGCTGCCGGTGCCCGAGGGCGTTTCGTTGATCGAGGCCGCGGCATTACCCGAGGTTTATGCAACGGTCTGGCTCAACGTGTTTCAACTGGCGGCGCTGAAACCCGGCGAGAAGGTTCTCCTGCACGCCGGGGCCAGTGGAATTGGTTCAGCCGCCATTCAGCTATGCAAGGCGTTCGGCAATCCCTGTTGGGTCAGCGTCGGGTCGGCTGAGCGATTGGCCTACTGTGAGGCGCTGGGAGCCCAGGGCGGCGTGGTGCGCACCGATGATCTGGAAAGCCTGCGCGACTTCGGGCCGTTTGACGTGATCCTTGATCCGGTCGGCGGCAACTATGCGGCACTGAACCTCAAGCTGACGGCGCTGGACGGACGCTGGGTACTGATCGGCCTGATGGGCGGACGTGAGGCGAAACTGGACCTGGCACAGGTACTGGCCAAGCGCGTGCAGTTGCTCGGTTCGACGTTGCGCAGTCGCGACGATCAGTTCAAGGCCGACCTGTTCAGCGATTTGAGCCAGCATGTGTGGCCGCTGTTTGCCGAAGGGCGGTTGAGTCCGCAACTGGCGAAAACCTTCCCGGTAAAGGATGCCGAAGCGGCGTTTGCCGAGCTGGCGAGCAACAAAGTTGCCGGCAAACTGGTGCTGGTGGTCGACGAAAGCCTGACCTGAAAACACCGAAAAACCTGTGGGAGCGGGCTTGCTCGCGAAGGCGGTGAATCAGACAAGAATTTATCGACTGACACTCCGCCTTCGCGAGCAAGCCCGCTCCCACATTTGGATCTATGTTTAGCCGGATTTTTCGGCAAGCTCCCTTGCCACAGTTAAGCGTCCATATTTGGATCTTTGATTATTTCCAGAGATGGATCGGCCAGCCGGCTTTTTCGGCGTGCTCCAGCAGGACCGGATCCGGATTCACCACATGCGGGAAATCCACCTTCAGCAGCAACGGCAAGTCATTGCGTGAGTCGGAGTAGAAACTCGCGCCTTCCAGATTCTCTTCCTCGGCATCCAGCCATTCCAGCAGGCGGGTGATCTTGCCTTCGCGGTAGGTCAGCGTGCCGACGGTCTGGCCGGTGTAAACGCCGTGTGCGACGTCGAGTTCGATGCCCAGAATTTCGTCGATGCCCAGGCGCTCGGCGATCGGTTTGACCAGGTGCGTGCCGGAAGCCGAGATCACCAGAATCCGGTCGCCGGCCTTGCGGTGGGCGGCGATGGTTTTGGTCGCGTCGCTGAAGATGATCGGTTCGATGAAGTCTTCCACCCATGGGCCGACCAGGTGTTCGACCTCTTCCGGGGTGCGCCCGATCATCGGTTCGAGGCTGAATTCCATGTACTCTTCCATGCGCAATTTGCCATGGCTGTAGGCGTCCATCAGCTCGTTGTTCTTGCGCATGAACGACTCGGGATCGACCCAGCCCAGGCGCCCCATCTGCTCGCTCCAGAGGGTGGCGCAGTCGCCATGGATCAGGGTTTCGTCCAGATCAAAAATTGCCAGGGCCATCAGTGCAGTTCTCTCTTCAACGTCAGCAAAGTCATCAGGCTACCTCACACAGGGCCGTCGGATCGATGGAAAGCGCCAGACGCTGACCGTCGGGATGTAGATCCGCCGCCGAGCGGTTGAGCACGTCCACCACCAGTTCCACGCCACGCGCCTCGACTCGATAGCGGATCACGTTACCGAGCAGGCTGTGGCTGCGGATCTGCGCATCGAGCTCGCCGTTGAGACTCAGCTCGATGGCTTCCGGGCGAATCGCGATGCGGTGGTTGATCGGCCGTTGCAGCAGCTTCGAGGCGCTGTCGGCGTCGAGCAGGTTGTAGTTGCCGATGAAGCCGGCGGCGAATATGTCCACTGGCGCGGTGTAGAGGGTTTCGGCATCGCCGCTCTGCACGATTTTCCCTTGGTTCATCAGGAAAATCCGGTCGGACATGGTCAGCGCTTCTTCCTGATCGTGGGTGACGAAAATCGTGGTCAGGCCGAGTTCGCGCTGGATCTGCCGGATCTGTTCACGCAGGTGTTTGCGAATTCGTGCATCCAGCGCCGACAGCGGTTCATCCAGCAGCAACAGGCGTGGGCGAGTGACCAGCGAGCGGGCGAGGGCAACGCGCTGGCACTGACCGCCGGAAAGCTGATGCGGATAACGACTGGCGAAGTCGTTGAGCTCGACCAGTTTCAACACCTCGGCGACACGTTTGTGGCTGTCGTCGGCATTGACCTTTTGCATGCGCAGGCCGAAGGCGACGTTCTGCTCGACGGTCATGTTGGGGAACAGCGCGTAGCTCTGGAACACCATGCCGATCCCGCGCTTTTGCGGACTCAGCGGCACGATGTCGACGCCATCAAGCAGGATCTTGCCGCCATCCACCGGCGTCAGCCCGGCTATGCAGCGCAGCAGCGTGGACTTGCCGCAACCCGATGGGCCGAGGAGGGTGACGAATTCACCCTTGTTGATCTCGCAGTTGATGTCGCTGAACACCGTAGTGCCCGCGTAGTTTTTCTGCAGGTGTTGGACGCTGACATAGCTCATTCGCTTTTGTCCTTGTTCAAGATGTTGGCGATCCAGGTCAGGACCAGCACGAAAAAGAAGTACGAGATCACCAGCGCACTGGTGAAGTGGCCGCTGCTGTTGCGCATGTTGTTCAGGTACACCTGCAGGGTTTCGTAACGCGTGCCGACGAGGATGTTGGCGAACACGAACTCACCGAACAGGAACGAGAACGACAGCAGCAACGCGACCATCAGGCCCTTGCGCAGGTTCGGCAGCACCACCAGGAACGCCGCCTGAAAGGTGCTGGCGCCAAGCAGTTGCGCGGCGTCCATCAGGTCGCGCAGGTTGATCGCCTGCAGGTTGTTGGTGATCGCCCGGTACATGAACGGCAGCGCCACGGTGAAGTAGCAACCGATCAGAATCCACGGTGTGCCGACCATCGCCAGCGGCCCGGAACCGTACAGTTGCAACAGACCCACCGACGACACCACCGGCGGCACCGCGAAGGGCAGCAGGATCAGGATGTTCATCAGCGCATCGAGTTTCGGGAAGTGGTAATGCACCACAAACAGCAGCGGCAGGATCAGCACCACCGACAGCACCAGCGCGCCGACGCACACCAGCAGCGACTGGCCGAAGGCATGCAGGAAGCGCGGGTCGCTCCACAACTGGAGGTACCACTTGAAGGTGAAACCGCTGGGCAGGATGGTCGCCGACCAACTGCTGGCAATCGAGTAGATCAGCGTGCCCACCAGCGGCAGCAGCAGAATCGCGAACAGCAGATAAACCACGACGCGGTGGTAGACGCCGGCCGGGCCGGATTCAGCGCGAGACATGGTAGCTCCTCTTCAACAGCAGTTGATGCACGACGGTGACGATGGTCATCAACGCCACCAGCACCACGGCCAGGGCACTGGCGAGATTCGGATCGAGGGAAATATCCCCGGAAACCATTGCCGCGATGCGGATCGGCAGCACGTTGAAGTTGCCGGTGGTCAAGGCGTACACCGTGGCGTAGGCGCCGAGGGCGTTGGCCAGCAGGATCACGAACGTGCCGAGCAGGGCCGGGGTCAGCACCGGCAGACCGATGTGGCGCCAGAACTGCCAGCCGTTGGCGCCGAGCAGCGCGGCGGATTCGCGCCAGTCTTCACGCAAGGCGTCGAACGCCGGGTACAGCAGCAGCACGCCGAGGGGAATCTGGAAGTAGGTGTAGAGGATGATCAGACCGGTTTTCGAGTACAGGTTGAAGTCCTGAATGATCCCGGCCTGCTTGAGCATGATCGTGATGCTGCCGTTGAAGCCGAGCAGGATGATGAACGCGAACGCCAGCGGCACCCCCGCGAAGTTGCTGGTCATGTTGGCGAAGGCATTCACGAAGTTGCGCAGTTTCGAGTCGACCCGGCGCAACGAATACGCACCGAGCACGGCGATGATGATGCCGAATACGCTCGACCAGAAACTGATCTCCAGGCTGTACTGAATCGCCTGCAAATAGAACTTCGAGCTGAAGATCTTGCTGAAGTTTGCGAAGCCCCAGCCGAACTCCTCCGATTGCAGGCTGTTGATCATCACCCAGACCAGCGGGGCGATTTCGAACACGATAAAGAACAGCGCGAACGGCACCAGACACAGGGCCGCCAGCCATTTGCCGCGAGTCATGGCATTCACTTGAGCAGCTCCCGGCACACAGGTTTGTCGTGAGGGACGCCGAGCAGTTCGCAGACGGTGCCGCAGATCTCGGTCTGCTTCGGCGCGGCGTCAGCATTCAGGCTGAAGGCGTTGCCTAGGACGAACAGCGGCACCTGGCGTTCTTCCGGCAGCAGGCCGTTGTGCGAGCGGTCGTTGTTCATGCCGTGATCGGCAGTCACCAGCACCTGATAACCCGCGTCGAGCCAGCCTTGCAGGTAGTCGGCGAGGATGATGTCTGCCGAGCGTGCGCTATTGCGGTACTGCGAAGAGTCGAGGCCATGCTTGTGCCCGGCGTCGTCGATGTTCATCGGGTGGATCAGCAGGAAGTTCGGCGCATGGCGCAGGCGCAGGTGTTCCGCGTCGGCGAACAGGTGCGAATCCGGGTAGTGATCGTTCCAGTAGAAATGCCCGTGCTGGATCGGTAACGCTGGATCGTCGGTATGACGGTCGCGGGCCGCTACGAACGGTGAGCGGTTGTACAACTCGCTGACCCAGTGATAAGCCGCTGCGGCGGTTTTCAGGCCGGCGTCGCGGGCGTAGTGATAGATGCTGCGCTGATTGGACAGGCGCGCAACGTTGTTGTGGACGATGCCGCTGTCGATCGGCGGCACGCCGGTAAGGATGCATTCGTAAAGCGGTCGGGACAGGGCCGGCAACTCGCACTCCAACTGATAGAGCGCGGCGCGTCCTGCGCCAACGTAAGCCTGCAGATGCCCCATGGCGTGACGCGCGACCTCGTAATTGAGACCGTCGAGCACGACAAGGATGACGTTGTGCTTCATAGGGGCAAAAACTCCGCGAAAACAGGAAATTTCAGATTCAACCTGGATCCCCTGTGGGAGCGGGCTTGCTCGCGAAGGCGGAGTGTCAGTCAATAGATGCTTGACTGATCCACCGCATTCGCGAGCAAGCCCGCTCCCACATTTGGATCTCCAATGGATCCAGCAGTGGGGATTTACAGGATTACTTCATCTCTACGATGACTTCTTCGTTCCACTTCTGCGGCAGGGCCTTGGAGGTTTTTTCCCAGGCGTCGGCGTCCTTGATCGGCGTGACCTTTTTGTACTGCTCGTTCGGCAGCAGCTTGGCCTTCACGTCTTCCGGCAGTTGCAGGTGCTCGGCACGGATCGGACGAGCATTGCCGCGAGCGAGGTTGGTCTGGCCGGCGTCGCTGAAGATGTATTCGCGGGTCAGCTTGGCGGCGTTCGGGTTTTTCGCGTACTTGTTGATGATGGTGGTGTAGCCGGAAATCACCGAGCCATCCGACGGGATCAGCACCACGTAGTCATCCGGGTTGGCCATCTTGGCCTTGTAGCTCAGGCCGTTGAAGTCCCAGACCACGCCGACTTCGATCTCGCCTTTTTCCATGGTGGCGATGGTCGGGTTGGCCATCGACAGGCGACCCTGCTTGGCGATGTCTGCAAACAGCAGCAGGGCCGGCTGGATGTTTTTCTCGTCGCCACCGTTGGCCAGGGCAGCGGCCAGTACGCCGTTGGCGGCTTGCGCGGCGGTGCTCACGTCACCAATGGAAACCTTGTATTTGCCGCCCTTGAGGTCAGCCCATTTGGTCGGGACTTCGGAGCCGTGCAGCAGCTTCTTGTTGACGATGAAGGCGATGGTGCCGGTGTAGGCCAGTGCCCAGTTGCCGTCCTTGTCCTTGGCCCAGTCCGGGACTTGATCCCAGGTGCTTGGTTTGTACGGTTGCACCACGCCCTGCTTGACCGCGATCGGGCCGAAGGCCGCGCCGACGTCGCCGATGTCGGCAGTGGCGTTGTCTTTTTCGGCGGCGAACTTGGCGATTTCCTGGGCCGAGCTCATGTCGGTGTCGATGTGTTTCAGGCCATAGGTCTTGGCCAGGTCTTCCCAGGTGCCTTTCCAGTTGGCCCAGTCATCGGGCATGCCGACGCTGTTGACGGCGCCTTCCGCTTTCGCAGCGGCTTCGAGGGTTTTCAGGTCGGTACCCGCCGCCATGGCGGAGGTGCACATTGCAATGGTCGAGCCTAACAGTGTTGCCAGGAAAAGCTGTTTCATTCCGAAGCTCCTTGGTCGTGTTCAACGCTGCGATTGCGGTTTGTGTTGGTCTAGGTCAGCAATACCTGAGCCAATTTAAGGTGGCTGGATGACACTTTGATGTCGGCGGTCGCCCGGCAGGCCTTTTATTGGCCCGGTTTCGGCGCTTGCCCGGTAAGCGTAGACCAAGGTCAAAGCCCCGGCGGACAAGGCACTTGGCCGATGTATTGCAAGTCATGAGGGCGACCGTCGGGCGGGTTTGTCATCTCTCGGTCATCTGCACTGCCTAGGCTTGCAATACAAGGAAACGGCTTGCAGGCCGTACGGTTTTTGCCCCGAAATAGTGCTGGTCTAGTCCAGATAGGTAACGTTGATGCGCGATGAGGCAACAAAAGCGGTGACAGCCATCGGCCAGGTGCTGCAGGAGCAGCTCGATCACGGCCTGCTCGCGCCCGGGAGCAAGTTGCCGGCCGAGCGCAAGCTCAGTGAGTTGTTCGGCACCACGCGCATTACTGTGCGTGAGGCCTTGTTGCAGTTGGAGGCGCAGGGGCAGATCTATCGCGAGGAGCGCCGTGGCTGGTTCGTTTCGCCGCCACGTCTGGCGTACAACCTGATGCAGCGCAGTCACTTTCACGCGATGGTCAGTGCGCAGGGGCGGGTGCCGTCGACCGAGGTGATTTCGGCGCGGTTGCAGCCGGCATCGGTGGCGGTGTGTGCGTTGTTGCAGTTGCCTGCTTTGTCGAGCGTGATTCAGATTTGCCGGTCGCGGCGGATTGACGGGCGGCTGGTGTTGTATGTGGAGCATTATCTGAATCCGCAGTATTTTCCGGGGATTCTGGGATTTGATTTGAATCAGTCGATGACCGAGCTTTATGCGCGGCATTACGATTTGCACTATGGGCGGGTGCGGTTCGAGATTGTGCCGACGTCGTTGTCGGTGGATGCGGCGGCGGCTTTGCGGGTTTCTGTCGGGAGTCCGGGGTTACGGATTGCTCGGGTCAATTATGATCAGCATGAGCGGTTGATTGATTGTGATCTGGAGTTTTGGCGGCATGATGCGATTCACGTTGGTGTAGATGTTGTTTGACCTTGGCGGCCTTTGGGCCGACCAGGTTCTTGGGGTTTTGGGTTTATATCCGTTGCTTCGGGTGTTGCCACTGGCGGTTTCGCTTTTACAGCGAGTCCCTTTGGCAAACGCCCCAAAGGAACCAAAGGTCTGTGCCCTGACGTTCGGCCCGCTCGCTAAAGCTCGGGGTTCCTTCGCTCCGGGATCGATCCGGGCGCATCGCCTCCGGTTTGCTTCGCTGCACCTCCTCTCGATGTGTTCGACTTCGTCGAACGGTCGCTTCGCTCCCACCCCCGGATCAATCCCTCCGCTCAGCCTGCCGACGGGCCGGTGAGTCAAGATCAAGAGCTTTCGGCGAGCTGACACTCGGCCATTTGAGTGGTGAAGAGCCTGCGGTCGGCTTTTGCTTTTCTGTAGGAGTGAGCCTGCTCGCGATGGCGGCCTGAAAGCCGACCAATCACCAACTTCCTGCACTCAATCCAACTGTGGGAGCTGGCCTGCCAGTGGTGGTGACCTCTCAGCCGACCAATCTCCAACAGCCCACACCCAATCCACTGTGGGAGCGAGCTTGCTCGCGATGGCGGCCTGACAGCCGACCAATCTCCAACTGCCTGCACCCAATCCCACTGTGGGAGCGAGCTTGCTCGCGATGGCGGCTTGACAGCCGACCAATCTCCAACTGCCTGCACCCAATCCCACTGTGGGAGCGAGCTTGCTCGCGATGGCGGCCTGACAGCCGACCAATTTCCAACTGCCTGCACTCAATCCACCTGTGGGAGCGAGCTTGCTCGCGAAGGCGGCCTGACAGCCGACCAATCTCCAGCTGCCTGCACTCAATCCACCTGTGGGAGCGAGCTTGCTCGCGAAGTCGCCCGCACAATCACCCCGTCTCTATCTGGCCAGCTCAGCATTCCCATACAAATAATCCGTCGCCAGCGACGCCATCGTCCTCACCCCAACCACCAGCGCCGACTCGTCCACAAAGAACCCCGGATTGTGATTTGGCGCCGCCTTGCTCATGTCCTGATCCCGTGGCGTCACCCCCAGAAACACAAACAGCCCCGGCACTTCCTTGGCAAAGAACGAGAAGTCTTCCGCGCCGCCCACCAGCGGTGCATTGACCACGTCATCCTTGGCGGCCCACTTCAACGTCGGCAGCATTTTCTCCGTCAGTGCCGGGTTGTTGATTGTGGGGTCATATTTTTCGATGATGGTCACGTCGGCTTTCGCGCCGCCGCTTTCGGCGATTTTTTCGATGGTCTGGCGAACGTCGCTGTGCAGTTTCTGGCGGATGCCGTAGTCGTAGGAGCGGATGGTGCCGCTCATGTCGACAGACTCGGGAATGATGTTGTAACGGGTGCCGCCGTTGATGGTGCCGATGCTGACCACCGACGGATAGGACGAAATATCGGTGCGGCGGCTGACCACGGTTTGCAGGCCGACGATGGTTTGCGCGCCGACGGTGATCGGGTCGATGCCGTCCCAGGGGCGGCCGGCGTGGGTTTGTTTGCCAAGGATTTTGATGCGCAGGTCGTCGGAGCTGGCCAGGGTGGCGCCGGGGCGGTAGGCGATCTGGCCGGCGGGGACGCCGGCCCAGACGTGCAGGCCGAACACCGCGTCGGGTTTCGGTGATTTCATCACGCCTTCTTCGACCATCATTTTCGCGCCCCAGGTGTTTTTGCCGTCGGGGATGAAGTCGCTCGGGCCTTCTTCGGCGGGCTGGAAGTAGAAGACCACGGTGCCGGGCAGAGTGTCGCGCAAGCCTGTGAGAATTTTCGCCGTGCTCAGGAGGATCGCGGTGTGGGCGTCGTGGCCGCAGGCGTGCATCACGTCGACTTCTTTGTCCAGATAAGTGCCTTTGGCTTTCGAGGCGAAGGGCAGGTCGGCGACTTCCTTGACCGGCAGCGCGTCCATGTCGGCGCGCAAGGCCACGGTCGGGCCGGGCAGGGCGCCCTTGAGGATGGCGACCACGCCGGTGCGGGCGACGTTGGTTTTGACTTCCAGGCCCAGCGCCTTCAGTTGTCTGGCAACCAGTTCCGCAGTGCGTTTCTCGGTGTTGCCCAGTTCCGGGTGCGCGTGGATGTCGCGGCGGGTTTCCAGCAGTTCCGGTTCAAGTGCCTTGGCTTGCGTGGCGATCTGTTCGCGGGTGCTGTCCAGGGTGGCGGCGCTGGCGGTGCCGGCCAGCAGGGTGAGCAGAACGGTCTGGGCGATACGTGTCAGCTGCATCGGGTGTCTCCATGGTTATTGTTTTTCTGGCTTCCCTGCCTGTGACCCGAGTGTCTGCACGAAGTGCTATTCCTTCGGCTGGCCACCACCGGCAGTGATGACCTGCACGCTCATGCGTGGCGTCGCCAGATCGAGTCCGGCTTCGTCCAGATGGCGTTTGAGCGACAGGTTGAACGCGCGGGAAACTTCCCATTGTTTGATCGGTGCGGTCTTGAAGCGCGCTCGCAGAATCGCGCTGCCGGACTCGAAACTTTCCACGCCCTGGATCTCCAGCGGCGACCAGATGTTCCGCCGTTGCAGCGGGTCGGTGCGCATTTTCTGGCCGACGTCGCGCATCAGTTTGATCGCGTCGTCGATTTCCATGTTGTACGGCACCGCCACGCGGAAGATCGCGTAGCCGAATTCCCGCGAGTAGTTCTTGATGCTTTTGATTTCGCTGAACGGAATGGTGTGGACGATGCCGTCGATGTCGCGCAGGCGCACGGTGCGTATGGTCAGGCCTTCGACGGTGCCGAGGTGGCCGCCGACGTCGACGTAGTCATCAATGGCCAGCGAGTCTTCGATGATGATGAACAGACCGGTGATCAGGTCCGCCACCAGCGACTGTGCACCGAAACCGATGGCCAGACCGATCACACCGGCACCGGCCAGCAGTGGCGTGACGTTCATGCCCATGTTCGCCAGGGCGACGATCAGCGCGATGATGAAAATCGCCACGAACAGCACGTTGCGGATCAGCGGCATCATCGTCTGCGCGCGGGCATTCGCCAGGCCTTTGCGCGAGCGGGTGAGGGCGTGGTGCACGGCGGTGTCGGCGAGGATCCAGATCAGCCAGGAGAAAATCAGCGTGCCGATCAGGCTGAACAGTTTGACGCTGACGTCATGCCCTTCGCCCTCGGCAAAGCCGATCAGCGACTTGCCCCACACGCGCAGGCCGAGCTCGATGAAGATCAGCCACACCAGCAGGTGGGCGAGGGTGTAGAAGAAGCTTTTCAGGCGCTCCGAGTACAACGCATGGCGCTTCGGCCCGCGTTGCGGTTTGAGTGAATGACGGCGCACGAGGCCGTTGATCACCATGCACATCACCAGCAGCACCGTGCAGATCAGCGACTGACGCAGGGCGGTGCTGGTGTCGCCGGCGGAGACGAAGGTGGCGAACAGCGAGATCCCGACCAGCACCAGCGCCGGCACGTACCAGAAGGTGCCGAGGATATCGATGGTGTCGCTGAGGGCGCGGCGGGTCAGGCGGCGGGACAACGGCTGGTTGCGGATCAGGTGCGCGATCGGCCGGCGGAAACGCAGGATGAACAACCCGGTGAACAGCGCCGCGAGCACGTTGGTGATGGTCGCGGTGGTGTGCGCCAGGTGCACGCCGAGGCCTTCGACCAGGCGCGGGTCACTCAGCGCTTCACCGAATGCGGCGAAGCTGCCGATCAGCCACAACGGACGGAAGGCCTGATGCCGCAGGATGTACAGCGCCCGGTGCCGGTGCGGGCCGTCGAGCAGCGAGAAGGCGATCACGCAGATCGCCGAGAAACAGGTGCCGACCACCAGCGCATAAGCCAGCACCATCGCCAGGCTTTTACCCAATGACGACGGCAGCGCGTAGCTCATGTAAACGGTGATGACCAATGCAATCAGCCACGGCCCGAGCTTGCGCAGGGCGAAGCGCAGCATGTCGAGGGCCTTGGGGTGTTGCGGCAATTCTTCGGTCAGGCCGAAGCGCATGCGCACCCGGTGACCGAGCCAGATCAGCGCGGCGGCGAGCAGGCTCCAGACCATCAAGATCACCGCGAAGCCGAAGATGATCGGCAGCCATTCGCTGGCCGGCAACATCAGGTTGTCGAGTTCGTCCCTGGCCAGATCGAACTCGTCGGACCAGCGGGTCAGCGGGCTGTCGTCACCGGAGAACTGTTTCTCGAAGCTGGCCAGGGTGCCGCCGATCAGGCCCAGCACGCCTTCTTCCGGTGAAGCCTGGGCTTTCTTGGTGGCGTCGCGCAGCTTTTTCAGATCGCTGAGCAATTGTGCGCGTTGCTTGTCGTTTTCCAGCGACTTGATGACTTCATCCAGCGACTGGCCCAGCGGCTCTTGCGCCTCCGGCTGCGTCTTGGTGGTGTTGAGCAGGCCCGGCAACCCGACCGCCTGGGCAGGGGCCAGCGGCAGCAGCGTCATCAGGCAGACAAGGAACAGGCAGGGCAGAGCAAACAGACGAGCGAACACTAGGCGGTCAACCTCGCAAAGGGGCGAATTGAGCGAGTGTACGAGGCAGCCAGAATCAATGCGAGCCGGGCGCGGATTTATTCGTTGAGTTTGGCGAGGATCTTGTAGACCACGGTCGCCAGGATCATCAGCATGCCGACCCACATGGCAAACACACCGGCGTTCTTGTCGCGGAAGTTGAAACCGATCGCCAGCAGGATCATCCCGGACAGTATCGGAATGAGCATGGCGTGGAAGGAGGACATCGAAATCATGGTGACTGCCTTGTCGAAGGGAATGATTTAAGTCTAGGTCGCTTTTGGCGGAGCGGTTCTGATGTGTATCAGAATTGAGTCAGTCCAATGATGAAATTGTGTTGTCTGGACTACCGCTTTCGCGAGCAAGCCCGCTCCCACAGGTTGAAATGCATTCCAATGTGGGAGCGGGCTTGCTCGCGAAGCTTTTCAGCTTTTAAGGCAACTCGCGGCTGGCGTAGAACGCGCTCAGCACTTTGACCAGGTGCGCCAGGTCGTGGCTGCCGCACAGTTCGCGGATCGAGTGCATGGCGAAGGTCGGCAGGCCGATGTCGACGGTGCGCACGCCCAGGTGGCTGGCGGTGATCGGGCCGATGGTCGAGCCGCAGCCCATGTCGCTGCGCACCACGAAGCTCTGCACCGGTACTTCTTCGGCCATGCACAGGTGGCGGAAGAACCCGGCGGTTTCGCTGTTGGTGGCGTAGCGCTGGTTGCTGTTGACCTTGATCACCGGGCCGGCGTTGAGTTTCGGACCGTGGTTGGCGTCGTGCTTCTCGGCGTAGTTGGGGTGCACGCCGTGGGCGTTGTCGGCCGAGACCAGCAGCGATTTCTGGATGGTGCGGACGAACTCGTCACCTTCCGGCAGCAGGCGGCGCAGGGTCTGTTCGAGCATCGGGCCATCGGCACCGCAGGCCGAGCAGGAGCCGACTTCTTCGTGGTCGTTGCACACCAGCACGCAGGTTTCTTCGGTGTCGGCGGTGAGCAGGGCTTGCAGGCCGGCGTAGCACGACAGCAGGTTGTCGAGGCGCGCACCGGCGATGAAGTCGCCATGCAGGCCGATGACCGCCGCGCTCTGGGTGTCGTAGAAGCTCAGCTCGTAATCCAGCACCACGTCGGCGTTCAGGCCATGTTCGCGGGCCAGTTGATCAGTCAGTACGGCGCGGAAGTCGACGCGTTCGTCACCGGCGAATTGCGCGAGGATCGGCGGCAGCTCGGTCTGCGCGTTGATCGCCCAGCCTTGATTGGCTTCACGGTTCAGGTGGATGGCCAGGTTGGGAATGATCGCGATCGGCGCCTTGAAGTCGATCAGCTGGCTTTCGACCTTGCCGTCGCGACGGAAGGTGACGCGCCCGGCCAGCGACAGGTCGCGGTCAAACCACGGCGCCAGCAGCGCGCCGCCGTAGACTTCAACGCCCAGTTGCCAGAAGCCCTGACGTTGCAGTTCCGGTTGCGGCTTGACCCGCAGACACGGGCTGTCGGTGTGGGCGCCGACCAGACGGATCCCGTCGTGCAGTGGCGAGTTGCGGCCCATTTTGATCGCGACGATCGAGGAGTCGTTACGGGTGACGTAGTAGCGGCCGTTGGCCTCGGTGGTCCACGGCTCGCGCTCGTCGAGGCGCACGTAACCGGCGGCCTCCAGACGCTGAACAAGGCTGGCGGTGGCGTGGAACGGGGTAGGGGAGGCCTTGAGGAAGTCGATCAGGCCTTGGTTCAACTCTTCGCGCATAAGAAGCTCCAGACAGCAATGGGCGCGAGTTTAACGCATCGGCCCGGGAATTGAATCCGGGCAGGATCGGGGTGGGAGCGGGCTTGCTCGCGAAAGCGGTGGGTCAGATGCAGATTTTTGGATGACACACCGCTTTCGCGAGCAAGCCCGCTCCCACAGGGAGTGATGTGGATCAGCGGGCGGCTACGCGTTTTTTCAAATAGTTCATGATGACTTTTTCATCTTCCGGTTTATCCGGACGCGGCAGCTGTTGCGGCCAGGACTTCTGGCTCAGCAGTTTTTTCTGCTGGCTCTCGTCCCAACGCAGAATTTCCCGCGAGGCGCATTCCCACCATTCGTGTCGGCAAACGCTGTAGTACGGATCTTCCGGCGCGGCGCTGCCGTACAGCAGATCACGACCGACCTTGCGCAGGGCGCCTTTCTGGTGGCGCAGCTTCCATTTGATTTTCAATCGGCGCCAGGCCGAGGGGAACGGTTTGACCCGTGGCACATCGCTGCACAGATCCACCAGGCGCTGGCTGAACTGCTCGCCGTGCTGGGAGAAGAAGTACGTCTGCATCGCGTGGAAGAAACGTTTTTCCGCGAAGTAGTGGTAGACGTGTTTGCGCGCTTCCACCACCTGACGCTCGCGCATGGCATACGACAGGGCGATCTGTTCGATGGTGTGGATTTCGAAGCCGCCGAGTGTCCACTCATCAATCAGGCGGATCGACTCTTCGAACAGCGCTGAGTCGCTGTCGGTCACGCCGCACAAGCCGCTGTTGTAGAGCTTGAAACCGTTATCCGGCGTCACGCCGTGGCTGCGCAGGTCGCGACCGAGTTTTTGATAGTCGGGACGCTGGTGCACATCTTTCCAGTCGTACTCGAAGCGATCCATCACCGAGCGATTCGGCTCGATGAATTTGAACAGTTGGCTCGGGTGGCGGGTGAACAGGGTGTCGGTGTCGACGAACAGGGTTTTTTCCGCCCACTGCATGCCCGCGGCGATGGCGCAGGCCTTGCGGCGGTGGTGATAGCCGTGGGTGCCTTGCCAGCGGGTCAGAGTCGCTTCATCCAGCAACACCGTGTCGACCGGCCAGCCCGCATAGTCGTCGGGGCGATCGGTGAGAATGCGGATCGCCGGTCGCTCGCCGTTTTTAGCCTGGGACAGCGCGGTCAGGATGCTGAACTTGGCTTCGCGCCGGTACACATCCTGATTGCCGTAAACCAGGTAAAGCAGTTGATGACGAACTTTCGTGAGGGGGGTTACCAGGGAATCAATACAACTCATCCGAAAACAGAATCCTTGTCCAAAAGAAAACAGCGTCGCCACTCAGGCAGCGCTTAAAACGGTGCCGGGCATTCGAAGCGCAAACGCTCGCCGGTTTGCGGGTGGGTGAAGCTCAGCATGCTGGCGTGCAGGCACAGACGCGGCCAGGCCGCCAAGGCCTGCTCATGGGCGTACAGCCCGTCGCCCAGCAGCGGGTGACCGATGGACAGCATGTGCACACGCAATTGGTGCGAGCGCCCGGTGATCGGCGTCAGTTCGACGCGGCACCAGTCGCCGCAACGTTCCAGTACGCGCCAGAAGGTCAGCGCATGCTTGCCGAATTCGTGGTCGACCACGTGCCGCGGTTTGGTCGGCGGATCGTAGCGCAACGGCAGGTCGATGCTGCCGCTGTCCAGTTCCGGCTGACCCCAGCAGAGCGCAGTGTAGGCTTTCTCTGTTTCACGATCGTGAAACTGCCGCGACAGTTCGCGGTGAGTATCCGCGTCACGGGCCAGCAGAATGATGCCGGAGGTTTCCCAGTCCAGGCGATGGACGATGCGCGCTTCCGGGTAGCCGTTTTCCTGCAGGCGGGTGATCAGGCAGTCCTTGTTGTCGTCGGCGCGACCGGGCACCGAGAGCAGCAACGTCGGTTTGTCGACCACCAGTACGGCGGCGTCCTGATGAATGATGCGGATGTTGGACAACGGCATTAAAACAGCCTCGTAACAAATGCCAACGGCGGCTCAGGGCCATTCCGCGATGGGAATGGCCCTGAGCCGCCGTCGTTCCTGCCGGATCGACTCAGCGATCTGGCAGGGTGATGTTGAGTTCCAGAATCGAGCAACTGCCCTGGCTTTCCAGTGCAACATGTACGTCGTCGTTGCCGATGTTGACGTACTTGCGGATCACGTCGACCAGTTCCTTCTGCAAGGCTGGCAGGTAATCCGGCGTGCTGCGCTGGCCGCGCTCATGCGCCACGATGATCTGTAGACGCTCTTTCGCTACCGAGGCGGTACTTGGCTTTTTGTTGGCACGAAAGAAGTCAAAAAGGTTCATTACCTACCTCCAAACAGGCGCTCGAAGAATCCCTTCTTCGTAACATCGAGGAAACGATGTTCTTTTTCTTTGCCCAGCAGACGATCAACGGCATCGCTGTACGCCTGACCGGCATCGCTCTGGTCGTCGAGAATCACTGGAACGCCCGAGTTCGAAGCCTTCAGGACCGCCTGCGACTCAGGGATAACGCCCAGCAGGGTCACGGCCAGGATTTCCTTCACGTCTTCGACGCCCAGCATCTCGCCATCGCTGACGCGCTGCGGGTTGTAACGGGTCAGCAGGAGGTGTTCCTTGATCGGGTCTTCGCCTTTTTCGGCGCGACGCGATTTGCTGGCCAGCAGGCCGAGCATGCGGTCGGAGTCACGTACCGAGGACACTTCCGGGTTGGTCACGATGATCGCTTCGTCGGCGAAATACATGGCCAGGTGCGCACCTTTCTCGATGCCCGCCGGGGAGTCGCAGACCACGAAGTCGAAGTCTTCCTTCAACTGCATCAGGACTTTTTCCACGCCTTCCTGGGTCAGCGCGTCTTTGTCGCGGGTCTGGCTGGCGGCCAGCACGTAGAGATTTTCCAGGCGCTTGTCTTTGATCAGGGCCTGCTGCAGGTTGGCTTCGCCGTTGACCACGTTGACGAAGTCGTACACCACGCGACGCTCGCAACCCATGATCAGGTCGAGGTTACGCAGGCCCACGTCGAAGTCGACGATCACTGTTTTATGGCCGCGCAGAGCGAGGCCGGTACCGATAGCGGCGCTGGTGGTGGTCTTACCCACACCACCCTTGCCGGATGTAACCACGAGAATCTTGGCCAAGGTGTTTCACCCCTAAGGAAGAAGGACTTTTTAGCCCCTGAAAAACATCTCTTGAAAACTACTGCAGTCGGACAGCCTTGGCTGGAATTCGGCGCAAGTCGCAATTGCCGGGGGCAAACGCTGCTTGTTCCTTTTTCCTACTTCGTTTGAGCCGTTTTCGCTACGTTTTAGAGATGCTTGGAAAATGCGGCAGTATCCGTTAAAGCCGAATGATGTTCAACACGTCGGCCGACAGGCTGACCTGGACGCCGGAGCCCCACAGTGGATCGCGGCGCAAATCTTCGGAAACCTTGTAATGCCCGGCGATGGAGATCAGTTCAGCGCTCAATTGCTGACAGAAAATCCGGGCCTTGGTGTCGCCTTTGACGCCGGCCAGTGCGCGACCGCGCATCGGGCCGTATACATGGATGTTGCCATCGGCCAGAAGTTCCGCCCCCGGACTGACCGAGGACACCACCACCAGATCGCCACCCTGGGCATATATCTGTTGGCCACCACGTACTGGCGTGGTGATGACGCGGGTCGGTTTGACCGTTGGCTCCGGCGGCTTTTCCGGCTTCTTTTTGACTTCCGGTTCCGGCGCTTCCAGCGGTCGCTCGCGGGCGCCGGACGGCGGCAGCACCGGGATGTCGATGGCGATGGCGGCAGCGATGTCTTCGATACGGCTGGCGCGGATCGCCAGGGTGCGCAGACCATGCTGGCGGCATACGCGCATCAGGCCGGGCAGATCGACCGCGCCTTCGCCGGGCGGCAGTTTGTCCAGCGCCAGGACCAGCGGTGCATTGCTGAAGAAATTCGGCGCCTGGGCGACTTTGGCGGCCAGTTGCCGATCAAGGCTGTCGAGGTCGTTGCGGGACAGTTCCAGCACCGTGATGGCCAGCATGCTGCCCTTCAACTGGAACACGGGATCTCGGTCTGGCGTTTCGTTTTGGCTCATATCGGCATACAACGGCTTGTCACTAAAAGTGCCGAGACTTATAACGAGAACGCCCGCGAGCCGCAAGCCGGGTCGAACGATGTAGAATGCGCGGCCACTGAATTTACGGAAGCTTTAATGGATCGCCCGCGTTTTCGAAGAGCCTATCTTTCTCCCCGCTTCTGGCCGCTCTGGTGCGGTCTGGGGCTGTTGTGGCTGGTCGTGCAGTTGCCGTATGCGGTTTTACTGACGATCGGTCGTGTGCTGGGCGCATTGATGTATCGCGTAGCCGGCGACCGGCGGCGTATCGCCAAGCGCAATCTCGAGCTGTGCTTCCCGGAAAAATCCGCCGCCGAGCGTAAACGCTTGCTCAAGGAAAACTTCGCCTCCACCGGCATCGCTTTTTTTGAAATGGCGATGAGTTGGTGGTGGTCCCGTGAGCGTCTGGCCAAACTGGCCCACGTCGAAGGCCTGGAGCATCTGCAAAACGCCCAGCGCGAAGGCAAGGGCGTGATCCTCATGGCCGCGCACTTCACCACCCTGGAAATCGGCGCCGCGTTGCTCGGCCAGCAGCACACCATCGATGGCATGTACCGCGAGCACAAAAACCCGTTGTTCGACTTCGTCCAGCGTCGGGGCCGTGAGCGGCACAATCTCGATTCGCTGGCGGTGGAGCGTGACGACGTGCGTGGCATGCTCAAGTTGCTGCGTTCGGGCCGGGCGATCTGGTACGCACCGGATCAGGACTACGGTGCCAAGCAAAGCATCTTCGTGCCGCTGTTCGGCATTCAGGCGGCGACGGTGACTGCGACCACCAAGTTTGCCCGTCTGGGCAAGGCGCTGGTGGTGCCGTTCACTCAGGAGCGTCTGGCCGACGGCAGCGGTTACCGGTTGGTGATCCATCCTCCGCTGGAAGACTTCCCGGGCGAGACCGAAGAAGCCGACTGCATCCGTATCAATCAGTGGGTGGAAAGTGCGCTGCGCGCCTGCCCTGAGCAATACTTGTGGGCGCACCGCCGCTTCAAGAGCCGTCCACCGGGCGAGCCGAAGCTTTACCCGAAACGGCGCGGCTGATTCACTCACCCTTTCAAGCACCATGGAGCGTTGCGATGAGCCCAGCGGAACCGGTCACAGGTTTGATTCTTTCCGGCGGCGGGGCTCGGGCGGCGTATCAGGTGGGGGTGCTGGCGGCGATTGCCGAATTGCTGCCGCTGGGCGCGGACAATCCGTTTCCGGTGATCGTCGGCACTTCGGCCGGGGCGATCAATGCGGTCAGCCTGGCCAGTGGTGCCACCGATTTTCGCGCCGCCATCGAACGCCTCACACTGTTCTGGCAGGGCTTTCGCAGTCATCGGGTGTTGCGCAGTGACTGGCCGGGGGTGATCCGTCAGGCCAGCCGCTTTGTCAGTCACAGCCTGCTCGGCATCGGTCGGCAACTGCCGGTGGCGCTGCTCAACAGTTCGCCGCTGCGCGAGCTGCTCAATGAAAAAATGCACATGCCCGGGATCGCCGAATCCATCGCCCGCAAGCAATTGCATGCGGTGGCGGTGACCGCGTTCGGCTACGAATCGGGGCAGGCGGTGACCTTCTATCAGGGCGGCGGCACGATCGATGCGTGGTTGCGCCATCGGCGGATCGGCGTGCCGGCGCAATTGTCGGTGGATCACCTGCTGGCCAGTTCGGCGATCCCGTTGCTGTTTGCCCCGGTGAAAATCGGTGAGGAATATTTCGGCGACGGCGCGGTACGCCAGTCGGCGCCGATCAGCCCGGCGCTGCACCTGGGTGCGAGTCGGGTGCTGGTGGTGGGCGTCAGCGGCAACCCGCGCGGGTTTGATCCGCAGCAGCCGCTGGAGCGCGCCTACAGCGGTCAGCAGCCAACGCTGGCGCAGATTGGCGGACACATGCTCAACAGCACGTTCATTGACAGTCTGGAGAGCGACATCGAGTTGCTGCAGCGTCTGAACCAGTTCAGCCACTTGATGCCCGAGGGCACGCCGACCCGAGAGTTGGGTGTGGCACCAGTGGAGGTGCTGGTGATTGCGCCGAGTCAGCCGATCGACGAGATCGCGGCGCGACATCGACAGGAATTGCCGGCGGCATTGCGTCTGTTCTTGCGCGGCCCGGGGGCGACCAAGACCAGTGGGGCAGGGGTGCTGAGTTATCTGTTGTTCGAGGCGGGGTATTGCAGCGAGCTGATCGACCTGGGACGGCGCGATGCGTTGGCCAAGCGTGAGGAGTTGTGCCGGTTTCTCGGGATCACCGAGGCGGTCGCGCCCACCTGATATTTGTGCTGAAGCCATTCGCGAGCAAGCTCGCTCCCACATTGGTTCTGTGTTGGTCACAAAACCAGTGTGGGAGCGGGCTTGCTCGCGAAGGCGTCCTTGCAGACGCCACTGATACCAGGATCAGAAGTGGAACTTCACCAGGAAGCTGGTCACGTTCTGATTGGTGGTGAACGCACGGGTGTCGTCGATCCCGTACTTGTCTTTCCAGTAGTCGTATTCAACACCGACGTACAGCTGCTTCTCGCCGAAATTCAGCGCCTTGCCCAGGTCGTATTTGACCTGTGGGTTGAAGTGCAGGTTGGCGTGGTATTCGCCTTTGCTGTTGACGTCGTTGTCGACCACCCAGTCCATGAAACCGTCGATCAGGATGTTCGAGTCGCCAACCGGAATGGTGTAGGACCAGACCGGGGTGATCTGCCAGACGTTGTCACCGGCGCGCGAGCCTTCGGTGTGGCGCTGGTAGAAGTTCAGCTGGAAGTAGTCGAAGCCTGGAATCGCCAGGTCAAAACCCGGGCCGATCAGGTACGACTCGACGTCGCCTTCACCGAACTCGTAAGTCATCGCCAGCAGCACATCCTTGACCGGACCGAATTCGATCTTCTGGTCGAGGATCTTGCCCAGCGACAGGCGTGGGCTGAATTCGCCATAGTAAGTGTTGTTGCCGACGCCGCCATCCGGCTTGCCGTTGTAGAAGATCTTGTCGACGAACAGGAAGTTGTCCCCGTACTTCCAGGCATCGGCGTGCTCGAAGGTGACGGTCTGCTGGATCGCCGGGTTGACCTTGAAGTCTTTGCCGTAGAGGTAGGTCAGGCTGTTGTTCTGCCATTGCAGCAGGCCGTCGGCCATGGCCTCGCCGCCGGCCAGCATCGATCCCGCGAGCATCAGGCTGGTGCACATACGTTTCATTCGGTTGCTCCCAAAGTAGGTGTTCCACGTTTATTTTTTTAAGATCGGCGCTCTGGTGTGGCGCCTTTTTTCGTCGCTGCAAAAGTCATCCGATCGGTCAGCTTCGCTGGTGATAGCAAGAGCTGGGCCAACGCTTTCGAAAAGCAAAAAAACGCCCGTTCGGCTGCTGAAAAACAGTCGATTGCGCGTGTTTTCGGGATGCCTCGGTACTGACCGGGGCCGGGATAAGTTGGCTTGTCGGTCAGGAATTAAATCCGGGCTTTTTTTTAGACCGAATTCAAGAGGCCGCGGAGAATACTGACTCCTCGGCCAGCTCTCAAGTGCCCCGCAACAGAGCACCGACGACAGGTATGGGGCACGGTTGCGGGCCATCTCAGAAGTGCACCTTCACCAGCAGGCTGGCGGTGTTCTGGTTGGTGTCGAGGTTGTGGCTGCTTTCGACGCCGTATTTGTTCTTCCAGTAGCTGTATTCGGTGCCGACATACAGCTGCTTGTGGCTCCAGCCGAGGGCTTTGCCGAGGTCGTATTTGATCTGTGGATTGATGTGCAGGTTGGCGTGGTAGGTGCCGCGCGAGTTCTGGTCGTTGTCGACGACCCAGTCCAGATAGCCGTCGATCAACAGGTCGGAATTGCCCAGCGGCACGCTGTACGACCAGCCCGGGGTGATCTGCCAGACGCCGTCGCCGGGGCGCGGGCCTTCGGTCTGGCGACGGAAGATGTTCAGGGTCACGTAGTTGAAGCCGGGCACCTTGAGGTCGAAGCCGGGGCCGATCAGGTAGGCCTCGCTATCGCCTTCGCCGTACTCGTAGGTCATCGCCAGCAGCACGTCCTTGATCGGGCCAAACTCGATTTTCCGGTCGAAGATCTTGCCGAACGAGAAGCGCGGGGTGAATTCGCCGTAGAAGGTGTGCGGGCCTTTGTTGCGGTCTTCCTGACCGTTGTAGAAGATCTTGTCGACGAACAGGAAGTTGTCGCCGTACTTCCACTTGTCGGCGTGCTCGAACGTCACCGTCTGCTGGATCGACGGGTTGATCGCGAAGTTCTTGCCGTACAGGTAGCTCAGGCTGTTGGTCTGCCACAGCAGTAAATCGCCGGCCATGGCCTGACTCGCGGCCAGCAGGCCGCCACTCAACAGAACGCTGGTTTGCGTGCGAATCATCGGTTGCTCCCTCTTGTTTTTATTGTTGAGGCAGGGTGTTGCACAGTCCCTGTGGGAGCGGGCTTGCTCGCGAAGGGGGCGTGTCAGTCGATACAAATGTTGAATGACATACCGCTTTCGCGAGCAAGCCCGCTCCCACAGGTTTTGTGGTGATTCCGTTAATGCTGATGTGCGTGGCAGTCGTTGATCGCTGCGCGTTCGGCGCCGCCGAGGATGTTGAACAGCAGATTCAACGTCAGCGCGCTGAGCGTGGCCATGGCGATGCCACTGTGGGTGATCGGGCTCATCCACAGCGGCAGATGCGCAAAGAACTCCGGACGCACCACCGGGATCAGGCCCATGCCGATGCTCACCGCCACCAGCAGTTGATTACGCCGGTCGCCGATGTCGGCTTCTTGCAGGATCTTGATCCCGGTGGCAGCAACCATGCCGAACATCGCGATCGCCGCACCGCCCAACACCGCCGGCGGAATCGACGCCACCAGGAATGCCGCTTTCGGCAGCAGGCTGAGCACGATCAGCAGACCACCGGCGACGATGGTCACCGAGCGGCAGCGCACGCCGGTCATCTGCACCAGGCCGATGTTCTGCGCGAACGAGGAATGGGTGAAGGTGTTGAAGAACCCGGCAACGAACGAGGCGCCGGCATCGCACAGCAGGCCACGCCGCAGCATCCGCGGGCAGACTTCCTGACCGGTGATCTTGCCCAGCGCCAGGAACATGCCGGTGGACTCGACGAAGATGATCACCACCACCAGGCACATCGACAGGATCGGCGCCAGTTCGAATTTCGGCATGCCGAAGTGCAGCGGGGTGACGAACTGAACCCATGGCGCGTTAGCCATGCCGCTCAGGTCGACCATGCCGATCGCACCGCAGAGCACGTAGCCCAGGCACATGCCGATCAGTACGGAAATATTGACCCAGAAACCGCGCATGAAGCGGTGGATCAACAGAATGGTTGCCAGCACCAGGGCGGCGATGGCCAGATAAATCGGCGAGCCGAATTGCGCAGCGGCGGCACCGCCACCGGCCCAGTTCACGGCCACGGGGAACAGCGACAAACCGATCGAGGTGATGACTGTGCCGGTCACTAGCGGCGGGAAGAAACGCACGACCTTGGACATGAACGGCGCGATGAGCATGCCGAAGAACCCGGCGGCGATGGTTGCACCGAAGATCCCTTGCAGACCGATACCGGGCATGCCGGCCATGGCGACCATGCTGCCGACCGCCGCGAAACTGGCGCCCATCATCACCGGCATGCGGATGCCCATCGGGCCGATACCCAGCGACTGGACGATGGTGGCGATACCGGCGACCAGCAGGTCGGCGTTGATCAGGAAGGCAATTTCTTCACGACTCAGGCCAGCGGCCTGTCCGATGATCAACGGCACCGCGATGGCACCGCCGTACATCAGCAGAACATGTTGCAAACCGACCAGGATCAGTTGCAAAAGGGGCAAACGCTGAATGGCGGGTGCGTCGGGGATGCGCGCTTTGGACAGCTCGGACATGCAACACCTCGGATCTTTTTTATTCTTGTGATTGAACAGCTGCCGGGTGGCTCACAGCTGTCCTTTTGCATCATTCATATGCTTGGCTGGAGGCATTTTGTGGCGAGGGGATTTATCCCCGATGGGCTACGAAGTAGCCCCAAAACCTGCAACCGCGTACATCAGGCAGATTGCGATTGCCAGGTTTGCGACGGCTGCGCCGCCGATCGGGGATAAATCCCCTCACCACAGGTAGATCCTCAAGCACAGGTAAATCCCTTCACCCCAAAAGCCTGCTTTTACACAGGCTTTTGTCTGGCTCAGTTGGTCTGGGCTCCCTGGGCGATCCATGCACCGATCAGGTCACGTTCCTGCTGGGTCATCTGCGTGATGTTGCCCAGTGGCATGATCTGCGTGGTGATGGCTTGCGCCTGGATCCGCGCCGCGTTCTGGCGGATCTGCTCGGGGGTGTCGAACATCACACCGGCGGGCGCCGCGCTGAACAACGGGCTGGTCGGTTTGGCCGAATGGCAGACCGCGCAGCGTTCCTGGATCACGTTGTGCACCTTGTCGAACGCAGGGCCTGCGTTGGACGCTTGCGCCGGTGCCGCAGCAGGGGCTGATGCTGGCGCTGCAGGTGCCGCCGCTTCAGCCGGTTTCGCGCCACCGCCCAGTGCCGTTTCCGGCAGTGGCTGGTACTCGATTTTCGCGGGTGCCTTGGCCACGTCCGGCGCGGTTGGCATCGGCGCAGGGCCGGTGACGTACGCCAGGGTGATCATGCCCACCGCTGCCACCGGCAGGGTCCAGGCAAACTTGTGGCTGTCGTGACGGGTGTTGAAGTAGTGACGCACCAACACCGCCAACACCGCGATCCCGGCCAGAATCAACCAGTTGTACTGGCTGCCATAAGTGCTCGGGAAGTGGTTGCTGATCATGATGAACAGCACCGGCAGGGTGAAGTAGTTGTTGTGACGCGAACGCAGCAGGCCTTTGGCGGGCAGCGCCGGGTCCGGCGTGCGGTTCTCGGCAATCGCCGCGACCAGTGCACGCTGCGCCGGCATGATGATGCGGAACACGTTACCGACCATGATGGTGCCGATGATCGCGCCGACGTGCAGATACGCACCACGACCGCTGAACACCTTGCTGAAGCCATACGCCGCGCCAATGATCAGCACGAACAGGATAAAGCCGAGCAGGGCGGGTTTCTTGCCCAGAGCCGAATCGCAAAGGAAGTCGTAGATGAACCAGCCGGCGATCAGCGAACCGATGCCGATGGCCACGCCTTCAGGGCCGGTCAGGCCGCTGCCGGGTGCCACGAGGTAGAGCACGGGGTTGGAGTAGAACACCACGCACAGCAGCGCGATGCCCGACATCCAGGTGAAGTAGGCTTCCCATTTGAACCAGTGCAGGTTCTCCGGCATCGACGGTGGGGCCAGTTTGTATTTTTCCAGGTGATAGATACCGCCGCCGTGGATCGCCCACAGATCACCGGCAAGACCGGTTTTCGGGTTGACGCGGTTGAGGTTGTTCTCCAGCCAGACGAAGTAGAACGACGCGCCGATCCAGGCCACGCCAGTGATCATGTGAACCCAGCGCACGCTCAGGTTCAGCCATTCCAACAGATGTGCTTCCACAGTCTTTACCTCTCGCCTGTCACTCTTGTTGTCGAGTGATCAGACCTTCTCTTATTGGTGGGGGGCGAGGATCAAACGCTCATCCTCTTTGAAAAAATGCTCATCGCAGTTATTGCCTGTGCCACTGCGATCAACCACCAGGAAGTCATCCCGCTTTTCGATCGTCAGCACCGGGTGGTGCCAGACGCCGCGATGGTAATTGATGCCCTGCCTGCCGTTGGTGACGAAGGCGCGGACCAAGCCTGATACAGGTACATCGCCAAGTGGCGCGACCACGATCAGAAAGGGGTTGCCGAGCAGCGGAATGAAAGCCTGGCTGCCCAGCGGATGGCGTTCCAGCATGCTCACGGTCAGCGGCATGTCCTGCGCGTCGGCGCGGAAGATGCTGATGATCGCGTTGTCCTCAGGCGTAGCGGTTTCGACCGTCGCCAGTTTGTGGAAGCGCATGGTCGAACCGTTGTTGATCATGAAGTGGTCGCTGCCGTCGGTTTCGATCACGTCACCGAAGGGGGCGAAGGCTTCTTTGGTCAGCGGTTCAATCTGTAGTGTGCGCATGCTGTTCTTCTTATCCGAATTCTGTGTTGTTTGATCTGACGCTTTCGCGAGCAAGCTCGCTCCCACAGGAATTGCGATCAATGTGGGAGCGAGCTTGCTCGCGAATGGTCGCGCCGCTTACTTCGCTACCTTGCCGAGAACGCGCAGGCGGCTCACACCACCGTCCGGGAACACATTGAGGCGGATGTGGGTGATCGGGCCCAGTGCCTTGATCTGCTCGACGAAGGTGTGTTCGGCGTGCATTTCCAGCTTCTGGCTCGGCAGCAGTTCACGCCAGAACAGCGACTGGGTTTCGATCTGGCTGTCGGTGCCGCCCTTGACGAACGCGCCCTGGATCGAGCAGGTGTCCGGGTAGTTGCCCTTGAAGTGCAGGGTGTCGACGATGATTTTTTCGATCTCGCCCGGGTGGCCCAGCGCGACGATCACCCAGTCATTGCCCGGGGTGCGACGACGTGCGGTTTCCCAGCCGTCGCCCATGTTGATGCCACGGCCCGGGTTGAGGATGTTGCTCATGCGGCCGAAGTGTTCGTCGGAGCAGGCGAGGGCGCGGCCACCGTTGAGGGCTGCTGCCAGGTCAACCTGTTCGTTGTCCCCAACAGCCGACCAGTCGCGGAACGGAATGCCGTACACGCGCAGACGGGCGACACCGCCGTCCGGGTAGATGTTGAAGCGCAAGTGGCTGAACGCTTGGTCATTGCTGATTTCGTGGTAGTGGTGGCTGTTGCCTTGCAGCTCGACGGCCGACAGCACTTCAGTCCACTGGGTGTTTTCGTCCGGCTCGCCCGAGGCCAGGAAGCACGCTTCCAGCGAGGCCGATGGCGGGAAGTTGCCGGTGAAGAATGAGGTGTCGATGTCCACGCCTTTGATCGAACCCGGTACGCCCAGACGGATCACCGCGCTGTCGTAGCCTTCAAAGCGCTTGCGACGCGATTCCCAGCCGTCCATCCACTTGCCGTTGTCGTCGAACACCCCCTCCTTCCACACGGCCGGGGTCGGCTGAAACAGACGATTGGCGTCTGCGAACCAGTCATCGGTGACCGAGATGATTTTGGTGCCCAGACGGGCATCGGCCAGGTTGACGAACTTCTCGAAAGGTACGGCGTAAGCTTTCATTCTTCTTGTCTGCCTTTAATAAGTTGGCTGGGGATGCTTGCAAGGCCCTGGGTGCTCTCCGCGTTTGACGCACTCGGGCCATGCTTCGCTAGAGAGTCAGTAAACGGAACAGGGCGATCTTGTTGATCTCCGCCAGCGCGCATTTGAATTCGGTGTCGACCGAGTTGTGAATGCGCGTTTCGAACGCCGCGAGGATCTGATGCCGGTTGCTGCCTTTTACCGCCATGATGAAGGGAAACTTGAACTTGGCCTTGTAGGCGTCGTTCAGCTCGGTGAAGCGCTGGAACTCTTCGGCCGTGCATTGGTGAATACCGGCGCCCGCCTGTTCATTGGTGCTGGCTTCGGTCAGTTGGCCCTGGACGGCAGCTTTGCCGGCCAGGTCCGGGTGAGCGTTGATCAGTGCCAGTTGACTGGTGTGATCGGCGCTCAACAGGATGTCGCTCATGCGCTGGTGCAGGGTTTCGATCTCGTCGATCGAGGCGTCCACGCCCAGGTCGTAGGCCTTCTCGGCTACCCATGGCGAATGTTCGTAGATGTCGGCGAAGGCTTTGACGAAAGCGTCGCGGCTCAGGCTCGACGGTTGCAGGGTTTGAAAGCGGCTCATTTGGCGGCCCCTTGGTACGGATGGGTTTCGTGCCAGTGACGCGCGATGTCGACGCGACGGCTGAACCACACCTGTTCATGACTTTTGGCGTATTCGATGAAGCGCTTGAGCGAGGCCAGACGCGCCGGACGGCCGATCAGCCGGCAGTGCAGACCGATCGAAAGCATCTTCGGCGCTTCGGCGCCCTCGGCGTACAGTACGTCGAACGCGTCTTTGAGGTATTCGAAGAAATCGTCGCCCTTGTTGAAACCCTGCACCTGGGTGAAGCGCATGTCGTTGGTGTCGAGGGTGTACGGGATCACCAGGTGCGGTTTGCCGGTCGGGTTGTTCGGTTCCCAGTAGGGCAGGTCGTCGTCGTAGGTGTCGCAGTCGTAGAGGAAGCCGCCTTCTTCCATCACCAGGCGCCGGGTGTTCGGGCCGGTGCGGCCGGTGTACCAGCCCAGTGGGCGCTCGCCAGTGAGTTCGGTGAGGATGCGGATCGCTTCGAGCATGTGCTCGCGCTCCTGCGCCTCGTCCATGTACTGGTAGTCGATCCAGCGGTAGCCGTGGCTGCAGATCTCGTGACCGGCTTCAACCATCGCGCGGATCACGTCCGGGTGGCGCTGTGCGGCCATGGCTACGGCGAAGATGGTCAGTGGAATGTCGAATTCCTTGAACAGTTTCAGAATCCGCCAGACGCCGGCGCGGCTGCCATACTCGTAAAGCGATTCCATGCTCATGTTGCGTGCGCCTTGCAGCGGTTGAGCAGCGACCATCTCGGAGAGGAAGGCTTCGGATTCTTTGTCGCCGTGCAGAATGTTGCGCTCGCCGCCTTCTTCGTAATTGAGCACGAAGGACAGGGCGATGCGCGCGTTGCCCGGCCAGTGTGGGTGAGGAGGGTTACTGCCGTAACCGATCAGGTCGCGTGGGTAGTCAGCGCTCACTGCAGTCTTCCTTCTTATTCGTTGACAGGTTTGTGTAACGGCCTGTACAGGCTGGCGTCACAGCGATGGGCTGATTGTATACAACTTTATTCGCAATTTGTAAGCCTGAATTTTCGCATTTTTCACCGACTGTCATCTTTTGCTGTTAATGGCGTAAACCTGCAAGAAACCTGCCTGATCAGTCAGCTAATGGTTGTGAGGTTCAATAGCAACGCGCTTGAGGGGCAGATCAGGGGCAAACGCCCGAATGGCGGGGATGAGGTGAAAAATGTCGTTTTTATTGTGTACAATTTTTTTGAAAAGTGTCTTAATCAGTCGCTCGCCGCAACTTTTCGTGCTCCGAATCGGTGCGGTCTCCTTTTTACCTGACTTCGGGAGGCGCGAAGTCTGACTGCTCTTTGCGGCCAGGCGCGCAGAATCAATGGGACGTTTGACAACACACGTTTTGGACGCTGCACACGGTTGCCCGGGCAGCTCGATCAAGGTCGAGCTGTACCGCGTTGAAGGTTCGCACCTGGAATTGGTCGCCAGTGCGATTACCAACAGCGATGGCCGGGTCGATGCGCCGCTGCTGCAAGGCGATGACTACCGCACCGGGGTCTATCAGGTGCAGTTCCACGCCGGCGATTACTACCGTGCCCGTGGCGTGCAACTGCCGGAGCCGGCGTTCCTCGACGTGGTGGTGCTGCGTTTCGGCATCTCCGCCGAGCAGGATCATTACCACGTACCACTGCTGATCTCGCCTTACAGCTATTCCACCTATCGGGGCAGCTGACCCCCAAGCAGCTGCCCCCACCGGGAAGCGACTGCGCATATAGCTTCTTTGGTCTTTCGCCCGCTCACACTGCGGGCTTTTTTTCGCCTGGAGGAAAGTGTCGCCTGTTCTGACGCCTTCGCGAGCAAGCCCGCTCCCACAAGGGAATGCATTCCAAATGTGGGAGCGGGCTTGCTCGCGAAGCTTTTGCTGTCAGCGGCTCAACAGCGACGCTGCACCGGCACCACTGAACAATCCGGCACTCACCCGGTTGAACCAGCTCTGCCCCTTGCCGCTGCGCAGATAACGCGCCGCACCATGCGCGCCCAACCCGTAAGCGAGTTTGCAGCACAGGTCGAGCACCACCCAAGTCGCGATCATGATCAGCAATTGCGGGAGGAACGGCTGTTGCGCGCTAAGGAACTGCGGCAGAAACGCGGCGAAGAACAGAATGTCTTTCGGATTGCTCGCACCCAAGACAAACGCACGCCCGAACAGTGTGCGAAAGCGTGGCACTGGTGCGGCTTGTGGCACTTCGGCGCCGACCGCTGGCTGACGCGATTGCTGCCAGCTCTGCCAAGCGAGATAGAACAGGTACAGCGCGCCGACGATTTTCAGGGCGCTGAACAGTTGTTCCGAGGCCAGCAGCAGGGCGCCCAGCCCCAGCGCCGACGCACTGAGCAGGCAGATCGAGGCAATCACGCCGCCGAGAAATGCCGGGTAAGAGCGGCGCAAGCCGTAGTTCAGACTGTTGCTGATCATCAGCAATGACAGCGGCCCCGGAATCAGGATCACCACCAATGCAGCGCCGCTGAACAGCAGCCAGGTTTCCAGACTCATCACTTTGCTCCTTTTTTTGTTGTACTCAAGAATGTGCAAAAGCCCCACCCGCGAGGGTGAGGCTGGTTTGACGCTTGAACCGCGTGACGCTTACAAGAAGATGAACTTGGCGATAAAGATCGCGCAGAGCACCCACAGGCTGACGGAAATTTCCTTGTACTTGCCGGTACCGGCCTTCAACGCCACGTAGGTGATGAAGCCCAACGCAATGCCATCGGCGACCGAGAAGGTCAGTGGCATCATGATCGCGGTGACAATCGCCGGGATGGCGTCAGTGGCCTCATCCCATTCGATGTGCGCCATGCCGCCCATCATCAGCATCGCGACATAAATCAGCGCACCAGCAGTGGCGTAAGCCGGAATCATCCCGGCCAGCGGTGCGAAAAACATCGCGGCTATAAATAGCACACCCACGGTGACTGCGGTAAGACCAGTCCGACCACCAGCCGCTACACCTGCGGCACTTTCCACATAGCTGGTGACGGGCGGAACGCCGACCACCGCACCGAAGACGCTGGAGGCGCTGTCGGCTTTCATCGCTCGGGAAAGGTTTTCGATACGTCCGTCTGCGTTGACCAGATTGGCGCGCTGGGCCACACCCATCAGGGTGCCGGCGGTGTCGAACATGTGCACGAAGAGGAAAGCCAGGACCACGCTGATCATGCTGACGTTGAACACGCCCGCGACGTTCATTGCCATGAAGGTCGGTGCCAGGCTTGGCGGGGTCGACATGATCCCTTCGTAGTGCACGATGCCCAGGCCCCAACCGGCGAGGGTCACGGTGATGATGCTGATGAGGATCGCACCGAAGACTTTGTGGTAGCTGAGGATCGCGATCATCAGGAAGCAGATCGCCGCCAGCAGCGGGCCGGGTTCACGCAGGGAGCCGAGTTTGATCAGGGTGGCCGGGCTGTCGACGACAATGCCAGCGGTTTTCAGACCGATCAGCCCGAGGAACAGGCCGACGCCAGCGCCCATCGCAAAGCGCAGGCTGACAGGGATGCTGTTGAGCAGCCATTCGCGAATCCGCGAGAAGGTCAGAATCATGAACAACACACCGGAAACGAACACCGCACCAAGCGCGGTTTCCCAGTTGTAGCCCATGGTGCCGACCACGGTGTAAGTGAAGAAGGCGTTGAGGCCCATGCCCGGTGCCAGGCCCACCGGCCAGTTGGCGTACAGGCCCATCAGCAGGCAGCCGAGTGCGGCGGCGATGCAGGTGGCGACGAAGGCTGCACCGTGATCGATCCCGGCATCGGCCATGATGTTCGGGTTGACGAAGATGATGTAAGCCATGGTGATGAAGGTTGTCAGACCGGCAATCAGCTCGGTCTTCACCGTGGTGCCATGCAAGCTGAGTTTGAAGATGCGCTCCAGCACGCCTGTGCGTAAGGGCGGCGAGAGTTCCAGCGTCGATGCTTCGGATTTGCGGCTTTCCACAGCGAGTACTCCTCAAGAGTTTTATTGTTATTTCCAGGGCCGGACCCATGAGGGGTGGCAGCAGCCCTTTGAGGCATACGCGAATTTGTTGACCATGCGGTCAGGAACTCGCACGCAGTGGATTATGCTTTTGTGTACAAATAAAGCAAATATTGTTTTTGGTTTTGTTTACGAAAGGTCAGGCGATAGGGATATATCGCCCTTGCGTGCCCCGCGAGCAAGTTCGCTCCCACATTTGAAATGCGTTCCACTGTGGGAGCGAGCTTGCTCGCGAAGAGGCCGTCCTATTCAATCGAGAGCTGCCTGAGTTTTTCCCAGCGCCATATTCACCGCCAACCACCCATCCACCGCCGCCTCCCCAGCCTCAGCAAACACCCGCTCGAGCAATTTCACCTGCTCACGCCGCAACGCCTGCTCAAACTTCTCACCTTCAGTAGTCAGCTCCAGCAGGCGCTTACGCTTGTCTGCCTCCGACGCCACGCTTTCCACAAGGTGCATTTCCTGCAACTGGCGCAGCGGCATGTTCAGCGCCTGTTTGCTGACGCCGAGCAATCCCAGCAATTCCTTCACGCTCAAATTCGGATAACGCGCGATGAAAAACACAATCCGCTGATGCACCCGGGAAAGGCCACGGCGCTCGAGCATTTCATCCGCTTTGGCGGTGAACGCCTGATAGCCGAAGAAAAACGCTTCCATCGCCTGCTGCTGGCTGGCGGGGTTTTTAAGGTCAAGCATGTTGACGTACTCGCTCAAGCTGTCGTAGTTTCAGTCAACCAGTTTGACTCATTTTTCCCAGGCCTCGCTACCGGTGACTCCCATGGCTTTTTCCGAACGTGTTTCGCGCCTTAAAAGTTCTCTGATCCGTGAAATCCTCGCCGCCGCCCAGCGCCCGGAGGTGATGTCGTTCGCCGGTGGCCTTCCCGCCGAAGCCATGCTGCCGAAAGTCGAATGGTCCGAGATGCCGCTGGCGCTTGGTCAGTACGGCATGAGCGAAGGCGAACCGGCGCTGCGTGAAGCGCTGGCGGCGCAGGCGCGGTCGTTGGGGCTGGAGTGCACGGCGAGTCAGGTGCTGGTGGTCAGCGGTTCCCAGCAGACCCTGGATCTGGCCGCCAAGTTATACATCGACAAAGGCACCGAAATCCTGCTGGAGGCGCCAACCTACCTGGCCGCGTTGCAGATCTTCCAGCTGTTCGGCGCCGATTGCCTGACCGTGCCGCAAGAGGCCGATGGCCCGAATCTGGCCCAACTGCGCAGTCGACTTGAGCAACATCGCCCGGCGTTCATCTACCTGATCCCGACGTTCCAGAACCCCTCCGCCGTGCGCTACAGCGAAGCCAAGCGCGCCGCCGTCGCCGCATTGCTCGATGAATTCGGCGTGACCCTGATCGAAGACGAGCCGTACCGCGAATTGACGTTCGATGGCGGCAGCGCCAAACCGATTGCGGGGCGCCTGCAGAAAGCCAGCTGGATCTACACCGGCACCGTGTCGAAAACCCTGCTGCCGGGCCTGCGCGTCGGCTACCTGATCGCCAGCCCGGACCTGTTTCCGCATTTGCTCAAGCTAAAACAGTCGGCGGATCTACACACCAACCGCATCGGCCAGTGGCAGGCGCTGCAATGGATCGGCAGTGAAAAATATCAGCAGCACCTGAGCGACCTGCGCGGTTTCTACCGGCAGCGCCGCGATGCTTTCCAATCAGCGCTGGAAACGCACTTTGCCGATCTGGCGGATTGGAACATGCCACAGGGCGGGTTGTTTTTCTGGCTGACGCTGAAGCAACCGCTGGATACGCGGACGTTGCTTAACGAGGCGCTGGCCAATGATGTGGCGTTCATGCCGGGCGAGCCGTTCTTTCCCGAACCGGATAAAAACCTCGGGCACCTGCGTTTGAATTTCAGTCACATCGATCCGGCGCGACTGGATGAAGGGCTTAAACGATTGGCGACGGTATTGAGGCAGGCGCAGATAGATCAAGCGGCCTGAAAAACGAATAAACCGGCTCTAGGGCCGGTTTATTTTTGTCTGGGATTTGCGTTGGCTGGGAGGGCCTCTTCGCGAGCAAGCCCGCTCCCACAATGGGCTGTGGCGTTCACAAAACCTGTGGGAGCGGGCTTGCTCGCGAAGGCGTCAATCAACCCACCACATAATCATCAGACCGCCGCAAACCGCTTATCCAGATAATCAATGATCACCTTGGACTCATACATCCACGTGGTCTGCCCATTCTCTTCAATGCGCAGGCACGGCACCTTGATCTTGCCGCCCTGGTCCAGCAGCGTCTGGCGATCCTGTTCGTTGTTCTTCGCGTCCTTCAGTGCGACCGGCACATTCAGGCGACGCAGCGTACGGCGGGTTTTCACGCAGAACGGGCAGGCGTGGAACTGATACAGGGTCAGGCCTTTGGCGGCGGCGTTGACTTGCGCCTGTACTTCGGCGGGGCGTTGTTTCTTGCCCGGGCGGGTGATGAAGTCAATGAAGATGATCAGTTGGCCAAGGCCGACACGAAGCGCTTTTACGAACACGTTGAAAGCCTCACGGTGCAAAGAGAGAAGGGCGCGCAGCTTACCCGATTTTTCGCGGACGAAAAAAAACCGGCGATCAACGCCGGTTTTTTTCTGCAGCCGATTACTTGATCAGGCTGAGGAACTCGCTGCGAGTCGCCGCGTTTTCGCGGAACTCACCGAGCATCACCGAAGTGATCATCGACGAATTCTGTTTCTCGACACCGCGCATCATCATGCACATGTGCTTGGCCTCGATCACCACGGCCACGCCCAGTGCTCCGGTGACTTGCATCACCGCATCGGCGATCTGCCGGCTGAGGTTTTCCTGGATCTGCAGGCGGCGGGCGTACATGTCGACGATCCGCGCGACCTTCGACAGGCCCAGCACCTTGCCGCTCGGGATATACGCGACGTGCGCCTTGCCGATGAACGGCAGCAGGTGGTGTTCGCACAACGAGTACAGCTCGATGTCCTTGACCAGCACCATTTCGCTGTTGTCGGAGCTGAACAGGGCACCGTTGGTGACCTCTTCGAGCGTCTGTTCATAACCGCGGCAGAGGTACTGCATGGCTTTGGCGGCACGCTTTGGCGTGTCGAGCAGGCCCTCGCGGGACACGTCCTCGCCCAGTTGGCCGAGAATCGCGGTGTAATTCTGTTCCAGGGACATGAAACTACCTGTGGGGATTTTCGCAAAGGGCAAGGGTACGGTGGCGGACACAACCCTGCAAGTTCGGTGTAACGCGATTATTCGTCGCGGCCTTCCATCATGGTGCGTTTGAGCATCACGTACACCGCGCCGGCACCGCCGTGTTTCGCCTGGCACGAGCAGAAACCGAGCACTTGCGGATGCTGACGCAGCCAGGTGTTGACGTGGCTTTTGATCATCGGCCGCTTGCCGTCCAGGCGCACGGCCTTGCCGTGGGTGACGCGCACGCAGCGGATTTCGAATTTGGTCGCTTCGGCGAGAAAGGCCCAGAGGGTCTCGCGGGCTTTTTCGACGTTCATGCCGTGCAGGTCGAGGCTGCCTTCGAACGGGATCTGGCCGATCTTGAGCTTGCGCATCTGGCTTTCCTGCACCCCGTCGCGGGCCCACATCAACTCGTCTTCGGGGCCGACGTCGATCACGAACTGATCGGACAGGCCATCCACGGTGGTGGTGTCGGTGCGCACGGTGGCGGACTGGCGCAGTTTGGCGATCTGCGCGCGGTCAGCCTTGGGTTTGCCAGTGTCGGCGCGGTCGTGCTTGATCGGCTTGACGCCTTGGATCGCACTTTTGAACAGGGAAAAATCGTCGTCTTGCATGTCAGCCTCCGCGAAGGGCGGCCAGTTTACCCAAGTCGAAACAAAACGGCCCGGCAAAAAGCCAGGCCGTGGAGTCAGTCGTGTTTTTTCATCAGGTGCGGGGACATGTTCAGCTCCCGCGATTGCCTGGCGCGACGCCGGCATCGACGCCACAGCGCCACACCGAAATACAGGAACAACAAGCCGACCGCGAGAATGATCGCCGAACCCATCGGCGTGGCATTCAAATCGCCGAGCGCCGGCGGGCGCCCCAGCAGGCTGGCGGCACCGGCCATCGCCAGCAGCACACCGAACGTCGCCAGAATGGCGGCGATCGCTGCGCCGAATCGAAAACGCCAGTTACTTTGGCCTTTGGGCCGCAAGCGGCGTGCGTCAAATCCATCGGATAACTTCATTCCGACCTTCCTCAATGGGTATCGGCCCTTCGACCGGGAGTTGACCGGGTTGTTCCTGAGGCTAAGGCAATTGAAGCAAATGCGAGGCTTTTGCGGATGAGCGGCGTGCTGAGCCGCTCATCAGAGCAGATCAGATCAGATCTTGAGTCAGGGCAAGGGTGGCGAAGTTGTCGGCCATGATCGCCATTTCCGCTTCCTGCACCACGGCGGCGCTGAGCACGCGGCCCTTGAACGGCAGGTCACGGGTGGCGCAGGCGTCTTCGACCAGGGTGCAACGGAAGCCCAGGTTCTTCGCCGCGCGCACGGTGGTGCTGACGCTGGAGTGGCTCATGAAGCCGCAGACGATCAGGTCCAGCGAGCCAAGATTCTGCAAACGGTCGAGCAGTTCGGTGCCGTGGAACGCGCTCGGCAGCAGTTTGCCGATGATGGTTTCATCGCCCTGTGGTTCAAGACCGGGGATGAATTCGCCGCGTTCGCCCTGCGGGTCGAACAGGCCACCGACGGTGCCGAGATGACGCACGTGCACGATCGGCCGACCGGCTGCACGGGCCGCGGCGACCAGTTGTTTGATGTTCGCGACGGCCGCGTCCATGCCGCTCAGGGCCAGCGGGCCACTGAGGTACTCTTTCTGGGCATCGATGATGACCACGGTGGCATGGCTCAGTGTGGCCGCTGCGTAACCGCGGCCGCTGAGTTGAAACATCGTTTTTGGAACGGACATTCGGGGCTCCTTGGGGTGGGGCTTTTGCGGCATTGTCCTCTGGCTGAGCGGTTCTGTGAACCGCTACCATCGTAGGCAGCGTCGTTACTGGCCTGCAGCCTTGTCAAGTTACACGTTCTGTTCAATAGCTGATGCAAAAAACAGAAAAGTCCTACTGTCGGCCGCGAATGTTTCCCGCGTCGTCGTGACGCGTTTTGGCTGGTAGAATCGCCAGTCGTTTTTTCTGGAGTTCTGCCCCGTGATCACTTCCCGACTTCGTACCCTGCGCGACCATATCCGTTGGGCCGTCAGCCGCTTCCATGGGGAGGATCTGTTTTTCGGTCATGGCACCGACAACGCCTGGGATGAAGCCCGGCAGTTGGTGCTCGGTGCCTTGCACCTGCCGTGGGAGATCGCCGACAGCTACCTCGACTGTGCGCTGGAAGACGACGAGCTGGTCAACCTGCAACGCCTGCTCAAGCGCCGCATCGAAGAGCGCATCCCGACTGCGTACCTGTTGGGTGAGGCATGGTTCTGCGGCATGTCGTTCATCGTCGATGAGCGCGTGCTGATCCCGCGTTCGCCGATTGGCGAGCTGATCGAAAACCGCTTCGCACCGTGGATCGGCGACGAGCCGGCACGCATCCTCGACCTGTGCACCGGCTCGGGCTGCATCGGGATCGCCTGCGCCTACGAGTTCCAGAACGCTGAAGTGGTGCTGGCCGATCTGTCGTTCGAAGCGCTGGAAGTGGCCAACCAGAACATCGAGCGCCATGGCGTCGATGAGCGTGTGTACACCGTGCAGGGCGATGGTTTCGATGGCCTGCCGGGGCAGCGTTTCGACCTGATCGTGTCGAACCCGCCGTACGTTGATGCCGAAGATTTCGCCGACATGCCGGACGAATACCAGCACGAACCGGAGCTGGGCCTGGCCTGCGGAGATGACGGTCTGAACCTGGTACGGCGGATGCTCGCCGAAGCGGCGGATCACCTGACCGAGAAGGGTTTGCTGATTGTTGAAGTGGGCAACAGCCAAGTGCACGTTGAAGCGCTGTACCCGGAAGTCGATTTTGCCTGGCTCGAATTCGAGCGCGGCGGGCATGGTGTGTTCATGCTGACGGCGGAGCAGTGCCGCGATCATCAGGCCTTGTTCGCTTCCCGCGTCTGACCTGACTGACTTTTGTGGCGAGGGAGCTTGCTCCCGCTGGTCTGCGAAGCAGACCCAAAATATGCAATGACGGTGCACCAGACATACCGCATGTGCATGTTTTACGACTGCTTCGCAGTCGAGCGGGAGCAAGCTCCCTCGCCACAGGTCAACGCTGATTCAGCGGTGCGTAGCAATCCAGATCAACAATCCCGCCTGAAACACCGCAAACGCCACCAGACAGGTAATGGTAAAGCGCAATCCAGCGTCTTCACGCTTGAACTTGCTGACCTTGTCTTCCTGCTTCTTCAGCTTCACTTCCTGCTCGGCGAGGTTCTGCTCGGCCTGTTGCAGCATCTGCGCTGCTTCGAGAATCTCGACGATCTGCAGCTTCTCGCTGTTCCAGTCGCCCAGCAAGTCACCGACTTGCACCTCTTTGACGCTGCCCTTCAGATGCTGGGCATCGGCGTACACCACATCAAAACCATGCACGCGCAAGAAGTGATCGCGACGCAGGCGGGTGTCTTCGTTCAGCGCGTCCTTGTTGTTCAAGTCCATGCCGTCGACGGTGTAGGCGGGCCAGCGTTTTTTCGCCCAGTTGATGCCTTGCGCGGCCATGAAACGACCGATGCCACGGTTCAGCGGTTCGATCTGCAAGCCGCTGTCCGGGCCGAAGTGCACACGTTTGCTGGTGTGATCGACCCACACGTCGAGGTGGTTCTGCTCTTTGCGCACGCGCTGACCGGGCAGTTTGATCGCCATGCGCATCAGGCTGTGTTCTTTGCTGTTGCGCTCGGCATAGCCGAACTCGACAAAGCGCAACGGCCGGCCACCGGTGTGACGGTCAGTCTGCAACGGCGCCAGGCGGAGCATCTTGTGGTGCTCGACGCTGACGTCCGCCCATGGCAGCTCGACCGCTGGCGGTGCGTCTTTTTCAGCGGTGGTGTCGGGTGAAGTCGGGGTATCAGTCATAACGGCGAGATCCTGTCCAAGCCCTGCTTGTCGCCAGCCGGTACGCTGGCGACAAAGGCTTATCGGCCGCTTTTTGCAGGACTAGAGGGTAAACGCCGTTTAACGGGTGTGAAGTCCGTCAATAAACTCGATGAGTTTCCCACCCAATTCCGCCGCCAGTGGCAAATTGGGGTCCTTGTACGAGGCCAATTGCCGCTTCACATCGGCGGGGACGATGCGCATGACGTGGTTCATGCCTTCGATCACCACCAGTTCGGCGTCGGGTTTGGCCGCTTTGAGCGCCTGCGCATCGCCCACGCCGACCTGCATGTCGTTGCTGCCCTGGACGATCAGCGTAGGCATCTTCAGTTGCGCAAAAGCCTTGGCCGGGTCCTGGCGGAACAGCGAAATCAGATACGGCTGCACGCTCGGGCGGAAGATCGGTTGCAACGGCGCCGGCACGTCGGCATCGGTGTGACCGGCCTTGAGGCTGTCGAGAATCTGGTTGCTGCGCAACATCAACGGTGGCGGCAGGCTGCGCGCCAGTTGTTCGCGGATTACCTGATCCACCGGGCGGGCGCTGCCGGACAGCGAAATCAGCGCAGCGGCGTCGGCACGCGGGGCGGCGAGGGTGGCAATCAGTGCACCTTCGCTGTGACCGAGCAGAATCAACGGGCCGAAACGCGGGTCGCTTTTCAGCTTCTGGCTCCACGCCACGGCGTCGTCGACGTAGCCTTCCACCGACAGATTGCGCTCGTCAGGTGTGGCCGGCCGGCTCGCAGCCACCCCGCGCTTGTCATAGCGCACGCTGGCGATGTTGTGTTTGGCCAGCACCCAGGCCAGCCGCTTGAGGCTGTCATTGCGCCCGCCATCGGGGTTGTTGCCGTCACGATCTGTAGGACCGGAGCCGGCAAGGATCAGGACAACCGGCACTGGGTTGTCGGATTTTGGCAGCAACAGCGAGCCGAAAAGTTCACCGCTCCCGGTATCCAGAGAGATCGGGCGCTGCAGGACAGTCGCGTGGGCAAAACCGGTAAACAGGGTAAGACTCAAGATCAGAACTCGCAGCATCATCACGCCATCATTCGCCAAGGTGCCGGTTGGACTCACCAACACCACTAAGGTTCGAGGATGAACTACTCGGTTAGCCTGCGTATACTGGCGCGCATCACGAATTCGGGTTTGATTTCACGGAGCGTCCTGCATGTCCGGCAATACCTACGGCAAGTTGTTCACTGTCACCACCGCTGGCGAGAGCCATGGTCCGGCGTTGGTCGCCATTGTCGACGGCTGCCCGCCGGGCCTGGAGATCTCCCTCGAAGACCTGCAGCGCGACCTCGATCGGCGCAAGCCAGGCACCAGCCGCCACACCACCCAGCGTCAGGAAGCCGATGAAGTCGAAATCCTTTCCGGCGTGTTCGAGGGCCGCACCACCGGTTGCTCGATCGGCCTGCTGATCCGCAACACCGACCAGAAGTCCAAGGACTACTCGGCGATCAAGGATCTGTTCCGCCCGGCGCACGCCGACTACACCTACCACCACAAATACGGCGAGCGCGACTACCGTGGTGGCGGTCGCAGCTCGGCGCGGGAAACCGCGATGCGTGTCGCGGCAGGTGCGATTGCCAAAAAGTATCTGGCCAGCCAGGGCATCGTCATCCGTGGCTACATGAGCCAGCTCGGCCCGATCGAAATCCCGTTCAAGACCTGGGATTCGGTGGAACAGAACGCGTTCTTCAGCCCGGATCCGGACAAGGTCCCGGAACTGGAAGCCTACATGGACCAGTTGCGCCGCGATCAGGACTCGGTCGGGGCGAAGATCACCGTAGTCGCCGAAGGCGTGATGCCGGGCCTCGGCGAGCCGATTTTCGACCGCCTCGACGCTGAACTGGCGCATGCGCTGATGAGCATCAACGCGGTGAAAGGCGTGGAAATCGGCGCCGGTTTCGCCTGCGTCGCCCAGCGCGGCACCGAGCATCGCGATGAACTGACCCCGCAAGGTTTCCTCAGCAACAATGCTGGCGGCATTCTCGGTGGCATCTCGTCCGGTCAGCCGATCGTCGCGCATCTGGCACTGAAGCCGACGTCGAGCATCACCACCCCGGGCCGTTCGATCGACATCCACGGCAACCCGGTGGACGTGATCACCAAGGGCCGTCACGACCCGTGCGTCGGCATCCGCGCCACGCCGATTGCCGAAGCGATGATGGCCATCGTGCTGATGGATCACCTGCTGCGTCATCGTGGGCAGAACGCCGACGTGCGCGTCAGCACCCCGGTGCTGGGTCAGCTTTGATGGTTGATCGCCAAGCCGTCGCGGTCTGACCGTGGCGGCGCTCCCGTACTGGCGGCTGTCCAGTTTCTATCTGTTCTATTTCGCCTTGCTCGGCTCGACAGCGCCGTTTCTGGCGCTGTACTTCGATCATCTCGGCTTCAGCCCTGCGCGCATCGGCGAGCTGGTGGCGATCCCGATGCTGATGCGCTGTGTGGCGCCGAACATCTGGGGCTGGCTCGGCGACTACACCGGCAAACGCCTGGCCATCGTGCGCTTCGGTGCGGTGTGTACGCTGCTGACGTTCTCGCTGATTTTCGTCAGCAAGACCTACGCCTGGCTGGCGATGGTCATGGCGTTGCACGCGTTCTTCTGGCACGCGGTGCTGCCGCAGTTCGAAGTCATCACCCTCGCGCACTTGCAGGGGCAAACCTCGCGCTACAGCCAGATTCGCCTGTGGGGCTCGATCGGTTTCATCATCACCGTGGTCGCGCTGGGCCGTTTGTTCGAATGGCTGAGCCTCGACATCTACCCGGCGGCGCTGGTGCTGATCATGGCCGGCATCGTCCTCAGCAGCCTGTGGGTGCCGAACGCGCAGCCGCCGCAAGGTAATCGGCCGAGCGGGGAGGGCTTTCTCAAGCAGCTGCGCAGCCCCGGTGTGCTGGCGTTTTACGCCTGTGTCGCGCTGATGCAGATGAGCCACGGCCCGTATTACACCTTTCTGACCTTGCACCTTGAACGCCTCGGTTACACACGTGGCACAATCGGCATGCTCTGGGCCGTGGGCGTGGTCGCCGAGGTGCTGATGTTCATGGCGATGAGCCGGATTCTCGTGCGCTTTTCATTGCGTCGGGTGCTGATGGCGAGTTTTCTGCTGGCGGCGCTGCGCTGGTTGCTGCTAGGTTCGTTCGCCGAATTCCTCTGGGTACTGTTGTTGGCCCAGGTGCTGCACGCGGCGACCTTCGGCAGCTTTCATGCGGCTGCCATCGCGTTCGTGCAACGTAGCTTCGGTGCGCGTCAGCAAGGTCAGGGGCAGGCGCTGTACGCGGCACTGGCCGGCACCGGTGGCGCGCTGGGCGCGTTGTATTCCGGTTACAGCTGGAATGCCCTCGGCGCGACATTGACCTTTAGTATTGCCAGTCTCGCGGCGCTCGCTGCTGCCGTTATCATTGCCACACGTATGCAAGAGGACAGGCCATGAGCCTTACGCGTGAACAGCTCGCCCAGCAGATCGTCGACGCCGGGCGTTTTCTTTATGGTCGCGGCTGGTCGCCGGCCACCAGCAGCAATTACTCGACGCGTCTGTCGCCGAGCGAAGCGCTGCTGACCGTGTCCGGCAAGCACAAGGGCCAGTTGGGCCTGGACGACGTGCTCGCCACGGATTTGTCCGGCAACAGCCTGGAACCGGGCAAAAAGCCCTCCGCCGAAACCCTGCTGCACACCCAGCTGTATAGCTGGCGCCCGGAGATCGGCGCGGTGCTGCACACCCATTCGGTGAACGCCACAGTGCTGTCGCGCCTGACGCCGCAAGACTTTATCGAGTTCGAAGACTACGAACTGCAAAAAGCCTTCAGCGGCATCTCGACCCACGAGTCGCGGGTACGCGTGCCGATCTTCGACAACGATCAGGACATTGCGCGCCTTGCCGCCAAGGTGCAGCCTTGGCTTGACGCCCATCCCGATTGCGTCGGTTACCTGATTCGCGGCCACGGCCTCTACACCTGGGGCGCGCAGATGAGCGATGCCCTGCGGCAGATCGAGGCCTTCGAATTCCTGTTTGAATGCGAGTTGAAAACCCGCAGCGTCATGAACCGCCAAGGCTGACTTCACCAGAAGCCGCCCATTTGCCTGATGAAATGCACTGCCCGACCGGTCTGCAAGAGCCGGACGGCAAGGCCGATACCGAGGAATTGCCCATGAGCAGCCTGTCCGTCTATCACGTATCCAGCCCCGAGATTCCGAACAAGGTGCTGACCCATTTCGAAGACATCGCCTCGACGCTCGCCGAGCACGGCGTGCGCTTCGACCGCTGGCAAGCCGCGGCGAAGATCCAGCCCGGCGCCAGCCAGGAAGAGGTGATCAGCGCCTATCAGGAGCAGATCGACAAGCTGATGACCGAGCGCGGTTACATCACCGTCGATGTGATCAGCCTCAACAGCGATCACCCGCAAAAAGCCGAACTCCGCGCCAAGTTCCTTGAAGAACACCGCCATGGTGAAGACGAAGTGCGCTTTTTTGTTGCCGGTCGTGGCCTGTTTACCCTGCACATCGACGATTATGTCTACGCGGTGTTGTGCGAGAAGAACGACCTGATCTCGGTGCCGGCCGGTACCAAGCACTGGTTCGACATGGGCGAGCACCCGCACTTCGTGGCGATTCGCCTGTTCAACAACCCGGAAGGCTGGGTCGCGAATTTCACCGGCGAAGCCATCGCCGGGCGCTTCCCACGTCTGGAGGACTGAGCTGATGTCGATCAAAGCCATTGTCACTGACATTGAAGGCACCACCAGCGCGGTGAGTTTCGTTTTTGATGTGCTGTTCCCGTATGCGGCCAAACACCTGCCGGATTTTGTTCGGCAGAACGCCGAACGTGCCGATGTGGCTGAGCAACTCGACGCCGTGCGTCGCGACAGCAATGCACCGCAGGCCGATGTTGAACGGGTTGTTGAAATTCTCTTGAGCTGGATCGAGGAAGATCGCAAAGCCACGCCGCTCAAAGCCTTGCAAGGCATGGTCTGGGCCCAGGGTTATCACGCCGGGCAGTTGAAGGGCCACGTGTACCCGGATGCCGTTGAAGCGCTCAAGCGCTGGCATCAGGCCGGTTATCAACTGTTTGTGTATTCGTCGGGTTCGATCCAGGCGCAGAAGCTGATTTTCGGCTGCTCCGAGGCGGGAGATCTGACACCGCTGTTCAGCGGGTATTTCGATACCACGTCGGGGCCCAAGCGTGAGGCGCAGTCTTACACCAACATTCAACAGGCGATTGGTGTCGAACCGCAGGACATTCTGTTTCTGTCCGACATCCTTGAGGAGCTGGATGCCGCTCAATCGGCAGGCCTGCAGACCTGCGGCCTGGCGCGCGAGGGTGGGGAGCTGGGCAGCCATATCACCGTCGACAGCTTCACCGGCATCGAACCCGAAGCCTTTTAACCACCCTCGATCCAATGTGGGAGCGGGCTTGCTCGCGAAAGCGGTGTGTCAGCCAAATATTTTTGACTGACACACCGCTTTCGCGAGCAAGCCCGCTCCCACACGGAGTTTTGCATCAGCCAAAAAAACAGGCCGGACAGTGAAAGCTGTCCGGCCTGTTTTTGTTTAAAGCTGTTTAAAGCTTCGAATCAATTACAGCGAGTGATACGTCGGCAGGGCAAAACGCTGCTGGCTTTGCAGCATCGCAATCTGCGGCAGTTCACTGGCTTCTTCCGCCAGGTCACGACGGATCGCGCTGATCGCCCACGACAGTTGGTCGGCGTTGTGCATTTGCTGATACGTCAGGGCGCGCTTGAACACTTTGCCTTCGCTGCTGCGCAGAGTCAGCAGGATCCCGCCATCGGGACGTGGCGCAGTGGTGACGTTGAAGTTGGAGAACAGCGAGGTAAATTTTTCTTGGATCAGGCTCATGTCTTTCAGCTCCGTATGCACTTGAATGGCAAGCATGCAGAGGAGGTTGCAGCGATTGTGCCAGCACACAAAAAAATAAAAATTCTTATAAATCAATAAGTTAAAAATCGTGAAATTTGCATTCGTCGTGCAATCTGCATGAATGGCCATCGTGCATCCTGCATTTTGCGGGATTCTCATGAGTTGAACGGAACCAAAAGGCAAAGTCGTAATCACCGCCGCCAGGCGTGACAGGGCGGATACAAAACATTGCAAAAACCGCGTGTACAGCCCGCGAAGCGCTGACGTATTTTCGATCTCGACCTTGCCCACAACGCAGGTCATGCCCACAGCCCGAACAATAAAAAAACCGGCCGACCAGGCCGACCGGGGAGCTGCCATGCGTCACGCGTCGAGCGACACGATTACCTGGAGCATGATGCTCCGCAAACTGCCGACGATCGCCAAAGCCATCCCGCGGGTGGTCAAGGGCATGAAAGTCGCCAACGTCACGGATCCGACCCAAACGTGTGGCCTCGGCTGGACCTTCGAGCAAGCAACGCTGCGCAATCCAGAGGGGCAGGCGATCTTGCAGGACGACGTCTTGCTGACCTATGCGCAGGTCAACCAGTGGGCCAACCGCATCGCCCACTATCTGAGCGCGCAGGGCATCGGCAAGGGCGACGTGGTCGCGGTGTTCATCGAAAATCGTCCCGAGCTGCTGGTGACCATTCTGGCGCTGGCCAAACTCGGCGCGGTCAGTGCGCTGCTCAATACTTCGCAAACCCGCGACACACTGATTCACAGCGTAAATCTGGTGGCGCCGGTGGCGATTGTCCTCGGTGAGGAATTGCAGCCGGCGTTTGCCGCGATCCGCGAGCAGGTGTCGATCCCGGCGCAGCGCACCTGGTTTATCGCCGACCGTGACACCTATAGCCACCCAGGCATTGCGCCCGAGGGCTACGTCAATCTGATCAGTGCCAGTGCTGACGCCTGCACTGAAAACCCGCCCAGCAGCGGCGAAGTGTTCTTCAACGACCCGTGCTTTTACATCTACACCTCCGGCACCACCGGCCTGCCCAAGGCCGGGGTGTTCAAGCACGGCCGCTGGATGCGCAGCTCGGCCAGCTTCGGCATGATCGCCCTGAACATGTGCCCCAACGATGTCGTCTATTGCACCTTGCCGCTGTACCACGCCACCGGCCTCTGCGTGTGCTGGGGCTCGGCGATCAACGGCGCTTCCGGGTTCGCGATCCGTCGCAAGTTCAGCGCCAGTCAGTTCTGGCCGGACGTGCGTCGCTACAACGCGACCACCCTCGGCTATGTCGGCGAATTGTGCCGTTATCTGGTCGATCAACCGCCCAGCGCCGATGACAGCCGTCACGCGGTGCGCAAGATGATCGGCAACGGCTTGCGTCCCGGCGCCTGGGCCGAGTTCAAGACCCGGTTTGCCGTCGAGCACATCTGCGAGCTGTACGCGGCGAGCGACGGCAATATCGGCTTCAGCAATATCCTCAACTTCGACAACACCATCGGTTTTTCGCTGATGGCCTGGGAGCTGGTGGCGTACGATCACGACAGCGGTCAGCCGTTGCGCAGCGCCGACGGCTTCATGCGCAAGGTCGGCAAGGGCGAACAGGGCTTGCTGCTGGCACGGATCGACGAAAAAGCCCCGCTGGACGGTTACACCGACCCACAGAAAACCGCCAAGGTGGTGTTGCACGATGTGTTCAGCAAGGGCGACCGCTTCTTCAACACCGGCGACCTGCTGCGCAATATCGGTTTTGGCCATGCACAATTCGTCGATCGGCTCGGCGACACCTATCGCTGGAAGGGCGAAAACGTCTCGACCACTGAAGTGGAAAACCTGCTGCTGCAGCATCCGCATATCTCTGAGGCCGTCGCCTACGGCGTCGAAGTGCGCAACACCAACGGTCGCGCCGGCATGGCGGCAATCACGCCCGCCGAGTCACTGGCGACCATGGATTTCGCCGAATTGCTGGCGTTCGCCCGCCAGCGTATGCCGGCCTATGCGGTGCCGCTGTTTCTGCGGGTGAAGGTGAAAATGGAAACCACCGGGACTTTCAAATACCAGAAGACCCGACTGAAAAACGAAGGCTTCGACCCCGGCCTGACGGGCGATGACCCGATCTACGCGTGGCTGCCCGGCAGCCAGACTTACGTGCAAGTGACGGATCAGGTGCTGGCCGATATTCATCAAGGCAAATACCGTTATTGAGATTGGCTATGGCACGACTTGAGAAAAAGGGGGTGACAGCTATCGTCGCGCTCGGGAAACTGTCGGCTTTGCGAATAACCGAAAGTGGAGTTGCCCTATGTCTGACCAGAGCCGCCAGATGACCCCTGAAGAAGCTGCCGAATTCACCGAGCAGGTGTTCAACAAGGCGCGCGAAGGTGATGCGCTGATGCTCGATCGGCTGATCAGCGCCGGTTTGCCGGTGAACCTGAAAAACAGCAAGGGCGACACGCTGTTGATGCTCGCCAGTTACTATGGCCACGTCGACGCCGTGCAGGTGCTGCTCAAACACAAGGCCGACCCGGAGCTGCGTAACGGCAACGGCCAGAGCCCGATTGCCGGCGCCGCGTTCAAGGGCGATCTGGCGGTGGTCAAGGCACTGGTGGAAGCGGGCGCCGAGATCGAAGGCTCGTCGTTCGATGGCCGCACCGCGCTGATGATGGCGGCGATGTTCAACCGTGTTGAAATCGTTGATTACCTGATCAGCAAGGGCGCCGACCCGCAAGCCAAGGATGCCAATGGCGTCACCGCGCTGGACGCGGCCCGCACCATGGGCGCGGTCGATACCACGGCGCAGCTGGAAAAACTGCTGGCCTGAGGACTGTTGAGATTCTGTGGCGAGGGAGCTTGCTCCCGCTCCAGTGCGCAGCGCTGGCAAAAATGCTGAGCCCACTGTTTTTCGGGCCGCTTCGCACCCCAGCGGGAGCAAGCTCCCTCGCCACAGGTGTCGGATGCGCCACGGAATGCGCTATCCTCCGCGCCCTCAAATTCAACCTTCCACAGGATCCGCCCTCATGAAAGCCGCACTCGTCGAACTCATCAGCAAAATCAGCTCCGGCTGCATGGGCGAGGACGAGATCCTGAACGTGGCGGACGAAGCGGCGCAGGCCTACGCTGATGCCGACGCCTTTCTGGCAGCCAACCCGGACATCAACTACGACGACACCTTCCCGATCCCGCTGGGCGAGTGGGTGGTGGTCGGCAGCCTGCCGGAAACCGTGCTGTTCCAGGCTGATACCTACGCTGACCTGTTCGCGCAGATCGTCGCCTCGTTCGGCCCGGGCGTCGATTTCAACCTCAAGCCCAAACAACTGGCCAAGACCGAAGCGCTGACTGCGCTCAACCGCATCCAGGTGCAGATGAGCAGCCTGAACAAGGAAAACGGCGGTTACACGCTGATGAACTTCAGCGAGTTGCTCGACGACGAGCTGCAAGTGGTGCTGGTCTACGGCAACGACGTGCCACGGGTGCTGGAGCTGTGCGCCGAAGTCGGCATCGCTGCCGCGCCTTCGCTGGAAACGCTGAAAGTCGCCGTTCACGTCTGAACGCAATAAAAGGGAACCCTGCGCGCGACCGTCTATCCTAAAAGTGCATGCCACTATTCTGGAGTGACACCATGGGTTCCACGTTCAACGGTCTGATTGGCCTGATCATTCTTGCCCTCGATATCTGGGCGATCATCAACGTACTGAAAAGCGGCGCCGAGACCGGGATGAAAATCCTCTGGGTTCTGCTGATCATCCTCCTGCCAGTACTGGGCCTGATCATCTGGGCGATCGCCGGGCCACGGGGCAATGTGCGGGTCTGACGCTTTCCCGAAAACACGCTGATCCCCTGTGGGAGCGGGCTTGCTCGCGAAGGCGATTGTTCAGTCGAAACACAGGTTGAATGACACTCCGCTTTCGCGAGCAAGCCCGCTCCCACATTGGTCTTGCGGTAGCTCCAGAGTGTGCCCTGTCGGAGGAAGGTTCGACCTGCCATCTTCGGCAACGTAGAATGCGCGCCTTTCCCGGGCAATCGTCCCCCACGATTGGCGCCCGCGCATTCATCGGAGCACTTGACCATGACCGTCACCAAAACCAGCGAATACCTGGAAACCCTCTACGAAGGCTACGGCCAGCGTTTTCGCATGGAAAAACTGCTGCACGAAGTGCGCACCGAACACCAGCACCTGGTGATTTTCCAGAACCCGCGCATGGGCCGGGTGATGGCGCTGGACGGCGTGATCCAGACCACCGAAGCCGATGAATTCATCTACCACGAAATGCTCACCCACGTGCCGATCCTCGCCCACGGCACCGCCAAGCGCGTGCTGATCATCGGCGGCGGCGACGGTGGCATGCTGCGCGAAGTGACCAAGCACGCCAGCGTCGAGCACATCACCATGGTCGAGATCGACGGCACCGTGGTCGACATGTGCAAGGAATTCCTGCCGAACCACTCCAAGGGCGCCTACGACGATCCACGGCTGAACCTGGTGATCGACGACGGCATGCGTTTCGTCGCCACCACCACCGAAAAATTCGACGTGATCATCTCCGACTCCACCGACCCGATCGGCCCGGGCGAAGTGCTGTTCTCGGAGAACTTCTATCAGGCGTGCCATCGTTGCCTGAACGAAGGCGGGATCCTCGTGACCCAGAACGGCACGCCGTTCATGCAGATCGACGAAGTCAAAACCACTGCCGGTCGCCTGCGCAGCCTGTTCCCGGACTGGCACTTCTATCAGGCGGCCGTGCCGACCTACATCGGCGGTTCGATGACCTTTGCCTGGGGCTCGACCAACCCGGCCTACCGCAAGCTGAGCCGTGAAACCCTGCAACAGCGCTTCATCGGCAGCGGTATCGTCACCCGCTACTACAACCCGGAAATCCACATCGGCGCATTCGCGCTGCCGCAGTACGTGCTGCAGGCGATCAACAAGCCAAGCAACGACTGACGCACTATTCCCGGATCGGTGATAGATCCCCTGTGGTGAGGGGATTTATCCCCGACCGGCTGCGCAGCAGTCGTAAAATCGGCAGACGCGTTGGAACTGACACTATGCGTTCGCTGAATTCAGGGACGCTTCGCGCCCATCGGGGATGAATCCCCTCGCCACACAAGCCTGTTCCCCATCGGTTAATTTTTTTTCATGTTCGTCCGCTGCAATCCTTTTGAACGATCAATCTCGCCAAAAGTCGAGATAGTAGTAAGCCCATTTGCGGGTTTGATCGAGGAGGCACCGATGCAAAAGTGGAAAGTCACTTTCGTGGACGATCATGGTGAAATTGTCGATGAGGTGTTCGAGCGCGCGGAATGCCCCAGCGACGACGAGGCTGCACGCCTGATCAAGGAACGGCTCCTGCCGGTGGCCGCCGAACTGGATATGAACGATCTTGAAGGGCGCACCACCGATGCTGGCGTGAAAAGCCTGAAAACCCAGAACAGCATCGAAATCCGCAGTATCACGCCAATCTGAAATTCTTCCTGTCACTTGAAGCACCAGGCCTTGGCAGCAGCTCTATCTTGGGGCTACTCTGCAAGCGAGATCAGCGAAACAATCGCTAAGGTCTGGTCTTGTCAGCTACATGCTTGTTTCCCGCGTGCAACCACGTTGCCGAAGTACTTTGGCCTGTAAGGCCCGGGGCGGGAATACGGAAAGTCTATCCATCTATCCGAGGGGGACGATTCATGAGCACAGCCTATCAAGAAGACATCAGCAGCAATGTTCTGCGCCGCATGAAAGAAGGCGGTTTCGACTTTTCCCGGTTCCATCCCATCGAGTTCTACGCCATTTTCCCGGACGAGGAGCGGGCGCGCAGGGCGGCAGGCAAATTTCGTGGTGAATCCATCAATGCCCAGGTCAGTGCGCGCGACGATGGCGCCTGGTCGCTGGAACTGAGCAAAGTGATGTACGCAACCTATGACGACATTGGCGATTTCGAGCAAGGTTTCTCTGCCGTGGTCGAGCCGCTGGGCGGCATCATCGAGGGCTGGGGCGTCAAGCAGGAGGTGCGTAACCGCCATCGTCTGAACTGATCTCTGGTTTCAGGTATTGAGCAACGGCTGATCTTCGGGTTGGCCGTTGTCGTTTCTGGCCGCCGAATAGCCCGTGGCAAAACCCTGAAACAAGAATCCCGGGCAAAAAAAAGCCACCGGAGAGGGTGGCTAAAGGGAAGACCGATAAGGAGAGGAAACCGGTCAGGGTTACGGCCTGCGGGGACTGCGCGGGCAGTCCGGATCAGTGGAGCTGAAGTCTTCACCGGGGAAGTTTTCAGCGGATGCGCCGATTATCCGTAGCTCGGTGCGAGCGGTGAAATCAACTCTGACTATGCTGGTGATAGGCGATGCAATGCGTCGCAATGAGGCGGGGGCAATCGGCTTGGGGCATTTGCCGCACAGGAATGGTGCGGTGCTTGCGGCGTGATTATCCAACCGATTGAAATCAAAGCGTTTATGCCGATGGCACGGGCCTTGCGAAGGCCTGTAGGTCCGGGTGACAAGGAGTACGGCATGATCCGCACCTATTTTGATGAAATGTACGATGCCGGCGGCCAAATCCGCCCGCATTACCGGGAGTTCGCCCGCTGGCTGGCCGACACGCCTGACGAGTTGCTGGCACAACGGCGACGCGAGGCCGATCTGCTGTTCCACCGGGCCGGCATCACCTTCACGCTCTATGGGGACGAGCAGGGCACCGAGCGCCTGATTCCTTTCGACACCATTCCGCGCAGCATTCCCGCCAGCGAGTGGCGGATCGTCGAGCGCGGCTGCATCCAGCGGGTCAAGGCGTTGAACATGTTCCTCGCCGACCTTTATCACGAGCAGCGCATCATCAAGGCCGGGATTATCCCTGCCGAACAGGTGCTGGCCAACGAGCAGTACCAGTTGGCGATGCAGGGCCTGGATCTGCATCGCGACATCTATTCGCACATCTCCGGCGTCGACCTTGTGCGCGACGGCGATGGCACTTACTACGTGCTCGAAGACAACCTGCGTACTCCGAGCGGCGTCAGCTACATGCTCGAAGACCGCAAAATGATGATGCGTCTGTTCCCGGAGCTGTTCGCCGCCCAGCGCATCGCGCCCATCGACCACTACCCGAATCTGTTGCTCGACACCCTGAAAAGCTCCAGCCCGATCGACGACCCGAGCGTGGTGGTACTGACGCCGGGGCGCTTCAACAGTGCGTTCTTCGAACACGCTTTCCTGGCGCGGGAAATGGGCGTTGAACTGGTGGAGGGCGCCGACCTGTTCGTGCGTGACGACAAGGTGTACATGCGCACCACGGACGGGCCGAAGGCGGTGGACGTGATCTACCGCCGTCTCGACGACGCGTTCCTCGATCCGCTGGCATTCAACCCCGACTCGATGCTCGGTGTGCCGGGGCTGCTGTCGTCCTATCGTTCGGGCAACGTGGTGCTGGCCAATGCCATCGGTACCGGCGTGGCGGACGACAAATCGGTGTACCCGTTTGTCACCGAGATGATCCGTTTCTACCTCGATGAAGAACCGATCCTGAAGAACGTGCCGACCTGGCAGTGCCGCAACCCCTCGGAACTTTCCCACGTACTGGCCAATCTTCCGGATCTGGTGGTCAAGGAGACCCAGGGCTCCGGCGGTTACGGAATGCTGGTGGGGCCGGCGTCAACCACGGCGCAGATCGATGCGTTCCGTGAGCGGATCAAGGCCAAGCCCCACGCGTACATTGCGCAGCCGACGCTGTCGCTGTCGACCTGTCCGACTTTTGTCGAAAACGGCATTGCGCCGCGTCATATCGACTTGCGTCCGTTTGTATTGTCTGGCCGCGAAACCCGGGTCGTGCCCGGCGGTTTGACCCGTGTCGCCCTGCGTGAAGGCTCCCTGGTGGTGAACTCCTCCCAGGGCGGCGGCACCAAGGACACCTGGGTGGTCGAGGATTGAAGGAAGCTTGCCATGTTAAGTAGAACTGCCTCGGATCTGTACTGGATGTCGCGTTACCTGGAGCGGGCGGAAAACCTCGCACGGATGCTCGATATCAGCTATTCGCTGTCGCTGATGCCGCAGGATGGTCGCGGCGACGGTTTGCACGAACTGGCGATGCCGCTGTTGATCACCGGCACCCTCGACGATTACCTGGAGCGTCACGGCGAACTGCATGCCGAACGCCTGCTGCACTTCTTCGCCCTGGACGCGGCCAACCCGGCGAGCATATACAGCTGCCTCGGCGCGGCGCGGGCCAGTGCGCATGCGGTGCGCGGGCGCATCACCGCGGACATGTGGGAGAACATCAACGCTACCTGGCTGGAAATTCGCGGCATTGCCGAACAGGGCCTGAGTCGTTACGGCATGAGCCGTTTCTGCGAGTGGATCAAGGAGCGCTCGCACCTGTTCCGGGGCGCGTCCTACGGCACGATCATGCGCAACGATGCGTTCCGCTTCATTCGTCTGGGGACGTTCATCGAGCGTGCGGACAACACGCTGCGCCTGCTCGATGCGCGCTATGAAATGGCTGGTGATCAGGCCGAAGCGGTCAGTGACGGCACGGCCCACGCCTATTACCAGTGGAGTGCACTGTTGCGAGCGCTGTCATCGTTCGAGGCCTACACCGAGATCTATCGCGACGCCCCTGGCGCCCGGCATGTCGCCGAGCTGCTGCTGTTGCGCGCCGATGTGCCGCGCTCGCTGCGCGCCTGCACCGAGGAAATCGACCAGATCCTCGCCCAGTTGCCCGGCGCCAATGGCCGTCCGGCACAACGCCTCGCCGCCGAGATGGACGCGCGTCTGCGTTACACCGGCATCAACGAAATCCTCGCCGAAGGCCTGCACGCCTGGCTCACCGAATTCATCCCGCTGGTGCGCCAGTTGGGCAACGCGATTCACAGTTCATACCTGGAGGCTGCATGAGACTTTCCATTAGCCACGAGACCACCTATCACTATGAAGATCAGGTGCGGGCGAGCATCCAGTATCTGCGCCTGACCCCGCACGACAGCGAGCGTCAGCACGTGTTGAGCTGGCAGCTCGACCTGCCGCGTCCGGTGCGCGCCCAGCTCGATCCGTTCGGCAATATCCTGCATGTGCTGACCATGGATGAGCCCCACGAAGCGATCATCATCGGCGCCCGTGGCCAGGTCGATATCGACGAATTGCGCGAGGCCGAGCATGAGAGCCAGTCGGCGCTACCGTTTCTGCGCTTCACCCGGCTGACCGAGGCGGACGAAGCGCTACGGGCGTTTGCCGACAAATCCTGCAAGCAGCGGCGCGATCGCACCGCGCTGATCGACCTGATGCACGGTTTGAACCAGCACATCAGCTATACGCCGGGTTCGACTGAAGTCGACACCAGCGCCGCCGAAGCCTTTGCCGGGCGCGCCGGGGTTTGTCAGGATCACACCCATGCGTTTCTCGCCTGTGCACGCAGCCTGGGGATTCCGTCGCGTTATGTGTCGGGTTATCTGTACAGCGAGGACGCCGAGCATCTGGCCAGTCATGCCTGGGCCGAAGCGTGGCTGGATGACGCCTGGTACAGCTTTGATGTGACCAACCAGTTGGCCCGCCCGGAGAGGCACCTGAAACTGGCGGTGGGCCTGGATTATCTGGATGCCTGCCCGGTGCGCGGCATGCGTCGGGGCGGTGGTTGTGAGCAGATGCATGCGAAGGTGTTCGTGTCGCCGACGCCGGTTATCTCCGTGCAACAACAGTAATTTGCTTCACACAAAACCCTGTAGGAGCGAGCCTGCTCGCGAAAGCGGTTTATCAGTCAGCAATGTGGTGTCTGAAACTCCGCTTTCGCGAGCAGGCTCGCTCCCACATGGGGAGTTGCATCAGGGCTTAACCTTGCGCCCAGCCATGTGTTGCAAATAGCCGATCAACAACTGCAAATCCCTCTCCGGCAACACCTCTGCCGAAAACCCCGGCATCTTCGCCTGAGGCCACTGGCGCAAACTCTGCGGATCGCGAATGTAGCGCTTGAGAAAATCCGCGCCGAAATACTCGGTCGGGTTGTACGGAATATTCAGATCCGGCCCGAACTGCGCATCCCCCGCACCGTTCAACCGGTGGCAGGCCAGGCAGTTCTTCTGGAACAGCGCAAAACCCTGATTCACCGGGTCATCCGCTTTCAGCTTGGGATCCGGCAACAGCGCCGGGAAGCGCTCGGCCACCGGCGCCATGCGCTTGATGCTCGCCACTTGGAACGGCCATTGCTCAGGGCTGATGTTGCCGGCTTGCGGGTCAGTCCACACCAGATAGAACGGCCCGGCGCTGTGTTTACCCTCGGACAGCGGCGGCCACGGCTGCGTCGGGTCCTCGATCGCCAGCCAGGCCTGCGCGACTTTGCTGTTGAGCAACGGCGCAGCGGCCAGTTCGGCGGCAAACCCGTCCAGCGCCACCGCTTGCAGGTGATCGGCCGGTTTGATCCCGGTGAGCAGCGCCGCCACGGGCACGGCTCGATACGTCATGTCTTTCTTGTAGGACACATCGTTCTTGATGGTCAGAGTTTGTGCTTGCGGATGCTTGAGCAACTCTTCGGTCTGCCAGGTGCGACTGTTCGCGCCCAGCTCCAGCGTGAGCTGCGCCGCACACAAGGGCATGCTCAGCAGCAAGGCCCAGAACACAATGAGCGTTTTCAAATGATCGCCGTCCCTGTCGTGGAAGTGCGCAAAGGTTCGCACAGCCACGCTGGCCCGGGTAGCGGGCCAGTCACATTTTGTCTGGCGATAGCGGATGCCTGCCGCTTGAGTCAGCCAATCACCTTGGTCAGATTGGGCAAAATCAACAGCAGCGTGGTGGCGAAAAGAATGAGTCCTGCTTGACGAACTTTCGGTTGTTTGAACATGGCTTGACCGCCTTTATTGTTATTTCCTGATGTCTGCCTGCATATCCATGACGGCAAACGCTGCACTTCCTGTTGAAAAACGTCGGCCCCGGCAAAACCCGACGACCCTGACGTACATTTACTACCTTAGAGCCCGCGTCACGCTTGGCTTAGATCCATTTCATATGTATTTGCTGCCGTTTGCGATAAAAACGGCATGAGGCTCATTGCCAGCTTCTTCGCCGCCCGCTTGCTAGACAACTCGCTGACCTGAACCGGTTCACCTGAGGATGGATGACCGTCCGTCTGAGCGTGCACGTCAACGTCATTGAGCGCTGTGGTCATTGAATCCATGCGCGCTCGGGACAACAGTGACACTACGAAATTCACTCACCGCACAGGTTCGAGGACGTCATGACCCAAGCTTTGATTTTCGATGCGTTACGCACGCCCCGCGGCAAAGGCAAGGCCGATGGCGCGCTGCACAGTGTCAAACCGGTGAATCTGGTCGCCGGATTGCTGACCGCACTGCAAAGCCGTACCGCGCTGGACACCAGTCAGGTCGATGACGTGGTGCTCGGCTGCGTCACGCCGATTGGCGATCAGGGCTCGGACATTGCCAAGACTGCGGTGCAGGTGGCGGATTGGGACGTTAGCGTGGCCGGCGTGCAGATCAACCGTTTTTGCGCCTCGGGTCTGGAAGCGGTCAACCTCGGCGCGATGAAAGTGCGCTCGGGCTTCGAGGATCTGGTAGTGGTCGGTGGCGTCGAGTCGATGTCGCGGGTGCCGATGGGCAGTGACGGCGGCGCCTGGGCACTGGATCCGCAAACCAATCTGCACAGCCACTTCACCCCACAGGGCGTTGGTGCGGACCTGATCGCCACCCTTGAGGGCTTCAGCCGTGAGGATGTCGATGCCTACGCGTTGCACTCGCAGCAAAAAGCCGCACGGGCGCGGGCTGACGGTTCGTTCAACAAGTCGCTGGTGCCGGTGCAGGATCAGAACGGCATCATCCTGCTCGATCACGACGAATTCATTCGCGCCGAGTCGACGATGGAAGGCCTCGGCAAACTCAAGCCAAGTTTCGAAATGATCGGCCAGATGGGGTTTGATGCCACCGCGCTGCGGGTTTACAGCCACGTCGAGCGGATCAACCACGTGCATACGCCGGGCAACAGCTCCGGGATCGTTGACGGTGCGGCGCTGATGTTGATCGGCTCCGAAGCCAAGGGTCGTGCGCTCGGCCTGCAACCACGGGCCCGGATCGTCGCCACGGCGGTCACCAGCACTGACCCGACCATCATGCTCACCGGCCCCGCACCGGCCACCCGCAAGGCCTTGGCCAAGGCGGGTTTGCGCGTGGAAGACATCGACCTGTTCGAGGTCAATGAGGCATTTGCCTCGGTGGTGCTCAAGTTCATCAAGGACATGGCGGTGGACCCGGACAAGGTCAACGTCAACGGCGGCTCGATCGCCATGGGCCATCCGCTGGGCGCCACCGGTTGCGCGATCCTCGGCACTTTGCTCGATGAACTGGAAACCCGGCGCCTGCGCTACGGCCTGGCGACGCTGTGCGTCGGCGGCGGCATGGGCATTGCCACCATCATCGAACGCCTCTGAGCCCCGAATTCAAGGAAACCTTGTTATGAGCGAAGCCATTCGTTACGAAAAAGGCCAGGACGCCATCGTCGTGCTGACCATCGACATGCCGGGCCAGAGCGCCAACACCATGAACGCCGTGTACCGCGATGCCATGGGCGCCTGCGTTGCGCGGCTGGTGGCGGAAAAAGACCGTATCGCCGGTGTGATCATCACCTCGGCGAAGAAAACCTTCTTTGCCGGCGGCGACCTCAATGAGCTGATCAAGGTCGGCAAACCCGAGGCCAAAGCGTTCTATGACATGGTGCTGAGCCTCAAAGCGCAATTGCGCACTCTGGAAACCCTCGGCAAACCGGTGGTCGCGGCGATCAACGGCGCCGCGCTCGGCGGTGGCTGGGAAATCTGTCTGGCCTGCCATCACCGGGTGGCGCTGGACGATGCGGCGGTGCAACTCGGTCTGCCTGAAGTGACGCTGGGCCTGCTGCCGGGCGGTGGCGGGGTGGTGCGCATGGTGCGTATGCTCGGCATCGAAAAAGCCTTGCCGTACTTGCTCGAAGGCAAAAAGGTGCGCCCGCAACAGGCATTGCAGGCCGGTCTGATCGATGAACTGGCGGCGGATCGTGACGAGTTGCTGGCCAAGGCGCGCGCCTGGATTGTCGCCAACCCGAGCGCGGTACAGCGTTGGGACGTGAAGGGCTATCAGATCCCCGGCGGCACACCGTCGAATCCGAAAGTCGCGCAGATGCTGGCGATAGCGCCGTCGATCCTGCGCAGCAAGACTCAGGGCACGCTGCCGGCGCCAGAGAAGATTCTGTGTGCGGCGGTGGAAGGCGCGCAGGTTGATTTCGACACCGCGCACCTGATCGAAACCCGCTATTTCACCGAACTGACCACCGGGCAGATCTCGAAAAACCTGATCGGCACCTTCTGGTTCCAGCTCAACGAGATCAACGCCGGCAGTTCGCGGCCGCAGGGTTTTGCGCCATATGTCACGCGCAAGGTCGGTGTGCTCGGTGCGGGCATGATGGGCGCCGGGATCGCCTTCGTCAGTGCCTCGGCTGGTATCGATGTGGTGCTCAAGGACATCAACCTGGCGGCGGCCGAGAAGGGCAAGGCCCATTCGGCGGCGCTGCTGGACAAGAAAGTCGCCCGTGGCCAGATGACGGCCGAAAAGCGCGAAGCGTTGCTGGCGCGGATTCACATCACTGAAAATGATGCGGATCTGGCGGGTTGTGATCTGATCATCGAGGCGGTGTTCGAGGATCGCGAACTCAAGGCCAAGGTCTCGTCGGCAGCGCAAAAGATTGTCGGTGCTGACGCGGTGATGGCCTCCAACACTTCGACCTTGCCGATCACCGGGCTGGCGACCGCAGTACCCGATCAGGGTAAGTTCATCGGTCTGCACTTCTTCAGCCCGGTGGACAAAATGCCGCTGGTGGAAATCATCAAAGGTGCGCAGACCAGTGCTGAAACCCTGGCGCGCGGTTTCGACTTCGTCCTGCAAATCAAGAAAACCCCGATCGTGGTCAATGACAGTCGCGGCTTCTTTACCTCGCGGGTGTTTGGCACCTTCACCAATGAAGGCATCGCCATGCTCGGCGAGGGCGTGAGCGCGCCGATGATCGAGACCGAAGCGCGCAAGGCCGGGATGCCGGTCGGGCCGCTGGCGATCTCCGACGAAGTTTCCCTCAGCCTGATGAGCCATATCCGTCAGCAAACGACCAAGGACCTGCAAGCGGAAGGGAAACCGCTGATAGAACACCCGGCCTTCGCCGTGATTGACTTGCTGCTCAACGAATTCAAGCGCCCGGGCAAAGCCGCTGGCGGTGGTTTCTACGATTACCCGGCGGGTGGTCAGAAACATCTGTGGCCGGAGTTGAAGACGCGCTTCGAGAAGGCCGACGGGCAGATTTCGCCGAAGGATGTGCGTGATCGTCTGCTGTTCGTGCAAGCCCTGGAAACCGTGCGCTGCGTGGAGGAGGGCGTGCTCACCTCGACAGCGGATGCCAACGTCGGCTCGATCTTCGGCATCGGATTTGCGCCTTGGACCGGCGGCGCCTTGCAGTTCATTAATCAGTACGGGGTACAGGACTTCGTCGCACGCGCGCAGTATCTGGCCGAGCAGTACGGCGAGCGCTTTGCGCCACCGGCCCTGTTGCTGGAAAAAGCTGCGAGAGGCGAGCTGTTTTAAGTGATCGGGTGAACGCTGCGGGGCTTGCCTTGCCGGGGTGTTTCAAGGCAGGCTCTGGGGTGTTCATTATTCCCATCACGTGTCAGGTATTTTTTATGTCGCTACGCATCTGCATTCTGGAAACCGACATCCTGCGTCCGGAACTGGTCGATCAATATCAGGGTTACGGGCAGATGTTTCAGCGCCTGTTCTCGCAGCAACCGATTGCCGCCGAGTTCACCGTGTACAACGTGATGCAGGGCGAATACCCGAGCGACGACCTGACCTTCGATGCGTACCTGATCACCGGCAGCAAGGCCGATTCGTTCGGCACCGACCCGTGGATCCAGACCCTCAAGCAATACCTGCTGACCCGCTACGAGCGCGGCGACAAGCTGCTCGGCGTGTGCTTCGGCCATCAATTGCTGGCGCTGTTGCTCGGTGGCAAGAGCGAGCGCGCCAGCCAAGGCTGGGGCGTCGGCACCCACAACTACAAACTGGCGGCCAAGGCGCCGTGGATGAGCCCGGTGCGAGAAGAGCTGACGCTGCTGATCAGCCACCAGGATCAGGTCACGGCACTGCCGGAAAACGCCACGGTCATCGCTTCCAGCGATTTCTGCCCATTTGCTGCATACCACATCAACGATCAGGTGCTGTGCTTCCAGGGCCACCCGGAATTCATTCACGACTATTCGCGGGCGCTGCTGGATCTGCGCCAGGACGCGCTGGGTTCGCAGATCTACTCGAAAGGCGTGGCCAGCCTGGAGCAGGAGCACCATGGCACCACGGTGGCAGAGTGGATGATGCGGTTTGTGGCGCACAAGCCAGAAGCTGCTTGATAGCAGATCAAAAGATCGCAGCCTGCGGCAGTTCCTACATCGGGGTGGTTACACCCTGTAGGAGCTGCCGCAGGCTGCGATCTTTTGCTTTTGCTTCCCTACAACCACCCCGACCTCTTGAAACTCGCCCACAAACTCACACACCCCACCGTAATAAACCCCAACACAGCGAAATAGCCGTAGTGCCAGCTCAGCTCCGGCATGTTCTGGAAGTTCATCCCGTAAATCCCCGCCACCGCCGTCGGGAATGCCAGAATCGCCGCCCACGCGGCAAACTTGCGTTGCACCACACTCTGCCGCGACGCTTCCAGCAACACACCGACCTCGATGGTCTGGCTGGCGATGTCCGCCAGCGTGGTCAGGTCTTCCATCTGCCGCGTGACGTGAATCTGCACATCGCGGAAGTACGGGCGCATGTTCTTGTCGATGAACGGGAAGCTCAGCTTCTGCAGCTCCTCGCCAATCTCCACCATCGGCGCTGCATAGCGGCGCAGGCGCAACACGTCGCGGCGCAGACCGTGGAGTTTCTGAATGTCATGCTCGTTCAACGCACTGCACAGCACGTTGCGCTCCAGTTCATCGATCTCGGCATGAATCGCTTCGCCCACCGGCTGGTAGTTTTCGATGACGAAATCCAGCAGTGCATAGAGCACGAAGTCTTCCCCATGCTCGAGCAACAGCGGCCGCGCCTCACAGCGTTGGCGGACATGCGCGTAGGACGCCGAGTGACCGTTGCGGGCGGTGATGATGTAGCCCTTGCCGGCGAAGATGTGCGTTTCGATGAACTGCAAGATTCCATGTTCGCGGATCGGCGAGTAGGTGACGATAAACAAGGCGTCACCAAAGGTTTCCAGCTTCGGCCGGCTGTGTTTTTCCAGGGCGTCTTCAATGGCCAGTTCGTGCAGGTTGAACTGGCGCTGCAGATTGGCCAGCTCCTGAGCGTCCGGCTCTTCCAGGCCGATCCAGACAAAATGTCCGGTTTTTGCGGCCCAGGCGGCACCTTCGTCAAGCGTGATATTAGTGACTTTCTTACCGGCGCTGTAAACCGCAGCAGCAACAACTCGACCCATGGTAGTGGTTCACTTCTTCTTGGCAGATGGCAGGGAATACAAGGCTTCAGCTTAGCTGTGTCGCTGCTTGAGAGTCAGTGAAATCTGTACAGTTCACCCGGCAAAAGAAAACCCGCACAAGGCGGGTTTTTTACGCAGCCTGCAGCTGCTGATCCATCGCGGCGATGCATTCGCGCATCTGCTCGCGGCACTGGGACATGAGCATGGGCATGTCATCCATGGTCAGCCCGGCTGTAGGAATCGCCGGCAGCGAGCGTATGAGAATTTTCCCGCTGCGCCAGCGGTTCAGGCGCATGTGCTTGATGTAGCTGCTGACGCACACCGGCACGATCGGCACACCGGCGGCGATCGCCATCTGGAACGCGCCTTTCTTGAACGGCAGCAGTTCTTCACCGAGGTTGCGCGTGCCTTCCGGGAATACCCAGATCGACGTGTCTTCGTGCTGCAAGGTGTGGGTGGTGGTGAGCATCGACTTGCGCGCCTTGTGCGCGTTCCCGCGATCGATCAACACGTTGCCCGCGAGCCAGAACAGTTGCCCGAACAGCGGCACCCATTTCAGGCTCTTCTTGCCGATGCATACGGTACGCCGAGGCACCACGTTGCCGAACACGAACAGGTCGTAGTTGGACTGATGGTTGGCGACAATCACGCAACTGTCTGGCTTGTTCATCAACGGGCCGACGTCGGCTTTTACCCGCAAGCGCAGAATGCACATGGCCGGAAGCGCGTAGAGGCGGGCGCACAGTCGGCTATTGTCCGGATTGAACGGCCGGCACAGCCCGAGGATCACCCCCAACACGCCGGCCAGAATAAAGTGCAGGCCCATCAATAACATACGAAACACAAACAGCATTTTCAGGCCCCACCGGGACAAAAGGGGGCGCAGTGTACGGATGTGCACTGTTTTCGGCAATTGCCGCTATAGAGTCCGGAGATAGACGATGTTTAAGCGCATGTTTCCGAGTTGATTGTCAGACCCGTCCTAGAGCAGTCGACGCTCGATCAACCAATACACAAGAAAAAGCCCGACACGACGGTCGGGCTTTTCTTTGGCTCGGGAAGCGCGGGCTTAGCCCAGATGTTCCTGATCCTGGATGATCGCGTTGTCGAGGGCTTCGAGCAGCGCCTTACGCACTTTGAGCTTGGTGTTCTTGTGCGCGTTCATGTTGATCTTCTTCAACTGACGCGCCGCTGCCAGGGCTGCGCCTTGCAGCTCTTCGGCAGCCACCACCTTGTCGAGGAAACCGGCATCCACCGCGCTTTTCGGATCAAACATCTCGCCATTGATCACCGAACGGTGGAACGCCGAGCGGCGCAGGCGATCACGCGCCAGCTCGATGCCGGCGTGGTGCATGGTCATGCCGATCTGCACTTCGTTCAGACCGATGCTGAACGGGCCGTCGACACCGATGCGGTAGTCGGCGGACAGCAGCAGGAATGCACCTTTGGCCACGGCGTGGCCTGGGCAGGCAACGATCACCGGAAACGGGTGGGACAGCAGGCGACGGGCGAGGGTCGAACCCGCAGTCACCAGCGCCACGGCTTCTTTAGGCCCGGCGGTCATCACCTTCAAGTCATAGCCGCCAGACAGAATCCCCGGCTGACCGGTAATGATCACGATGGCACGATCAGTCTTCGCCTGATCCAGCGCCGCGTTGAACGCCGCAATCACGTCCGGGGAAATGGCATTGACCTTGCCGTTGTTCAAGGTCAGGGTCGCGATACCGTCTTCGAGGTGGTAGGCAATCAACTCACTCATGACGCTATTCCTTGTAAGAAAGATGGGCAGACGTTACCCACCGCCGTAGGCCAGGTAAAGCACTGTGACTGACTCGCCGGTCACCGTTTCCGGCTGCGCCCGGCGTAGCACAACGTTCTGCTTCTATATAGAAGGGCGGCCGTCACCAGAGATTGGCCGGTTTGCCATCGCCCAAGGTGGGGCGAAACGCCTTTTTGTCTTAACCGCATGAAAATTCTGAAAAAAAGTTTGCCATCAGAAAAGCTTTCGACTACATTAGCGCGCCTCGACAGACAGAACATGTTTGAAGAGATACGGTGAAGTGTCCGAGTGGCTTAAGGAGCACGCCTGGAAAGTGTGTATACAGGAAACTGTATCGAGAGTTCGAATCTCTCCTTCACCGCCACATTCAGTAAACGCAAACCCCTGATTTTCCTAGAGAAAGTCGGGGGTTTGTGGTTTTTGGCGTCTGAAAAATGGTGATATGGGAACACTTTGGGAATTGGGATGATTGTTGACACAGCACTTGTCTCAGTCAGCGCGGTGATCGGATGATTGGTTGATATGCCGTTTCTCTCCACTGTGGATCTGACATGCGCCGTAGTGGCAGAAAGCAGATTGGATCGCTTTCGTTTCACCCCTCTCACCAGTAGAAGATGTTCCCTCCGCTGCTTTAAAGGATGAAGCACATGACCGCTGAAAAATATGATGTAGAAATAACCAAACTCAGGCACGAGTTGAGCGTGTACCGAGCTGATTCATTTCTTCAACAAGTTCTAGATCATCTTCATTGGTCGCAAACACTTGAAAAACCTGCTAGCGGAATGCCTTGGATTTGCCTTTTTTTGCTAAAGCTAGGTATGCAAGAAAGTGGAGAGGGAGTTCGCGATATGGCTACGGGGGAATTTGGGGGGCTCGCAAACAAGCTATTCCATATGCAGCATTTGGCCTGTCCAATAGAGCTTGGTGAAGTTCATTTGATGCTACGCCCGATGATTCTTCAGCAGGCTTGGTATCAGGGAGATGTGGTTTCAGATATTAGAGTTATGACGCGCCAAATGATATGGTATTTTCATGAGGATGCTCCATATGCGAAGATATTTGAAACGTCGTATGGAGTGCCGTTGAAAGAATTTTATCTAATTAGTCTCTATCTGGATATTGTTGTTGCAGATAATGCAAAAGGGATTGTTGGTATAAATTTGTATGAAATGATTTTCTTTCTTACGCCAACGATTCCATTGAAAAGTATTATTTGCTATTTTTTATTGGTTTCTGTACGCAGCCAGGATCTGCCAGAGTTTTTTAAAGCGCATGGCGTTAAAGGTGATTTGCATCAGCAAAGTGAATATTTTCAGACTACCCCGCTTAGAAAAAAGCCAGTGCTGCTGGATGGTGACAATCTGTTTATTTACAATGCTAAGTTGTTCTCTAGATCCGCGGGCATGATGGTTCCCGATCTTTTGAAGAAAATTCCAGACTGGGATTTCAAAAACTATTTTGGTCCGACTATGGAAAAGTATGTAGGGTCTGTTTTTTCTGCGTCGTCTATTACTTATTTTTCGGAGAATGAGCTCAATCAGTGTTGCAGGAATAGCAATGTGGTAGGTGGGAAGATGGCTGATTTTTTGGTTCCCGGCGCTTTGAATATCCTTTTTGAGTCAAAAGCCATTGAGCCAGGCGATATAGTCTCATCTGTATTTGATCCTGAGATTCTTCGTGCTCACCTAAAAGGTAGCTTTATCAAAGGTATTGAGCAGTGCCAAGAGAGTGTTCACAGATTGCACCTAACCAAGGAGTACGCGTTCTCAGACTTTGCGTGCGTTGTGATCACTCATGAAGATTTCTGGTTTGCATCGGCAGATGATGTAGCTAATTTTATTGATCCTGATTTGGGAACCAGGATGGAAGTTAAATATGGGCGCATCCCGGTGCCGTTCAGTAATATACTGTTTGTCACTATTGACGCGGTAGAGCATATTTTTGAAGCTGTATCGCAGGGGGAAATTGATCTTGAAAGTTTCATTCTGGACTGTATAGAAACCCTAAAAACACCTGAAGGTAAACGCTTCACGATGAGTCATATGATTCAGGATAAGCTTGCAGGAAAGTTGAGAGGCCACTCTGTCGTCATGCAGAAAGCTGACGAATGGCATCAATACTTTCAATCTGAGATGTCTAAAAATAAAATTGCTTGGCAAGGGCGGGCGCAAGAGTTGATCCAGCAGCGCATGGTCGTAGTTGATGTACTGCACCGTCAGTTCAATCGGTGTGGCACCATTTAGCATGTGTACTTTTTATAGAGCAAAATGCCGCGCTTTGCGCGGCATGGGGGTTGACTTGATTCAAGTGGCGGTGGGGTAACTAGCTTTTATAAAGATTGGTTTATAGGTCTAACGCGTGCTGTAGCATGCTAATAACATCCGGCCCATCCTCATTAATCCAAGTCCCATAATGCTGCCGAATCATATTCCCATTCGTATGCCCCATCTGCTCCGCAATCCAATCAATCGAAGCCACCCCAGTCGTCAGTAACTGACTCGCATACGTATGCCGACATTGCCCAGGCCCCCGATACCGCACCCCAGCCGCAAGTAAGTGCGCCTTAAAAAACCGATCCCGCACCACAAAATCACTCACATGCGGCAACCCGCTTTTACTGTTCAGAAACACAAACCGCAGTGTGTGCTTACGAACAGTCTTGTTATCCCGCTCCACAATCTCGACCGTTTCCGCCTTCTTGACCTGGTTGATCGCATCAATCCGGCGCAACGCGTCCCACGCCGGTGCTAGTAACCGCACCTTCCGCGTCGACCGGCGCGTCTTCGTCACCCGATATGCTCCGCGCACCTTCGACCGCCGAAACGTCACCGTCCCTTGCTCCAGATCGACATCCTCCCAAGCCAGCGCAATCGTCTCTGAAACCCGAGGCCCCGCCCAAATCATGAATTGCACCATCAGCACCTCCTGAATCCGCTTCGTGGGCGTTTCGAGGATCTGCTTGATTTCCGCCCTGGTGAATGGATCCGGTGCTTCAGGATCCGTCAACCGCACGAACAGACCCTCAGTAGGGTCGTGCGCCACTTTTTTCGAGTTCGATACAGCCGAAACACCTGCCGCACATTGCAGATGATGTCGCGAATGGTCTTGTTTTTGAGCCGCTTCGACAGCGTGTCCTGGATCCACTCCTGCAAGTCCAAGTGATAGATCTGATCGATCTGCGATTTACCCCAGCGCGGCCGGACATGTACCTCGGCCTTGTTGGCGAACCCTCGATAGGAGGTCGCAGCAACGCTGTTACTTTTGATCTTCAACCAGAGATCCAGATAGTGGCCGAACGTGTTCTCAGCCAGCTTGCCCGAGTTGGGGAAGTGCCGGCTGTAATCGAAAGTCCCGGCCTGGATTTCGTATTCGATGATGTTCACCAGGTGCGCCGCGTGCTCCCGGTTGGCCGCAGTATTGCCGCCGGGAATGCGCTCCCGGCACAACTCGCCATTGAAGCGAAAGTAAACCCGCACTGAGTTTCCGCGGGCCTCTACACCGTCTGCCATATGCACCTCCTGTGCTGTGTTGGAAAAAGGAAAGGCCTAGTCCTGAGCCTTCCACTGCTTTTGCAACCTCACTCCTGCCTCAACAACCAAAACAACCCCGCACTTCTTTTTCGCGGCTTTTTAACCCCGCTCCGAGCCTCCTCAGCCTGAAGCCGATCCGCAGCCACCTGCCGCGCCTTGCTGCATTTGCGATGATTCCCATGCGCCCGCGACCTCCCGCATTGGTCGCAAACCCCGTTCAAATCCAGACACCAGGGGAAAGCTTTCCTTTTCTTCATAACGTCCCCCGACCAAAGCCGAAACGTCCAACCTGTAAGCTGAGATTTCGCCCAACAAAGCAGGACACATCCAAGGGCTCTAGAACCGCTATCTGCATCGTATTTCTCCTTTACACATCCCGGCACTACGGCGCCGGGTGATCCTTCAATTGCAGGTCGTTACGCTCGCTGGAAAATCCAGCAGCGCACCGTGGTGCTCCTTTTTTGCGTGCCATTGATGACGGCCTGCGACGCACGCACCGCGCTGTAAATCGCCTTGTTGGTCTCTAGCCATTTGTGGCTGCGGCTGTTCACCAGCAGCCCGCGCAACGTCTTGAGATCCGCAAGGTTTTGCCGATGCTCGCTGGCCTTTTCGGCGAATTCGTTGAGGTTGATTGCGATGAGTTTTGGGTCGGTGCTGTGGTTGACCTGCGGGCCTTCGCCCAGGCTTTCGAGGTATTCGTAGACTTCCCAGAATTCGGCAACTAGCGGGTGATCCGCACTGATCGCTGCTTGCCGTTCGAATGCCATGGCCATCAGCGCCTGCTGCGTCGTGGCGACGTGGTTGTCCTCGAGCGGGCAAATCAGGCGCAGGCAGTCCACCAAGGCCATCAACTGGCTGTGGTTCTTGATGATCCGTTCCACACGGATGTCTTTGAGCTTGCGCAGATGCTGTTCATGAACCACCACACGTTCGGCAAATTTCGCCATCACGTGGGCTTCCGCACGCACAGCCAGCAGCAGAAAGTGGCTCAACTGTTCAACCGGGATCAGGTTCAGGTTGTCAGCCGCTGCACGGCTTTCGGTGGTGACTTCCGGACGTGCAAAGTGCGATTTGATAATCCGGGTCAGGATCGCTTCGGACGCGCTGACATCGGCGTTCTGTCTGATCGCAATCGCACCCCGGAACGGCGGTTCGTAGGTCTCGTTACCGCTGGTCTTCATGCCCTTGGTACCGAGCGTGCCGCCGCCGTAGAAGTCTTTGAGTTCGTCCCAGTCGAAGCCCTTGGCGTGCGCTTTATCCGGCTCGTTTCGGTCGCCCTCGATCAGCACCACCGGCATGTTCGAGACCTGACCCATGGCGCGCTGCCGCCCGGCGCGGGTCGATTTCGACGGGTCAAAACCTTCATGTTCACGGCCCAGCAGTTTCCACAGGAAGGTCAGCAGCGTGGTCTTGCCGGCGCCGGCTTCACCGGTGACTTCAAGAAACGGAAAGGACTTGTACTGCGCGCGGATCTGCTCGGCGAACAGCGAGCCAAACCAGAACGCCAGGGCGACGATGCCCTTGGCGCCAAAGCACAGCCACAGCATCGGCAGCCAGTCAGTCCGGTACTCCTTAGTGTCGCGCTGGATGTGCATGGCGATCGACTTCTGCAGCGTCTTCAGCCGCAACTTGCCGAACTCGAAAAAGTCCTCCTTGTTGACCACGCTGACGACGCCGCCACGTACCGCGAGGTCGCCAAACACATAGCAGCCGTGCAGTTTGCTGTAGCCGATGAAGTCGATGGTCTCGATAGTCTTCAGGCCGAACAGCTGATCCTTCATGATCTTGTCGAGCTGCTGGCCGCTACCCGTGAACACGGCGCCGGCGGCCATGCTCAGCAGACGTTTCTTGAACTCGCTGGCGGCGGCGACCTGGCCACCGGTGAAGGTGTTCTTCACGCTGCCGCTGTCGTGCGGGAAATCGACGCGGAAGTAGTACCAGGATTCGTCGGTGACTTCGTTGCGCTGGAAGTACAGCGCCCGCGGGTAGCAGTTGGCGATTTCTACTACGCCGCCGCATTGGCGCAGTGCTTTTTGACGGCGCTGCTTTTCACTGAGTAGCTGGTCTTCGTGACTGGTGGACGTCTCCAGCGACTGCATAGCCTTGTTGAATTTCTCCAGGTCCATCTTGAACCAGTACAAACGGCTGTCGAAGCTGAAGTGAAATTCATGACGTTCGCGCCAGTCGTATATCAGGACGCCTTTCTCTGCCGCACTTTCAGCAATCAGCAGGGAACCGAGATAACGAGCATTAGCCAGGTCCTTTTCGATCTGCTCACTACGCTCGCTCTCGCCATCAATGAACGCCCATCGCTGATGCAGATCGTTCCAATCAACCTTGCGGCTGTCCGATTGCGGGATCTGCGCTGCTTCGCACTCGTAACCCAGAGCGCGAGCCTGGCGCACCCAGCGCTTGATGTATTTGTGCGCGCCGGGTTCGTTGTCCAGTGCCCAAATGAGCTTGGGCAGTTTGCCGCCGCGATGCCGTTATGCACCAGAGCGATCGCGTCAAAGATGCCCTCGACAATCCACAACTCTTTGACGTCCAGCAGCTCTACACATGGCGGGCACCACCAGTACCCACGCGGGCTGTCGCCGGGCTTGAACCGCGCCTTCATCTTGCCAAACCGGTGCGGCCGGTCGATCAGGCGTTCCCAGTAGCCACCTTTTTCTAGGGCGAAGCGCACTGTCGCGCTGCCGGCGTTCAGGTCCTCAGAAAAATAAGTTTCCTGCGTGTACCAGCCTTGGATGATCTCGTGACGAAAGCCCCGGGCAAACTCAAGGTAGGCCCGCGCCGTCGCCGATGGAAACTGCTCAGAGGAGGGGGCCCGCTTGCTCCAATCATTGAACAGGTCCTCGTAAATCTCCTTGAGGTGCCAGCGCTGAGCGCACTTGCTCTCGCGACCACAAATGATCAGCCACGGCTCGGAGTAGCGGGCGTACAACTCCTTTTGACCACAAGCCGGACATTTGCCGCCTCGCAGATAGTCGGTGCTCAAGCGACGCTTGAGCCCGTAGTCCCTGGCGAGGCGCTGCAACACATCGGCATGCAGCGCGGTGGTGAAGGTGTTCACCGACGATTCTTCGCCCAAATGCTGCAGGCCAATACCGTGATCAGCTACTGTTGCGCCGACATCGCAGGTATCGCCGCATACAAGGCTGCGCGTCGCTCGGTAATAGGAATAGAGCTGAATCGCTCATCATCCCAGTGCTTTTTAAATTGGGCGACCTGCAGCAGGCGTGCGTTATCCAGCAAGCGGCACGCTTCAATCCGGCCAGCGCCAGGAAATAACTCGTCGAGATTTAGAATTCGTTACGTTGGATTTCAGTTTTGATTTTCCGCGCTCCTGAGTAACGTTGCGCCCGCAATGCACTTAATGGAGTAGTGGGCATTTGGATCAAGATGAAAAAAAGAACATCCGCATGGAAAAGCCGAACAGCGAAATGTCCGAGTTAAATCAAGAAGAGCGGAATCTTCTTACACGTTACAGAGCGATGTCTGACCAAGATCGCGGGTACATTCAGCACTTTGTAGACGTGCTGACGAGTGCCAGCGCGCAGGCATAAACGACAATCAAGTAAACAATTCAATTGAAATGCATAAACAAAAAAGGAACCCGGCCCAGCGTCGGGTTTTTTGTCAGGCAACGGTGGAGGGCGCCCACAATCAGTACGCCCAGCCGTCCCTGAATCCCAAAAATGCAGAGTGCCGTAGCCGCTAGGTTGCAGCCTTAAGGATCACTCTCTTGGGGCGGGGAGAAACGGCTTTCACCACATCATCGATCACCGCCTTGCCCATCTCCGTCAGAAAGTGCGAAGCCCAGGCGTACCGGTCGGTTTCTTTCATGAAGGCAGCGTCTTCGGCGAGCGCTTTAGCCAGGCTCAATAGATCAGATGCCTGTTCCAGCGCCTCCTTGACAGGGACGCCAGCGCTGATCTGGAACAGCGGGATTTCACCGCAATAAATGAAGTGGGTGTGGCCGATGGTTTTTTCTTCGACTTCTTCGATCATTGGTCACCTCCACTGGCGGAAGGGATCAGACAGAAGACTGAAAGGAATCTATGAGGGTGGATCCGATTTTCAAGCGGGTTAACGGTGCGGATGGTCTAACTCCTTGACATGAGGAGCTGCCACGTTCGTTTCCAAGCGAATGGGTGGCAGCTATGCGTAGGTTGGAAACCGGGAGTCAAGGAGACCGGCACGCCCGAAGGCGTCCCACGCACAGCCGCCATAAAATACAAACTTCCGAGCGTAAAAATACGCTGGCGCTTGTGAAGGGCGCTGTTGCGTGACTCGACGGGTTTCCAAGCCCGATCACTGAATGTGCAGTGACGTCCTGAGAATATCCCGCCGAAAGAAAGGCCAACAAGGCGATGCTGGCTGAAAAACGCGATTTGCGTACTTCCTTACGCAACGCGCAGATTTTGCCTACAACTGCGACCTGAAGCCACCCAATATTTGATGACTAGCGCTGCTGTAGGCTCGATGAAGGGGATAAAGGGCTGGTTTAGGAAAGCGACTGTCAGGAGTGATGCTCAAACGGCAGGCGAAAAAAAACCACCTTTGCGGGGCGGTTTTTCCAGCAAGCCTCAGATTGCGGCTGAGGCTTAGTGCGTCTCACCGGAAGCACTGGCGTGGAGGTCATGGTATTGAGCTCTACCTATCCTTGCAACGTTATTTCTACCCCATCACGGGTAAAGCGTATGAAGTTATGGGCGATGATTTGCCAAAACGACAGACGAAAAAAAACCGCCTTTGCGGGGCGGTTTTTTTTTGAGCATCGGCTTGCGGCCAACGCTCGGTGTATCTCACGAGAGTACACTGGCGTGGACCCATCTTATAAATCTTTGCCACTGCTTGCAACGTCATTTTGTTCTCCTCGATAGAACGGGAGGGCCCCGAAAAAAGTGCCTTACACTGGACGGCGCTCCTTGAACAACTCTGACAGAAACAACAGTTTACAAAAGTGGTGGTTCCCTGCGCATAGAAAACTCACTGGAGGGCTTTTCCCTACTTTCGAGTTCGTGATTCTAGGTTAATATGCCGATGCTCAAACGCCAGCGATGCAATGAGGTTAGGTCGGTTTAATACCGATTTCATCCCCTCTGACACGGTTTTGCACCCGTGCCGGAATGATGGCTCGGAGGGTCGCCAACCGGCCACCTCATGAGAGTATGCTGGCGTATACTCCCGAAGGTATGCGTGATCCGGTAAGTGTGCTGGAGGTTTGGCCCCGAACCTTGGAGGCCAAAACGTATGAAGCTTTTATTACGTACGTTGAGCCTCGTATGGAGATTGTTGAAAGCGTTTCGCTTTTACGAGTTCCTGCGAGACCACTTTGACGACCTGAAGTAACGGTCGTTTGTGTGGGGGAACCCGTGTCAGTTTCGACTGATGCGGGTTTTTTATTGCCCCCAAGAAACTGTCAAAAATAATTATTCAATCAGTTGGTTCTCTGATGCCAGTAGGGCATTTCGTCGGCTTCTGTAGGAATCATCCGGGGACTCTGAATATACTGGTTATGCGTACAGTATTGTTCGCATGGGAAACTTAATCAATGAAATCCTCAATCACCGTCACATCTGCCAAACCGTCAAAAGACCTGACTCACTGGCAGGCGATGCTCGCCGACAGATCTGCGCTTTTCGCTCGACCAGGCGCTCACCACAAAGCACTGCTGATCGGAGCCCGTGCGCTGTACACAAACAAGGTGATTGATAGCGACGACCTGTGTGATTTGCTTGAGCTGGCCGATGGAGCGCTGGCCTTCGCAGTGGAATGGATGCTCGACGTCAATAGTGATGAGTAGGCGATGAACAGTCGCTTTGCTTCTACAGTCCATTTCTCATCCAGGTTCGAATCATGAGTGTCACCATCCTTGGCCCGCTCTCGGCGGGCGGCGAAACGCTCCCGCTTTACTCTTTCCGTATACCGGCAGGTTTTCCGTCCCCAGCCGCCGACCACATCGAAAAGCATATCTCCCTGGACGAGCTGTTCGATATCCGAGCGCCGCACGTCTACCTGGCCAAGATCGAGGGCGACAGCATGCAGGGCGCTGGGATATTTTGCGGCGATCTGGTCATCGTCAATCGCAGCCTCAATGCCGAGCATGGCGACATTGTCATCGCCGGTCTCAATGCCGAACCCATCTGCAAACGCCTTCACCGTCGTGACAACGTTGTCATGCTGCTATCGGCCAATAGCAAATACCCGCCGCGCTACGTAATGGAGGGTGATGAGCTGATGATTTGGGGCGTAGTGACCTTCAGCGTGCGTGACCATGGCCGGTCGTGATCAGGTCTTCGCACTCATTGACTGCAACAGCTTCTACGCGAGCTGTGAGCGGGTCTTTCGCCCTGACCTTGCCAAGACTCCGATCGTTGTTTTGAGCAACAACGATGGTTGCGTCATCGCCCGCAGCTATGACGCGAAACCCTTCGTAAAAATGGGCGCCCCGTACTTTCAAATCAAAGACGTGTTGCACCAACACGGCGTTCAGGTGTTCAGCAGCAACTACGCGTTGTATGGCGACATGAGCGAGCGGGTGATGACGATCATCGAGTCCATGGTTCCCGCCGTCGAGGTGTACAGCATCGACGAAGCCTTCGCCGATCTCAGCGGCATGCCGGGTGATCTGACCACCTTCGGCCGCACCATTCGAGCGGCAGTCTATAAAAGAACGGGTATCCCTGTTGGCGTAGGTATCGCACCAACCAAAACCTTGGCCAAACTCGCCAACCACACAGCCAAGCGTCTGCAAGCGCATACCGGCGGTGTGGTGGATATCTGCGATCCCGTTAAAAGGGATTGGGTGCTGCGTAACACCGATGTCGGTGAAGTTTGGGGCGTCGGGCGCCGGATGAAAGCTCACCTCGAGACCATGAACATCAAAACCGCGATGGATCTGGCCCAGGCGGATCCTTGGACGCTTCGACAGAAATTCAGCGTAGTGATCGAGAAAATCGCGCGTGAGCTCACTGGCACCTCGTGCCTGGAGCTCACCGAGGCCGAGCCAGCCAAGCAAGAGATCTGCAGTAGCCGCATGTTCGGCAAACGCCTGACCGCCATCGAGCCGATCAAGGAAGCGGTGGCCACCTATGTGGAAAGGGCAGCCGAAAAGCTGCGCGCGCAGAGTTCACTGTGCAAGAAAATCCGCGTAAGCATCCGCACGGGCATGTTCAACCCCGAGGAAGCGAAGTACGCCAATGGCGCGCTGGTTGAACTGCCATATCCGACCAACGATGTGCGGCTGCTGACCAAGGCGGCGGTGGAGGCGGTCAACCGTCTGTTTCGGCCTGGCTTCAAATACAGTAAGGCTGAGGTTTTGCTGATGGATCTGCGGCAGCCGGGTGAATTCACCGATGACCTGTTCGCCCAGTCCCAGCCAGTTACTGCAGAAAAGGTCATGGGGGTTTTGGACGAGATCAATCAGCGCTGGGGCAGGGGAACGCTTCGGACTGGGAGCGTGCCTGCCAAGGCTGATTGGTGGATGCGTCGAGAAAAGCTGAGTCGATGTTTTACGACAAGAATTGATAAACTTTGGATAGTAAAATGCAATTGACTATGCAATAACGTTGGTGTTTGCGTTGGTCTGTTATTCCTTGTCGGATGGGTTGCTAGGCCTGAACAGGAATTCATTTTTTAGGGAAAGAGGGGGTCGTTTTGTCTAATAATTATATGTATATGTTTGAATGTGATTACGGAGCTCGCGTAAAGGAGAAAACGTTTCTAAAAGATATTTTGCGCACTTTTGAGCCTGATTATGCTACTTCCATCGGTGCGGTGGCTAATAATAATCCCTACTGCCTTGAGTTTTCTATTCATGTGAATATTCAGAATGACCCAGCAAGGTTCGAAACATGGCTTCGGGATAATTATCCGGAGAAGATGAGGCGGCATAATGTTTTTTTAAATGATATCTATTTCTTTAATATAATCACGTTTCTTGATGAAGAAACTGTTGATTTGGCTTTGACCAGTGAGCCGAATTTTCTTTTTTTATGGCCGGAGAAGGAATTGTTGGAAAATAATAATCCTCAGTATAAGAAGATGAATAGAAATGAGTCGAAGGTTTTTATTAGTCATTCGTCTAAAGATAAAGAGCTGATCGTTGGTCCGTTGAATGCATATCTACAGTCCGAGGATATAGGGACGTGGCTTGATAGTTATGAGATCGACTACGGTGATAATATTTACTTAAAAGTAAATGAGGGTATTGAAAATGCGAAGATTGGTATTTTTATCTTGACGAATAATTTTTTTGATAGTGCTAGTGGTTGGCCGGTGGCGGAGTTTTCGACATTTTTTATGGATTTAATGAGGAGTAATAAAAAGGTATTAATGGTAAACGCTGGCGTAGATCAAGATAAAATTCATGCCATGATGAAAGCATATAAGTATCTAAGCTGGGATGACGGAAAAGGTTTGCCTGAGATTGCTAATGCTATTCGAAGAAAATTGAATTCGAACTGATCTCAAGATGGATGCGAATTGCACTAAACCCTCAACAGCTGCGGGTGCAATGGAATTCGCATACATGATTTAACTCATTTCTGTTCCCGAAACTGTTCTGCATATCGAAGGAGTTCTAGATTAATGCTATCAGCATCGGGTGAGAAGTGAGCGTCGCGGTGACAGTTTGGGCATAAGGCAACACAGTTCCAGACTCGATCACCCATCCGCACTCCCAAAATGTGATGGACATCTAGGAACCCTTTATAGGGGCTCTGAGTTTCACAACCCTTTCTTTCACAAGAATCTGATCGACCCAGCACTGCTTTTCTCACCTTTGTATCCCTGCGATATTCAGCTCGAAGCATCGAGCGACGAGCTGGCGCATCGCTACCGACCTCGTAATAGTGGAGTGGGATTTGGCAGTCGTTCATTGCATCATCATCGTTAACAAGTGGGAATGTCGTTTGGTTTACCAAATCAACGACTCCCGGCCAGGACCAGAGTACGTCGGCAACTTGGTGTGAGTTTTCCGTTCGCTCATCCATCAGCCAAATTGTCGGGCTGCTGCCGTTTTTGGAGTGATTTTTTGTGCGGTTACCCATCTGCCCACTATCGATAAGTTCTTGGCTAATTGTCGCTTGGCGGTCAAAAATACCCTTCAATTCGCTGCTTGGAACCAACGCCGCATGGACAATAAATGCTCCATCTCTTTGAAGGAACAGGTTGTGAGTTACAGCTTGTTCTTTATCGCGCTGCATGGTTTTAAGCAAGGTCGCGTCCCAGTCTTTGTCTATTAGGCGGGCGCGCATTTGGGCTGCTGAAAATTTCAATTCATCTTTAGTTCGTCTTCTCCAGCAGAGGCGGACTCGAATCCTTATTCGCGGGCCTTGAGGGGGTGTCGCTGAAACGATTTGGCTTACCGCTGTACCTGACACATCACGATGGTCCTCAATGTCTCGGAAGCCACAACTCGTCAAAAATGGCTCGACGGCGTCTCTGGTTATTTTTTCAGAGTGAATGCTGTCGTCGCTTCGAAATTGGCGTTTCACTCATAATCTCCATTTTGTCGAGGGCATTGATTACTTTTGGCATTTTGCAAAAAAAATGTCTACAGGATTAGTTGGAAAGTGCTTTTCTCTGTCTATTTATTTGATTGGAACCATCCCGCGCTTAGGTCCGGCTGGTCTACTACAATGTCGAATTTCGGCACGGGAAAGAGGTAGTGGGCTGTTCTTGTGGGTTTCTGGTTCGACGACTATACGTTTCAGATGCAGCAACGATGGGAACCGATAGGCAACAAAATGGCTTGCAACGTTTCACGTGACTTCAGTTGGATAGGCCCAGAAGGGCATTCGCAGCACTTGAGCCTCGCTAAGCTGACCGGATCAAGCAATCTAATCGAGGCAATCCGAGCGCTGCCGCTTAGTGATCTGATGCTATAGGTTCGAGTGAGCGGCGGAGGTTGCCATAAAGAAGCTCTTTGGGAACCTGCTTTGTGAGCCAACAAAAGGAGCTGCAGCGCGGGGCCTGCTTTGGGGCGGGCCTGCTATTGAAGGACTCAACGTGCTATGGCCTCAAAAACATTGCACTACCTTGGGTAATTATCTGCCGCTGAGTATTGAAGACATCTTGCTCAGGGCCTCGGAAAAACTGCCTATTCCTTGGGCTGGTATTGATTTACGGTGGGGTAGTCATGAGATACTGATGGCATTCTAGTATCTATAGGGGTTGGCATTGAAAGGGTCTGAGGCGCTAAGTATTGCTAGTTCGATCGCAACGTTGACCGGCGTTTCGTTTACTTGGCTTGCAACAAAAGGGGGGTTTGAAAACGCCGGCGTTGATGAGATTGGCTTTAAAAGCATTTCAGCAATTATCGGGATGTTACTTGCGATCGGAGTTCTGTATTGGCTGATACAGCGTTTTTCTGTAGCACTGAAAAACGCAAAGCCTGAGAACCGTGTTTATTGCTGGACGTTCGGACTTGCTATCGGATTATGTTTAACAACTTTGCCTATGGTATTAATCTATGCTTTGGTGACGTTTGTCTGGAGTATTCACTACTGAAGAAAAGCACGGGCCATGCCGTGAATACGGATCGAGCTTGAGCGATGTAGGGCTCGCGCCCTTTTCTGGTTGACTAGTTTGTCATCCCAGTCCGCGTCGATTTGCGCTTGTTAGGTAAAGTCGTGAAGCTTTGGCCTCGAAGGCCAGATAAGGTATCGAACTAACCCCCTAATACCAAAATCAGCTTCACTGAGTTGAGGCTCCCCCAGCCTACCGAGCATCGGCTTTCCAAAGCAGCCCCATCCGGAAGACCGTTGGGAGGGCTATGTAGGCTCTAGCTATGTGGATTCAGCTGGCTTCTCCCCGGAAGCATTAGAGGGGCGCGTGCGGGCACCAGGCCTCTTTCACCACTGAGACTAAGCTTCCCTCCGACCCCAAGAAGTCTTTCAAGGCGATTTCCTCCCTGTCAGATGATGGGATGATGAATTTAAGTTAAATGCTATCGTTTTCGCAACCCTTCGAGGCAAGGGAGAACTGCCGGGCGCGTGGACGTGTATATTTAACTGATGGTCAGTAACGTTTCTGCAACCCACTCCGCCACATGCGTAACAACGGCATTTCCGGCACCGAAAGCCTCTGCAAGGTTGGCCGCATCCAGTCCGAGGCAAAACCCATCATCCTCAGTCGCTCGCTGCCGCTCAGCCATCTGATCCCATCCGTTCGCGTGAGCGACGAGAGTGGTACAGCCCATAGCGATCTGTGAGTGGACTCTGTCGGCCAGTAGAGTATTGGCAGCCCAGGCATCCGCTGGGCGTGGCCAGTGCTGCGATTGAGACGCTGGAGGTATTGCGTCCACTGGCGCGGCGTCAGCCAGCAGCCTGATTTCCCATAGCGCATTACAATCCCCGCTTTATCCGTAGAAAAAAGGACTGTTCCCATGATCATCTCCACCACCCACGCCATCGAAGGCCGACAGATCACCGCGTACCTGGACATTGTCAGCGCGGAGTCGGTGCAGGGCGTCAACGTGATCCGTGACATGTTTGCCGGCATGCGCGATTTTTTCGGTGGGCGCTCGCAGACGCTGGAGCGTGCGTTGAAAGAAGCTCGGGTTCAGGCGACGGACGAGATCAAGGAACGGGCGCGGGCGTTGCAGGCGGATGCGGTGGTCGGGCTGGATTTCGAGATCAGCATGCCGGCGGGCAAGGGTGGCATGGTTGTGGTGTTCGCGACGGGTACGGCGGTCAAGTTGCGTTGATGCAGTCGCGGTGTTCAAGCGAGCCCATTCAGATGATGAATGGGCTTTTTGCTTTTCTGCTTTCGATCAGCCCTGTGGCTTGAGGATGACAAGCCCGTGGGCGTCATAGGTCAGGGGCGTATCGATTGCGACCATCGGCGGGGTGCCGGTGGAGGTCGTTGGATCGGCCGGCTGACTCGGGTGGTAGATAACGCCAGGGGTCAGAACCGGTTTGTCCGGGTAGGTGATGGTGATGTCGCCTGAAGCGAGCTTTTCCTTGAATTTTTCACCGGCGGCTTTGCCGGCAGCGATTTGTTCGTCCGTGAGTTTTACGACCGGCATTTCCGGGAATCCGTTGATTTTCATGTTCTCTCCTTGAGATTCATTTGTATGAAAAAGGGCAACGGCCTGTGGGCGGGAATCTTTAGCGTTGTGAGATCAACGGTTGGTTCGGATGTTGAGCAGGTGTAGGCCATTCGTCGGGCATCGGTCGAACTGAACCACAAGTCCGGTAATGACCGGCTAGTCTCAAAAGCCTTGGAGGTCGATATTTTTTCAGGCAAAAGGGCTTTGCCGGTGTCGATCTATTGCAAAGGGGAGAGGCTATGACTGACCCGTATATCGAAGACGATGGAGCCGAATTTTCATTCAACAACTGTGTCCGTTGCGGCCAGACGGAGTACCAATCGGGCTTTGGCGAGGATCCGGTGCAGACCGGCAAGATCAAGTCCACGGCACCCAAGGGGCCGAAAGCCAAATTCCTTCCAAAGGTCTCGGCCCGCTCAAGAAAATAAAGTGAGACCGAACTACCCCGTCTATGAACGGGGTTTTTTATGCCTGCTGTTTATGAAAAGGAAATCTCCTACAAACTCTTGGGCGGGGTTGGTGTTTTTCACAAACTTTTCACGTCCACGGACGTAGGGTGAAGCCATCCGTTAGAAAGCAAGTCTCCAGCCCGTCTCCCCAGCGGGCTTTTTTTTGCCTGCGATAAAACCTTTGGCGAAATCGCTGTCCAATCGGCGCCAAGTGCGCGGCGGCAGCTGATTTGTCTGGACTTCAGCGCGTCGGCAGCTTTCAATCTCGGCCCCTTTTGATCTCCCTATTTTTGAGGTTTTCGTCATGCGTCTAACATTGCCTGCTCTGGTTCTGGGGCTTCTGGTTGCTCAAGGTGCGGTCGCCGGTGAGGGTACTGCTGCACTCGGCGGCGGTCTGGGTGGCGCGCTGGGTAACGTGGTCGGCCAGAAAATGGGCGGCAGCACTGGCGCCGCGATTGGTGCCGGTGTTGCAGGCGCGGCGGGCAGTGCTATGGCTGCCGGCAAGGGCAGCCGCACCAAAGCGGCCATTGGTGGTGGTGTTGGCGCGGCCGGTGGTTCGGTGATCGGCAACAGCCTGGGCGGCCGGAATGGTGCAACCATTGGCGCCGGTCTTGGTGGCGCTGCGGGTGGTGCCGTCGGCGCTAACCTGTCCAAAGGTCACAAGCGTCACTGATAGCGAACGTTTGTCAGAAAAAGCCCGGCTCGATGTCGGGCTTTTTCATGGCTGAACGTTTTCTCGAAAAATGTCTCCAATCTGACATAGGCCCTATGGGCATACCCTCCCGATTCGGGAACTGTGAGGTTCAAATGCGCTTGTCATTGTCTGCACTGTTTTTCGGATTATTCATCGCTCAAGGTGCGATGGCCGCCGGAGATGGCAGCGCCGCCGTAGGTGGCGGTTTGGGCGGTGTACTCGGTAACGTGGTCGGTGGCCAGCTCGGTGGCAGCACCGGTGCCGCGGTTGGCGCAGGCGTCGGTGGCGCGGCGGGCAGCGCGGTCGGGGCGAATAAACACAATCGCACCGAAGCCGCCATTGGCGGTGGTCTCGGCGCTGCCGGCGGCTCAGTGGTCGGCAACAGCCTGGGCGGCTCCACTGGTTCGGCCATTGGTGCCGGTTTGGGCGGCGCAGCGGGTGGTGCGGTGGGCAACAACCTGGGTGACGACGGTGGCAGAGCTCATTCCGGTGGTGGTCACAAGCACAACAAGTACAAACATAAAAACCGCCATCACTGATTGAGTATTCGAAAACAAACCCGGCCTGGCGCCGGGTTTTTCGTTTCTGGCGGTCGGACACTGGAACGATTGGCTGTAAGGCTTTTCGAACGTTATACAACCCACCAGTCGTAGAGGTTTGCCATGACGCCCGAAACCGAAGGCAAGGAAGAAAAAGGCCCGAGTGGTCTGCCGTTTATCAATGATCCGGGGAACGAGGATCCGGGGTCGCTGATGGATGATGCGACGGTGCCGTTGAATGATGCGGATGAGGCTTTGGATGAGGAGTATGAAGAGGATGAGGATGAGCAATAAGTTGTCTTGAAAGTCGAGCGTGGCGGCGCACTGAATTTAAATATCCGGGGCCTGTACTTCAGGCCCTTTGATTCGGATCGGTTTGTTCTCGAGGTCAAGCTTGTTAAACAGTCGTCAAGGCGGACGAAAGCAAACCGACAAAATATTTTGTTATTTGCCTGTTAATTCAGGTCTGACTAGTACGTAAAGGTTATCTGATGTCGACATTTTTTTTATTCGACCTGATGCGATGTATTCTTGAAACTCCTTTTCAATTGTTTTTTTGTCGCGGTATTTTTTATATTTAGATGGCCTATCGCTAGCGTAAATGTAAAGACGCCATACATCAAAACCGTCGATTCTGTTATCCGAACCATAATCAAAGTCCACTGATTCTGATGGGAAGTGAATGGCGCACCCTACGCCGTGCAGTTCATATTGAATTTCATCAGTTATTTCACCGCAGCGTTCGATTTGCTTGCTTCGCCAAAGTCTTAAAATATTCCGAGTGCCAAATTTTTTTTGTAGTAATTCTGTTCCACTTTCAACTTTTGAAAGGAAGTCAGTTATTAGGTCCTCAAGATTTTTATCGTCTTTTTTCATCTTCTTCTGTGATGCTCCAATCGGTCGTGTCCGACATTGTTAGCCGATTCAATGACTTCTTCGATAGTATTGAGCTCTCCTTTGTGCTCTCTGATGTTCGTGATCAGTTTTATAGTTATAGGTGTTGCTGTTTGTTTTGCAGCTGCTGCACGGTGATGTCCATCTAGAATATAGAAGTTGCCCTGATGTTCTGCTACGTCTATGGGATAGCTGACATCGTATCCACCTGCTCGCATTTGATCCCTTATTTTTTCGATGTGTTTAGTTGATTTTTTTCCCATGATCGCATGCGTTCGCTTCACTGAATGTGGGTCAACGCCATGAATCAAGTCCGGTAATTGTGGTTCACCCACATCTACCTTAGCGCCACCAATCCCACCCGGCACCTCACAGCCTGGCCTGTTCGGCGGCGGACAGTTCGACGTCAACCCCAACGGATCCACCCATCCCGTCGGATTCGGCACATACCGATACTGATTCAACCCACCCGCCAACTTGATGGGATCCGGCGTCAAATACCGTCCCAACCTCGGGTCGTAATACCGGTGCCGGTTGTAATGCAGCCCACTTTCCGCATCGAAATACTGC
>NZ_JALMEY010000023.1:0-85405 GCF_023100615.1 Pseudomonas sp. MWU12-3103b
AGTGTTCCCGAAACTCCAGCCTGTGGCCTACCAGCAAGACTCCGGCATGGTCGCCAACACCCCGGTGATCAAGCGTTTCGACCTGCGCCTGGAAACCCGCACCAGCCGTACCACGCGCCGCGATTACGACTTCGAAAAACCACGTCTGACCCTGGAAAGCGAAAACCGCGGCGACGCCCTTCCCGACCTCGAAGACTACGACTACCCGGGCCGTTTCATCGACCGCGAGCGCGGCAAACACCTGGCCAAACGCGCCCTCGAACGTCACCGCAGCGACTTCCAGCTCGCCGAAGGCAAGAGTGATCAGCCACTTCTGGTCAGCGGTCATTTCCTCGCCCTGACCGAGCACCCGAAAGCCAAATGGAATGACCTGTGGCTGCTCACCGAAATCCTGCACGAAGGCAAGCAGCCGCAAGTGCTCGAAGAGTCGGTGACCAGCGACACCACTGCCCTCAAAGACGATTTCCATCAGGGCTATCGCAACCGCTTTCAGGCGACCCCGTGGGACGTGCCGAACCGTCCACCGCTGCGCCACCCGAAACCGCGCATCCTCGGCAGCCAGAGCGCCGTGGTTACCGGCCCCAAAGGTGAAGAGATTCACTGCGACCAGTACGGCCGGGTCAAAGTCCAGTTCCACTGGGACCGCGAAGGCCAGGCCGACGACAAGACCAGTTGCTGGCTGCGCGTCTCCAGCGCCTGGGCCGGCGCCCAGTACGGCGGCATCGCCATCCCGCGTATCGGCATGGAAGTGCTGGTCACCTTCCTTGAAGGCGACCCCGATCAACCGCTGATCAGCGGCTGCCTGTACCACAAGGAAAACACCGTCCCCTACGCACTGCCGGCGAACAAGACCCGCAGCACCTTCAAGACCCTGAGCTCGATGGGGGGCGGCGGTTACAACGAACTGCGCATCGAAGACAAAAAAGGTCAGGAGCATATCTACCTGCATGCCCAGCGCGACTGGGACGAGAACATCGAGCACGACCAGAAAATCCGCGTCGGCAACGAACGCCACGACACCGTCGAGCAGAACAGCTACACCGAATTCAAGGCAGAAGAACACCACACCGTCTACGAAGACCGCAAAGTCGAAGCCCGCGCCAACGACCACCTGACCGTGGGCGTCAACCAGCACATCAAGATCGGCACCGGCCAGTTCATTGATGCCGGCCAGGAGATTCATCTTGATAGTGGCACCAAAATCGTAATGGAAGCCGGTAGCGAACTGACCCTGATTGGCGGCGGCAGCTTCATCAAGATCGACGCCAGTGGCGTTACACTGAGCGGCCCGGTGATAGACATGAACTCCGGCGGCAGTCCAGTTAGCGGGACGGGAGCTGCAGCGGCACTGCCAGTGCCACCCAAGCCAGCAGATACCGCGCCGGTCGGACAACTCCTGGGCAACGCACCGCTAAATAAACCCGCCGCGAGAAATACCAGCGAAAAAGGTAAAGAGGCCCTCATCGTCGATGTGTGGGGCGATCCCGAATCAGGCAGCCAATTGCAATTGCTGGGGCCAGAGGACAAGGCATGAGTGAGTTCAAGGACAAGTCCATTAACGAAGGAACGCGTAAGAAGGTCGACTACGAGAATGATCAAAAATACCGGCTGGTGCTTAACGTAGAACGTATCGACGGCGGGCACCTGCAGATTCCCGTCATGGTGGACGCGAAAACCACTGAAGAACTGGACAGGTTCCAGAAAAATATTGTGCTTGCAGTCACACCTCTGGCCCGCCTGCCCGGCCACGACAAGCTCAATGAAACGCTGCAGGGCGGCGTGCCGCGGGTGGGTCGCGTCTATGTGTTCCAAAACAACAAGGTTTGGCGTGAACTCGTTACTGATGGTAAAGGGCAGTTGGCCGAAGTCGACCTGGTCCACTGGCGAAAAGTGGCGGATCAAAAAGGCAACGCCGATAAACGTGAGCCAGTAGGCGTCAATCAGCAGTTGATCCTGGTACCGATGATACTCGACGGCCGCTTTTTGGGTCGACAATTCAGCATGGCTTTTAGTGAAGTTTCCTGGACGTGGGAATACATCACCTGGCTGGAAGAAGACCCGAGCCGAATAAGGGCCCGCAGCCAAAATATGGCCTCCGCCTGGGCAGCAACAGCGGGTGAGACGACGATCTGGAAACCCACATCAATTCACCCCGCGACACCGATCGCAAAACTGACCAAAGGCCTGCGTTCACGCGACTTCAGCATTGAAGCGGCTATGGAAGATCCTGCACAGTTCACGCCGGACTTCGCAGCCTTCAAACCCGATGCGCTAATCGTGAAGCTGCAAAAGCGCAAAGAAGAGCTCGCTCAAAAAATAAAACACGCGCCACCGCCGGCTCTACCGACCCTGGAGGCTGGAGAGGATTTGCTGACCCAAAACGGACTGCGTGGTTACCCGCATCTGATTGGGATGATTCTCGACGATCCGCTATACGAAGTGCGCCACGCGACGACGCAAATTCGCGAATGTGTTGATTATCTGCAGACTCTGAATGCTCTTGTTCCCCATCAGCAACATGGACAATATGCTCAGGTTTTGTACAGCACGCTCGAAGGGCCATTGGCCGACTTAAAAGACAAGGTCGATTTGCCCAAATTGCAGAGTGTCGTATTTGAAGAGGAGCGAAAAAAATGTCGAGAGCAATTGGCCGCAAGACTGGCTCGCCTTATTGAAATAACTGACAGAAAAGTGCATACAGTCCTTCTTGACTGGTGCTATAGAAATGATGAGGGCCTCTTAGAGCCTTACAGTTTAATGACCGAAATACTTGAGGCGCTCAATCAGTTACCTGATCGTTGCGATGCAATGTATACCGGTGAAGGATACAAAGAGATTATTACGTCCGCAAATCGCATTTGCGAGGCCATATTGAAAGGTGAGCACCCGCTTGGCTCACTGTTATTAGCAAAAAACCAGGAACAGCTTCCAGAGACGATAAAACGAATTATCAAACTTCGAAAAACAGCCCAAGCGCCCGACCCAGCATTGACCGGGCTGAGTACTTTGATCCTGACATCCACGTTGACCGGAGCAGTGGATCAGCCAAGTGCGGGGAAGGGTTTCGTTTATTTTCTCGCTGACTTATTCGATAACCTTGGCGCAAGTGTAGTCGCGCAAATTGGCCGACTATCTCAAAACGCCTCAAAAATCCAGCTTGATCGTATATTCACGCCCGCATTTTCTACACTCTCAGTGCTACTGCCAAAAGTAGCAACTATAAAACTGATGCAACAAGGCCAAGCGCTCGCACAGGATTATGTTGTTATTGGTGTACAAGGCGCTGGTTTGCGCGGTGGAATCACTGAAGTCGAACGTCAGGCACTAACCAGAAAAAGTTATCGCTATGCGACGCTGCATAATCAATCAGGTGGAATTTTAGGTAGCACAAGTCCACGAATCGGCGCCTCCTCACGACCAAGCCTGCGTAACTTAACCGTAATTGCAATACCCAAGGACCACCCGGACCTGGCAAGTTACAGCGCCTTTCGCGTACAAATGAGTTCAGCTACGCAAGCTTTAGAGAAAAACAAAACAATACCAACACTCATGGTTGCGTTTGCAACATATAATATTTGGGCACAGATAAAAGCCTATAAAGACCTCAACAGTAGTGATGAGACCCTTCGAGGAAGCGCAGGGATAGCCAGCGCAACACTGGATTTATCTGCAGCACTGGGAAGCCACAGCAAGCTACTACTCGGTTCAACGATGGAGCAAAAGTTAACCAAGCCGCGATTTGACATAGCGAAAATCTCCACAAACTGGGCAAAGAATCTAAAAAACCAGACGGGCAGTTCAAAACTACCATTACTTCGTTCGGTAGGCGGTATCGCAACCCTTGGAGGTGCGGTACTGGGCGGATGGGACAGTTACCGATCCTTCAGTCAGGGCGATACTGATGCCGCCGCAGCGTATGGAGTTGTTGCAGTTGGCAGCGGCTTGTGGGGCGCTTATGGATTAGGTCTGGTTGTAAATCCATACATCTTGCTCGCTGGCGTGTTAATGACTGTCGGCGGCACAATTGCTGCGAATATATTCACTGACAGCGATACTGAAATAATCGTAAAAAAAGGCCCTTTTGGGATTCAATTTGCCGAGGCAGGAATGTTGGACAGCCTCATTGGCAAGAGTGATATTTTTACCCATTTAAAAGACCAGAAAATAGCTTATCAGCAACTTCTGGGCATCATCGGGAGACCCCAGATATTTGTTGAGCGCTTATCGCAATGGCGCAAAAAGGCGCCAGCGGCTCATAGAATCGCATTACAAAACGCAGATAACAATCGGTCAAAAAAGCCTGACTCGGCACTGGAATGCGTGCTTCCTGAAAAGCAACTGCTGAATGACAATGACTGGGCTGTAGTTTTGAGCTCGCCTCTACTCGCAATGTTTGAAAATGATAAAAAGTTCCGATTGATCGTACAAGAATTCCAAAGCAAAATAGAGAAGTCTGGATTATTAGCGGTCAAACGGTATCACCGTGTACCGGCGACGAATCCAAAAATCTCTGCCTTACCACTCGATGCGACCAGTGTACTGTACATTCTGTCACCTAGCCTTCCCGTCGTGCACCTTAATCCACTGCAACGCTATAGCTTCGACATGACGGAGGGGCTTAAAATCAGCGCGCAATTTGAACTCAGCGTTAACGAAACAGAAGATATTTTAGTGCTGCCTCAACCTAGCCCAAAAAAATGGAAAGCATTTACTTCTAAAGATCGCCAAACACCTTCGGATAAAATTCCAGCCGAGGACGTACCAGCTTATTGGCAGATTGAGATAATCGAGTCTAAAGTATGATTACAGAAAGAGATACGACTTATACGATTGGAGCATATCGAAGCGATAGCAAAAAACCTTTGCCACCACCTCGCTGGCCGGAAGATGCAAACCGGACCGGAATGTTTAACACTCATCTCGCATTTGGCAATTACGCCAATTTAGAACCGGAGGTGGAAGTCAGCTCTCAACTTGAAGCGATCAGACTCTCTGACTCGGATAAAAAAATCGATAACGTCATAGAATCCTATTGCAGTCATGAACGCTGGAAGTTTCAGAACTCCAGCAAAGCCACCCATTTTTTCTTCGTACTTAAGCTCATCAGCTATTCGTTCATCTGGGCGCCTTGGGTTTTGGGGGTCTTTGGTTCTATAGGCACAGAGTTAGGATATGGCAACCCTGGCACCGCAGGAGGAGCGATCATTGGTATTTCAACTGCCATTTTGATGCTCTCCTCTCTCGTGTTATTCATGACGGGAAATAAATTTCTTCACCACATGCAAATATTGGGATTTGTAGCCGGTGCAATTGCTACCTATTGGATAAAAGACTCATTATTCAGTGCAAACTCTATGTGTATCGCCCTATGGGCAGGCGCCTTTCTGTATTTCGTAGCGTCCCTTGGTACCGACGCACTGCTGTGGATTCATAGCAAAATCAGCACACACGATGGCAGCGAATTCAATCGAACTGACGGCATGCTCAGGTTCAAAAGGCGTTTCCGAAAGTTATTCGTTGCCCCGTTTGAAGAGTTCGACCCAGTGCTTCAGCTGCTTCCTAATGGCTTCGGCTCCCATGACTATGCGCTGTGGTTAAATCACCGCTATACGGATAATAAAATTTGCTTGGCCACCAAGGTTCACTCGCTCGGGCTGGATCAGGCCAACGCACTCGCTTTCTGGGACTGCCTGCAGCGCTATATGGATGTAACGCAGCCATTGCCCGACTTGCCTGTGCTTGAGCAAAGCCGCCATCTTGATCCCGTAACTGCAGCCTACGATGTGAAAACAGGCCGCAACCCAAGACGATGGAGGGATCAGTCGGAAAAGGGATGGATCACAGGTGGTCTGAAGACTCTGTCCAAGCAGTTACATGAGTATCCATGGCAAAAGGAAGCTTGCATTGTCAAAGCGCGTATCGATCCATTGTTGACGATTGAGGCGTATTACCGCGCTCAAGAAGCGAAAGGCATCGTTGCTACTCCGAAGGCCGATGATTTTGATGATGTTCATCGGCCTGGATGAGGTATCAATTCACAACTGTCGCACCTGCTTCTCCAACTCCACCTTCAACCCCGGCTCCAGCTTCAACTGCTTCGCCAGTTCATCCAGGTAGCTCTTCTCCATAAAGCTCTCCTCGTCCACCAGCATCACACTGGCGATGTACATCTCCGCCGCCATTTCTGGCGTACTCGCAGCACGGGCGACGTCGATGGGGTCGAGGGGTTTGTTAAGTTCGGCGTGCAGCCAGTGTTGCAGTTCCTGATCGTTGTCGAGTCGGGTGAATTCGCCCTCGATCAACTGGCGTTCGCGGTCATCGATGTGACCGTCAGCCTTGGCGGCGGCGACCAGTGCTTTGAGAATCGCCTGGCTGTGCTGCTCGGCTTGCGCCGGTGGCAGACGATCCAGGGTTTGCGGTTCGGTTTGTGGGGCGGTGCCTTTCTGGGCGTTCCAGTTGCCGTAAGCCTTATAGGCCAGCACACCAAGGGCAGCGAGGCCACCGTAGACCGCAACTTTGCCGCCGACCTTTCGCGCCTTTTTGCTGCCGAGCAGCAGGCCCATGGCCCCGGCCGCTAGAGCACCACCGCCTGCCCCCGAGAGCAGGCCGCCCAGCGCACCGGAGCCTGAAGACCCACCCAGCAAACCGCCCAGCCCGCCAGCCGCCGGTTTGTTCTGCGCGTCACCGGCCTTGTTCTGCAAAAGATCCTGGCCAGACTTGAGTAGTTGATCGAGCAATCCACGGGTGTTCATGTTCCGCCTCCAAAACAGGGGTTATCCGGATCTATCAGGCCCTCAGCCTAGTTCGAAAGTGCCCCGCCCCTGCTTGCGAGTGTGCTTCCAGATGTTGCTCCGCCTGCAGCAGCCCTTCGCGAAAATAGATATACACTCAGGCCAATCTATAAAAACCGCCCACCGGGTACCCTCCTCATGATGACCCTGCGTCAGATCCGTCACTTTATCGCGGTGGCCGAGACCGGCTCGATTTCCGCCGCCGCGCAAACCGCGTTCATTTCCCAATCGACCCTGACCCTGGCCATTCAGCAACTGGAAGAGGAAATCGGCGTCAGCCTGTTCAGCCGTCATGCCAAGGGCATGACCCTGACTCACCAGGGCCACCAGTTCCTGCGGCAGGCGCACCTGATTCTGGCCACGGTGGATAACGCCAAGCGCAGCCTGCAACAGAGCACCGATCAGGTCGCCGGTCAGTTGATTGTCGGCGTGACCAGCCTGGTCGCCGGTTATTACCTCGCCGATCTGCTCACCCGGTTCCAGCGTGCCTATCCCAACGTCGAGATCCGGGTGATGGAAGACGAGCGGCCGTACATCGAGCATTTGCTGGTCAGCGGCGAAATCGATGTCGGCGTGCTGATCCTCTCCAACCTCGAAGACCGCCACGCCCTGCAGACCGAAGTGCTGACCCACTCGCCGCACCGTCTGTGGCTGCCGGCCCAGCATCCGCTGCTGGAACACGACAGCATCAACCTCGCCGATGTCGCTCGCGAACCGCTGATTCAACTGAATGTTGATGAAATGGATCGCAACGCCCAAAGACTTTGGCGCGGCGCCGGGCTGCAACCGAAGATCACTCTCAGAACCGCATCCACCGAAGCCGTGCGAAGTCTGGTGGCGGCAGGTCTGGGTGTATCAATCCAGCCGGACATGACTTATCGCCCATGGTCACTGGAGGGCGACATCATCGAAGCGCGGCCGATTGCCGACCTCAACCAGACCCTCGATGTCGGTCTGGCCTGGCGCCGTGGGACCGCGCGCCCTGCCCTGGTTGATCCATTTCTGACCGTAGCCCGCGAGCAGCCGCACGGCGGACGCAAGCCATCTATTTAATCGAATGCCACCTTCAGTATTTAGAATTTGTCGACCTCGGAGCCGCGCACTAGTCTTGCTGCATCTATAAGACGGTCGGCTCCCGGGCACGGGAGCCACAATGACCACACAAGAAAAGAGATCGCGGAAAATGGCTGGCGTGCAGACCCCGATGTGTACCGCGTTGTTGATCGACGGCGAACTGGTCGCCGGGCAGGGTTTTGTCGAACCGATCCTCAACCCGGCCAGCGGTGAAATCCTCACCCACATCGCCGAGGCCAGCACCGAGCAGGTCGAAACCGCGATCCTCGCCGCCCACCGTGCCTTTGCCGAATGGTCACGGACCACGCCGCAACAACGTTCCAGTCTGCTGCTGGACATCGCCAACGCCGTCGAAAAACACGCCGACTACCTCGCCCGTCTCGAAGCGCTGAACTGCGGCAAGCCGCTGCACCTGGCGCGGCAGGACGATCTGACCGCCACCGTCGACGTGTTCCGCTTCTTCGCTGGTGCCGTGCGCTGCCAGACCGGTCAGCTCAGTGGCGAGTACCTGCCGGGTTACACCAGCATGGTGCGTCGCGATCCGATTGGCGTGGTGGCGTCGATTGCCCCGTGGAACTACCCGATCATGATGGCCGCGTGGAAAATCGCCCCGGCCCTCGCCGCCGGCAATACGCTGGTGTTCAAGCCATCCGAACACACACCGCTGTCGATCCTCGCACTGGCGCCAGCACTCGCCGAGATCCTGCCGCGCGGGGTGATCAACATCATCTGCGGCGGTGGCGAAGGCGTCGGTAGCCATCTGGTCGGTCACGCCAAGGTGCGCATGGTCTCGCTGACCGGCGATATCGTCACCGGGCAGAAGATCCTTCAGGCGGCGGCAAAAACCCTCAAGCGCACGCATCTGGAACTCGGCGGCAAAGCCCCGGTGATCGTCTGCAACGACGCGGATATTCAAGCGGTGGTCGACGGCGTGCGCACCTACGGTTACTACAACGCCGGGCAGGACTGCACAGCCGCGTGCCGGATCTACGCGCAAACAGGCATTCACGACAAATTGGTCGCCGAGCTCGGCGCAGCGGTCAGCAGCCTGCGCTTCGCCGGCAAGCGCGATGCCGACAACGAGATCGGCCCGCTGATCAGCACCCGCCAGCGCGACCGCGTCGCCAGTTTCGTCGAACGCGCCCTCGGCCAGCCGCACATCGAGCGGGTGACCGGCGCGGCGGTGCATTCCGGCGCCGGGTTCTTCTACCAGCCGACGTTGCTGGCCGGTTGCAAACAGACTGATGAAATCGTCCAGCGCGAAGTGTTCGGCCCGGTGGTCACCGTGACCCGCTTCGACGAACTCGCGCAAGCCGTGGACTGGGCCAACGACTCCGAATACGGCCTCGCCTCGTCGGTGTGGACGCAGAATCTGGACAAGGCAATGCAGGTCGCCGCCCGTTTGCAGTACGGCTGCACCTGGATCAACAGCCATTTCATGCTGGTCAGCGAAATGCCCCACGGCGGGCTGAAACGCTCGGGATACGGTAAAGACTTATCCAGTGATTCGCTGCAGGACTACAGCGTGGTGCGGCACATCATGGCCCGCCACGGCCAGCATCTCTGACTACGCTAATAACAAGCCGCAAAACGGCATGGCTTCACCGCGTTCACAACTGCCCCGACCATAATTTAAAGAAGAGGGTTTAACCATGTTCGTGCACAAGACCGCACTGCTCAGTGCAATCACCACAGCCTTGCTGGCCAGCGCCAGCCTGCAAGCTGCCGAGCCGCTGAAGGCGGTCGGCGCCGGCGAGGGTCAGCTGGATATCGTGGCCTGGCCGGGCTACATCGAACGTGGCGAGAGCGACAAGGCTTACGACTGGGTGAGCGGTTTCGAGAAAGAAACCGGCTGCAAGGTCAACGTCAAGACCGCCGCGACCTCCGACGAGATGGTCAGCCTGATGGCCAAGGGTGGTTACGATCTGGTCACCGCTTCGGGCGATGCCTCGTTGCGCCTGATCGTCGGCAAGCGCGTGCAACCGATCAACACCGCGTTGATCCCGAACTGGAAAACCCTCGACCCAAGGCTGAAAGATGCGCCGTGGTACGTAGTCAACAACCAGACCTACGGCACCCCGTATCAGTGGGGCCCGAACGTGCTGATGTACAACACCAAAGTGTTCAAGACGCCGCCGACCAGCTGGAACGTACTGTTCGACGCGCAGAATTTCCCCGACGGCAAACCGAACAAGGGCCGCGTGCAGGCTTATGACGGCCCGATCTACATCGCCGACGCGGCGCTGTACCTGAAGACCGCCAAACCTGAGCTGGGGATCAAGGATCCGTATCAACTCACCGAAGCGCAGTACAAGGCTGTGCTTGATCTGTTGCGCGCGCAGCAGCCATTGATTCACCGTTACTGGCACGACACCACGGTACAGATGAGCGACTTCAAGAACGAAGGCGTGGTGGCGTCGAGCGCCTGGCCGTATCAGGTCAACGGCCTGATCAACGAGAAACAACCGATCGCCTCGACCATCCCGAAAGAAGGCGCCACCGGTTGGGCCGACACCACCATGCTGCACGCCGAAGCCAAGCACCCGAACTGCGCGTACAAGTGGATGGACTGGTCGTTGCAGCCGAAAGTCCAGGGTGACGTGGCGGCGTGGTTTGGTTCGCTGCCAGCCGTGCCGGCGGCGTGCAAGGAGAGCGAACTGCTCGGCGCCGAGGGTTGCAAGACCAATGGCTTCGACCAGTTCGACAAGATCGCCTTCTGGAAAACCCCGCAGGCCGAGGGCGGCAAGTTCGTGCCTTATAGCCGCTGGACTCAGGACTACATTGCGATCATGGGCGGCAGGTAAGCCCGAGAGCAACTTGGTCTAACTCCCTTTCCCCTCTCCCCCCTGGGGGAGAGGGCTGGGGTGAGGGGGTGGCTTTTGACTTTGCTCTTGATTGAAGGGCGACGGCCAATGAGGCCACCCTCACCCCCCGCCCTCTCCCGGAGGGAGAGGGAGCTAAAAGCGGATCGCATTCACCGTTAGATGTTTCAGTTTTTTCAGAAGTCCAGGCGAGGGCCGCTGCGACGGCCCGCGCCTTTTTGGAGCACCGCACCATGACGCTTGCAGTCCAGTTCACCAACGTTTCCCGGCAGTTCGGCGAAGTGAAAGCCGTTGACCGGGTTTCCATCGATATCCAGGACGGCGAGTTCTTTTCCATGCTCGGCCCTTCCGGCTCGGGCAAAACCACCTGCCTGCGCCTGATCGCCGGATTCGAACAACCGAGCGCCGGCTCGATCCGCATTCACGGCGCCGAAGCCGCCGGTCTGCCGCCGTATCAGCGTGATGTGAACACGGTCTTCCAGGATTACGCGCTGTTCCCGCACATGAACGTGCTGGACAACGTCGCCTATGGCTTGAAGGTCAAAGGCGTGAGCAAAACCGAACGCCACAAGCGCGCCGAAGAGGCGTTGGACATGGTCGCCCTCGGTGGCTACGGCGCACGCAAACCGGTGCAGTTGTCCGGCGGTCAGCGCCAGCGTGTCGCCCTCGCCCGCGCCTTGGTCAATCGCCCGCGCGTGCTGTTGCTTGATGAGCCATTGGGCGCCCTCGACCTGAAATTGCGCGAGCAGATGCAGAGTGAACTGAAGAAGCTGCAACGCCAGCTCGGCATCACTTTCATCTTCGTCACTCACGACCAGACCGAGGCGCTGTCGATGTCCGATCGCGTCGCTGTATTCAACAAGGGCCGCATCGAACAGGTCGACACCCCGCGCAATCTGTACATGAAACCGACCACCACGTTCGTCGCCGAATTCGTTGGTACTTCGAATGTGATTCGTGGCGATCTCGCACGGCAAATCAGCGGCCATCCGCAGCCATTTTCGATTCGCCCCGAGCACGTGCGTTTTGCCGAAGGGCCGCTCGCCAGCCATGAAATCGAAGTCAGCGGTCTGCTCCACGACATCCAGTATCAGGGCAGCGCCACGCGCTATGAACTGACGCTGGAAAATGGCCAGACCCTGAGCATCAGCCACGCCAACAATCAGTGGATCGATAGCAGCGCGCAGCACCAGACCGGCCAGCGCCTGAGCGCACGCTGGGCGCGGGAAGCGATGATCCCGCTGCAAGACACCGTCGCGAGCGGGGTCTGAAATGAGCACGCTCGCGATGACTCAAGCACCGCCCCTGCGCCGGTTCTCCAACCTGCTCTATCGCAAGCCGAATCTTTATCTGTCGCTGCTGCTGGTGCCGCCGTTGCTGTGGTTCGGCGCGATCTATCTCGGCTCGCTGCTGGTGCTGTTGTGGCAAGGTTTCTACACCTTTGACGACTTCACCATGGCAGTCACCCCTGACCTGACGCTGGCGAATTTTGCCGCGCTGTTTCAGCCGTCGAACTTCGATATCATCCTGCGCACGCTGAGCATGGCCATCGTCGTGTCGATCGCCAGCGCCATCGTCGCGTTCCCGATTGCCTACTACATGGCGCGCTACACCACGGGCAAGACCAAGGCGTTTTTCTACATCGCGGTGATGCTGCCGATGTGGGCCAGTTACATCGTCAAGGCCTACGCCTGGACGTTGCTGCTGGCCAAGGGCGGTGTCGCGCAGTGGTTCGTCCAGCACCTGGGGCTGGAACCGGTGTTGCAGTTCATTCTGGGGATTCCCGGTGTGGGTGGCAGCACCTTATCGACCTCGCATCTGGGGCGGTTCATGGTGTTCGTCTACATCTGGCTGCCATTCATGATCCTGCCGATTCAGGCTTCGCTGGAACGTCTGCCGCCGTCACTGCTGCAGGCCTCCGCCGACCTCGGCGCCAGGCCGCGCCAGACCTTCATGCAGGTGATTCTGCCGCTGTCGATTCCGGGAATTGCTGCCGGTTCGATCTTCACTTTTTCCCTGACCCTGGGCGACTTCATCGTGCCGCAATTGGTCGGGCCGCCGGGTTACTTCGTCGGCAGCATGGTCTACGCGCAGCAAGGTGCGATCGGCAACATGCCGATGGCGGCGGCGTTCACGTTGGTGCCGATTGTGTTGATCGCGGTTTATCTGTCCATCGTCAAACGTCTGGGGGCCTTCGATGCACTCTGAGCGCGCTTCACTGGGCCTGCGTATCGCCGCCTGGGGCGGGTTGGTGTTTCTGCACTTCCCGATCCTGATCATCTTTCTTTACGCCTTCAACACCGAGGAAGCCGCGTTCAGCTTTCCGCCGAAGGGCTTCACCCTGCACTGGTTCAGCGTGGCGTTTTCGCGGCCGGATGTGCTGGAGGCGATCAAGCTCTCACTGCAGATTGCCGCCATCGCCACGTTGATCGCGATGGTGCTCGGTACGCTGGCTTCGGCAGCGTTGTACCGCCGCGATTTCTTCGGCAAGCAGGGCATTTCGCTGATGCTGATTTTGCCGATCGCGCTGCCGGGGATCATCACCGGGATCGCGCTGCTGGCGACGTTCAAGACGCTGGGGATCGAGCCGGGGATGTTCACCATCATCGTTGGTCACGCGACGTTCTGCGTGGTGATCGTCTACAACAACGTCATCGCCCGTCTGCGGCGTACTTCGCACAGTTTGATCGAAGCCTCGATGGATCTGGGTGCCGATGGTTGGCAGACCTTTCGGTACATCATCCTGCCGAACCTCGGCTCGGCGTTGCTGGCCGGCGGCATGCTCGCCTTTGCGCTGTCGTTCGACGAAATCATCGTCACCACGTTCACCGCCGGGCATGAGCGCACGTTGCCGTTGTGGCTGCTCAACCAGCTCAGCCGCCCACGGGATGTGCCGGTGACCAACGTCGTCGCCATGCTGGTGATGATGGTGACCATGCTGCCGATTCTCGGCGCGTATTACCTGACCCGGGGTGGCGAGAGTGTCGCGGGCAGTGGTGGGAAATAGACATCTATCGGACACCTAGATCCCCTGTGGGAGCGAGCTTGCTCGCGAAGGGGCCGTCACATCCAACATTGATGTCGGCTGACACACCGCCTTCGCGAGCAAGCTCGCTCCCACAGTTTCAATCCGGTTTCGACAGAACAATAAAAGTGTTAGTGAGGACAACAGACATGCAAACCAGACTCTTGATCAACGGCCACCTGGTCAACGGCGAAGGCCCGGCCCAACCGGTGCTCAACCCGGCGCTCGGCAGCATACTGGTGGAGATCAACGAAGCCTCCGAGGCCCAAGTCGACGCCGCCGTGCGCGCCGCCGACAACGCCTTCGCCGAGTGGTCGCAAACCACACCGAAAGACCGTTCGCTGCTGCTGCTCAAACTCGCCGACGCCATCGAAGCCCACGGCGAGGAACTGGCGAAACTCGAATCCGACAACTGCGGTAAACCCTACAGCGCCGCACTGAACGACGAGATCCCGGCGATTGCCGACGTGTTCCGTTTCTTTGCCGGCGCCAGCCGTTGCATGAGCGGTTCGGCCGGTGGCGAATACCTTGCCGGCCATACTTCGATGATCCGCCGCGACCCGGTGGGCGTAATTGCCTCCATCGCGCCGTGGAACTACCCGTTGATGATGGTCGCCTGGAAAATCGCCCCGGCCCTCGCTGCCGGTAATACCGTGGTGCTCAAGCCGTCGGAACAAACCCCGCTGACCGCGTTGCGTCTGGCCGAACTGGCGTCGGAAATCTTCCCGGCCGGTGTACTCAATCTGGTATTCGGTCGCGGTCCTAGCGTCGGCAGCCCGTTGGTCACGCATCCTAAAGTGCGCATGGTCTCGCTGACTGGCTCCATCGCCACTGGCTCGAACATCATTTCCAGCACCGCCGACAGCGTCAAACGCATGCACATGGAACTGGGTGGCAAGGCACCGGTGATCATCTTCGACGACGCCGACATCGATGCGGCGGTTGAAGGCATCCGCACCTTCGGTTTCTACAACGCCGGACAGGACTGTACTGCCGCGTGCCGGATCTATGCGCAGCAAGGCATTTACGACAAGTTTGTCGAGAAGCTCGGCGCGGCGGTGAGCAGCATCAAATACGGCTTGCAGGATGATCCATCGACCGAACTGGGGCCGCTGATCACCGCGCAGCATCGCGACCGCGTCGCTGCGTTCGTCGAGCGCGCCGTAGCACAGTCGCACATTCGCTTGATCACCGGTGGCAAGGCTGTGGAAGGCGACGGTTTCTTCTTCGAGCCGACGGTGCTGGCCGACGCGCAACAGGATGACGAGATCGTCCGCCGCGAAGTGTTCGGGCCGGTGGTGTCAGTAACCAAGTTCACCGATGAAGCGCAGGCGCTGGAGTGGGCCAACGATTCCGACTACGGCCTCGCCTCCTCGGTGTGGACGGCGGATGTCGGACGCGCGCATCGCTTGTCCGCGCGGTTGCAGTACGGCTGCACCTGGGTCAACACGCACTTCATGCTGGTCAGCGAAATGCCCCATGGCGGTCAGAAATTGTCCGGTTACGGCAAGGACATGTCCATGTACGGGCTGGAGGACTACACCACGGTTCGGCATGTGATGTTCAAGCACTAAGCCTTTAAAAGCTTCGCGAGCAAGCCCGCTCCCACAGGGGGACGCATTCCAAGGTGGGAGCGGGCTTGCTCGCGAAGGCGTCACCTCGGTTTCAGGAAGAAAACCGGCATTACGCACCACCAGGATTCCAAAACAATAACTACCGACCCGGGCGGCGCCCACAAAGCCCCGCCACGGCTTCGGCCATCCGAAATCTGCCGATTTCCCGGAGCAAACACCCATGAATGCCTCACCCGAATTCTCGGCCGCCGTTGCCGACAGCGATGCCGAACAACTGCGCAAACTCGGCTACACCTCGAACTTCAACCGCAGCATGAGCCTGTGGGAAAACTTCGCTTTAGGGTTCACCTATCTGTCACCGGTCGTGGGGGTTTATACCCTGTTCGGCCTGTGCCTCGCGGCCGGCGGGCCACCGATGTTCTGGGCCTATCTACTGGTCGGTTGCGGCCAGTTGCTGGTGTGCCTGATCTTCGGCGAAGTGGTCTCGCAGTTCCCGATTTCCGGCGGCGTTTATCCATGGGCGCGACGTCTGGTCGGCAAAAAATGGGCGTGGATGGTCGGCTGGATCTACTCCATCGCCCTGTGCGTGACCATCGCGGCGGTGGCCGTCGGTGCCGGCCCGTATCTGGCGGCGATGCTCGGGTTTGAGCCGAGCAACAACACCAACATCGTCATCGCGCTGGTGCTGACCTTGTTCGCCACGCTGGTCAATCTGAGCGGCACCAAAGTGCTGGCTCGTATCGCCATGTTCGGCTTCCTCTGCGAACTGGTCGGCGCGGTGATCGTCGGCGTGTACCTGCTGATCTTCGAGCGCCACCAACCGCTGAGCGTGCTGTTCAACACTTTCGACATCAGCGTCGATGGCTCATACCTGCCGGCGTTCCTCACCGCGTCACTGGCCGGGATGTTCCTCTACTACGGCTTCGAGGCTTGCGGCGACGTCGCCGAAGAAACCCCGAACCCCAGTGCAAAAATCCCGGTGGCCATGCGCATGACCATCTACATCGGAGGCATCGCGGCGATGTTCGCCTGCCTGGCGCTGATCCTCGCCGTGCCGGACATGCAAGCGGTGATCAACGGCACCGACAAGGACCCGGTCACCACCATCCTCAACAACGCCTTCGGCCCGGTCGGCTCGAAAGTGGTGATGGGCGTGGTAATGATTTCCTTCATCTCCTGCGTCATCAGCCTGCAGGCTGCGGCGAGTCGTCTGCTGTACTCCTACGCTCGCGATGAAATGGTCATCGGCAGCCGACTGCTGAAAAAGATTTCTCCTACCACTCAGGTGCCCGTTGCCGCGCTGTTCGTGTCCGGCGTCCTGCCCGCCCTGATCATCGCCCTCGGCTTCTTCCTGCAAGACGCCGTGGCCACCATCGTCAGCTTCGCCGCTATCGGCATCTACCTCGCATTCCAGATGATCGTACTGGCTGCTTTGTATGCGCGGATGAAAGGCTGGAAACCCAGCGGCAAATTCACCCTCGGCGCGTGGGGCTGGCCAGTGAACATCGGCGCGCTGGTGTATGGCGTCGGCGCAATCATCAACATGGCCTGGCCACGCACGCCGGATGCGGCGTGGTACGTGAACTATGCGATGGTGTTGAGCACGGTGATCGTGATTGGACTGGGGTTGATTTATATGTGGATTGGCAAGCCGTATGACCATGGGAAGGCGCCGGCTGGGGATGCTTGGAAGGTGAGTCGCTAAGCGCTTCTGACCCCGGCACCGACAAAGTGTCGGGGTTCAGCAAAGACGAGAAAAGTCATCAAAAAGAAAGCTCTGCCTGATCGTGCTTCAGTAACGAAATACGATCGAACAACCTGATTTTTTCATTGGCTTTTTGCTTGGCGTGATCGGACATGAATGCAATCAACTCTTCGAGCTGACTGACGTCTCCGACCACTTTGAATTCCTTTTCCTTGTTGACGAAGACAAGCGACTTCTTCTTTCTCGACAACAGTTCAATGACGTTGCTGAGCGTGCCGGTGCTCTTTGCGTCCCAGATCATCAAACCGTAGTCAGCTGCTTCGGCCATGACGACGTCTTTCTCGGTGAAGAAGGCTCTCGACCCCTTGGAATGCTTGGAGTCGACTGTTCTGGCGGGCCACTGTCCAAGATTATTCCTAGGAGCAGAACCGCTGCAGAACACCGTGGTTTTGGATCGTTCGAGACTCAGCAGGTACTCCTGAATGGAGGTATCGGCGCCACCTGCATCCCCAACCACCACCTCAAAATCTGACGCGACGATATTATTGATGCGCTCTTTAACCTTCGGATCAAGGTTCTTGATGTTGATAGAGCCAGCAATAAATACAGTGGTCATTGAATTCACTTCCAAGTTAGCGCTGCGACATAAATTTTCCCTACTTTCGGATATTTACGCAGAACAGCACAGGCCGCGTCCATCGACGCTCCGCTATCAAACAAATCATCTACAACCAAAACATTCCAGCATCCATCGGTGGTGATTTCATCATTGACAGTGAAACTGTCTCCAATCGCGGCAACCTTGTCGGCTTTGGAATGTAAATCCTTGAGCGACTTTCCCGTGGTCGCTTTTCGAAGCAAATCCGTGAAAACCGGCCGACCGATAATTCGTCCCAACGCCAGGGCAACTTCAGTCACCGGTTGTCGCTGACGAATATTTGAAGCGGGCATAGGCACTACAAACCCGACCTGGTTCAGTTTTGGGAACACATTTGTCGCTACTGCCTGGGCAAGTGGACTGACCTGAGTCCAATCCTTCTGGTATTTGAGCTGGTAGGTCGCCTCACCAATCTCAGTACGCTGATTATCGAAGCATGGGTGTCCGCGATCATCGTTGCCAAGAAAGGTACTACTTACCATGTGTTTGTCCAGCACCCAGCCCTGATCCCAAGGGCCGTTGATCTGCTTGAGAGATACCTTCATTGAATTCTCCTTTATTCGTCACAATCCTTTGAGCCCTGAAACGACGGGCCGGCATCTGCAACGATGCGCAATATTCAAACAAATAACGGAAAAAACACTGGTGAGGGGCGGTCTCGCTGGCGCCAATGCAAAAACAGGCATTTCCTACAGATACGACCCTCAGCTATAAATCCTCTTTCCTACAGAAGGTATCGATAGAACCGACTTGGCGTCGTAGGTTGCTAGCCGATAGGCTTTCTCTCGGCGGCGAAATCAGCGGCCCGGTGTCGGAGCCGGAATAAATATCAAAACGGCGTGACCGCACTCATTTGAGTGGCGGCTCTATTCTCAATATTGGAGTCGAAAAATGCCTAACCATGTACAAATTCCTTCTGAAAGCTCCGCTTTCTTCACCCCCACCGCCTTCACCCGCCACAACCGCTTCCTCCACGCCTTCATGCAAGACCACGAAGCCTGGTTCTGCGTGCAAGATCTCGGTCGCTTGATGGGTTACCCCCTGAACGAACGCCTCACCCTGAAACTCGATCCCGACCAGCGTCGCCATGTCCTCCTGCGTCGGGACGGCGAAATCATCGATTGCGCGATGGTCAGCGAGTCCGGCCTGTTCGCCCTGCTCGTCCATCACTTCGTCCCGGAAAACCGACACCTGCGCCAATGGCTGAGCCATGAAGTCATCCCGATGCTGCGCGAAACTCAATCAAACCCTGTGGAAAACCACCCGAGCTTGAGCTCAATGCATTGGGCAGGCGTTACCGTACCGCTGCTGCACTGGCAACAGCAGGCGTGGGTCAAATGGCGGGATGTGCCGGAGTTGATGCGCGGCCAGCGGCCGTATCCAGTCCTGGGAACGTGTAGCTGATCCAAATAAAAAGGGGCGGACCTTTCAGTCCGCCCCTTTTTATTTCCACTCAAAACCGCGAAACACTGCGCATCGCATCCACCAGATACCGCATCGCTATCCGGTCACTCTCCGACAACTCGCGATAACGTTCCACCAGCTTCAGCTCTTCAGAACTCAAACGACGCCTTCTACGGCCGCTGCCGAGGCAGGGGAAGATGCCGAGCATTTCGGCGATACCTTGTATTTTTGCCATGGACGATGTCCTTCAATACTTCAAAGAATTGCTAAACCACCACATCGCCCTGCCCCTTACAGCAGCGCCGTGTGCCCTACCGGTCAACACCGGTCATGCCCATAGAATAGAAATTAAATCGGCGCTGAAAAGCGGTTTTTAGAGTAATTAGTCGAAAAAAGCAGATATGCCGCATAAATCAGAACGCCCTGTCAGATTTTTAACCGACATGTCTTGTTTCATTGACACTCTGTCACTGTGAATCAACGAATTTTGCTCGGCGAGCGAACCGTTTAAGCTAGCCGGCATCTGTTTATAGTCCGTTGCGTTTGGCCGAAGGCTTGTCCGAACCGTAATTTCTGATCCAGCACGTGCCAGGAACGGCGCGGGATTGCTCACGACAGGTTGTATTTATGCACCGCAGGAATTTGCTCAAAGCGTCGATGGCCATTGCGGCTTACACCGGTCTCTCGGCTTCCGGCCTGCTGGCCGCCCGTGCCTGGGCAGCCAATGGTGGCGCCGCCGATGGCGAGGCCCAGGCTTTCGACTTCGAAGCGCTGAAGCGCCAGGCCAAGCAACTGGCCGGCTCGGCTTATCAGGACAGCAAACAGGTGCTGCCGCCAACGCTGGCGACCATGACCCCGCAGAACTTCAACGCGATCCGCTACGACGGCGATCATTCGCTGTGGAAAGAGAACAAGGGTCAGCTGGACGTGCAGTTCTTCCACGTCGGCATGGGTTTCCGCCAGCCGGTGCGCATGTACAGCGTCGATCCGAAGACCCGCACCGCGCGCGAGGTGCATTTCCGCCCGACGCTGTTCAATTACGAGAACACCTCGGTCGATACCCAGCAGCTCAAAGGTGACCTGGGCTTTGCCGGTTTCAAGCTGTTCAAGGCGCCGGAGCTGGATCGCCATGACGTGGTGTCGTTCCTCGGCGCCAGTTATTTCCGCGCGGTGGATGCGACTGGCCAATATGGCCTCTCCGCTCGCGGCCTGGCCGTCGACACCTACGCGAAAAAGCGCGAAGAATTCCCGGACTTCACTAAATTCTGGTTCGAGACCCCGGATCAGAACGCCACGCGTTTTGTGGTCTATGCGCTGCTCGACTCGCCGAGCGCCACCGGTGCCTACCGCTTCGACATCGATTGCCAGGCCGAGCGCGTGGTGATGGAGATCGACGCCCACATCAACGCGCGTACCGCCATCGAACAACTGGGCATCGCGCCAATGACCAGCATGTTCAGCTGCGGCACCCACGAACGCCGCATGTGCGACACCATCCACCCGCAGATTCACGACTCCGATCGCCTGGCGATGTGGCGTGGCAACGGCGAGTGGATCTGCCGTCCGCTGAACAACCCAGCGACCCTGCAGTTCAACGCGTTCGCCGACACCGATCCGAAGGGCTTCGGTCTGGTGCAGACCGACCACGAATTCGCCAACTATCAGGACACCGTTGACTGGTACAGCAAACGCCCGAGCCTGTGGGTCGAGCCTACAACCGCGTGGGGCGAAGGCTCCATCGATCTGCTGGAAATTCCTACCACCGGCGAAACGCTCGATAACATCGTCGCGTTCTGGACGCCGAAGAAGCCAGTGGCCGCCGGCGACTCGCTGAACTATGGCTACAAGCTCTACTGGAGCGCCCTGCCACCGGTCGGCACGCCGCTGGCGCGAGTGCATGCGACCCGGTCGGGTATGGGTGGTTTCGTCGAAGGCTGGGCACCAGGCGAGCATTACCCGCCGGTCTGGGCGCGACGTTTTGCCGTGGACTTCACCGGTGGCGGTCTCGATCGCCTGCCGCAGGGCACCGGGATCGAACCGGTGGTCACCTGCTCCAACGGCAAGGTGCAAGACTTCAGCGTGCTGGTGCTCGATGACATCAAGGGTTACCGGATCCTGTTCGACTGGTACCCGACCAGCGACAGTGTCGATCCGGTGGAACTGCGCCTGTTCATCCGCACCAATGACCGCACATTGAGCGAGACCTGGTTGTACCAGTACTTCCCGCCGGCGCCGGACAAGCGCAAATATCCTTGATGATTTGAGGCGCCTGTAAGGGCCTCTTCGCGAGCAAGCCCGCTCCCACACTGGATCCCGGTCGATCACACAGTTTGCGACCGACACAGAACCAGGGTGGGAGCGGGCTTGCTCGCGAATGCGTCAGAACATTCAACATCGGTTATTGAAGAAACTGCGTCAGGTCAGTGGGCAATACAGATGAATGTCTCTGGGTTCTTGATCAAACAACTCTGGATCCGCCTGATCAACCAACCGGCAACCCTGACGCTGATAAAACTCCACAGTGTTGCGCGATTCAGTCGCTGAAACATACAACGCCTCGGCACCGAATCGCCGACCCTGCTTACAAGCCAGCGCAAACAACTTCGCCCCCAGCCCTTGCCCGCGGTAATCCCGGCTGATGTGCAGAAACTTCAACTGGCGCATGCTCAACCCCTGATTGTGAATAACCCGGTTATCCACAACCACCGCCGCGATCAGCGCCTGCCCATCGAAAACCCCGTACAACCAGCCACCGCGCCGCAAGCACTTCTCCAGCGCCAGCGCGTTTCCCTCAGCTTCGCCTTCCGGCCAGCCACGCATGTCGAAATGCACCGGGTACAGAATCAGCTCACCTTTTTCCAGCCGATAACATTCCTCCACCAGCTCGCTGCGGTCGATCTGCGCCAGCAACGGCAAGTCGGGTTCGGTCAGTTCTCGCTCGATCAACATGCTCGACTTCCTTGGCAAATGGCAGGCAAGAAAAAACCCGCCGGTTCAATGGCGGGTTTATAGACGTTGCGCCGGTTTGAAATCAATCGCGCAGATCGGATTCGTGAATCGGCTGATCACGATGGGTCGCGCGCTGATACTGCGCAGGCCATACCGCTTTGCCTCCACCCAGATCATCATCGGCATGCAGCGGCCAGTAAGGGTCACGCAGCAGCTCGCGAGCGAGGAAGATGATGTCGGCCTGACAGGTGCGCAGAATGTGCTCGGCCTGCGCCGGCTCGGTAATCATGCCGACGGTGCCGGTGGCGATGCCGGACTCCTTGCGCACCCGTTCGGCGAAGCGCGTCTGATAACCCGGCCCCACGGGAATCTCGGCGTTGGCGGCGGTACCACCGGAGGAGACGTCGATCAGATCCGCTCCCAATGCCTTGAGGCGGCGCGCCAGCTCCACGGTTTCATCCGGGTTCCAGCCGTCTTCGACCCAGTCGGTGGCCGAAACCCGGACAAACACCGGCAACTCTTGCGGCCAGACCTCGCGCACGGCCTCGGTGACTTGCAAGACCAGCCGAATACGGTTTTCGAACGAACCACCGTATTGATCGCGGCGCTGATTGCTCAGCGGCGACAGAAACTGATGCAGCAGATAACCGTGGGCGGCATGCACCTCGACCACGCTGAAACCTGCGGTCAACGCACGTTTGGCCGCAGCGACGAAGGCCTGGATGACTTCGGCGATTTGCCCTTCATCCAGCTGCTTGGGTTGCGTGTGCTGTGGGTCGAAGGCAATCGGCGACGGCCCGACCGGGGTCCAGCCGCCATCCTCCGGCTTGACGCTACCGTGTTTGCCGATCCATGGCCGATGGGTGCTGGCCTTGCGCCCGGCATGGGCCAGTTGAATGCCAGCAACCGCACCCTGAGCCGTGATGAAACGGGTGATGCGTTGCAGCGGTTCGATCTGTTCGTCGTTCCACAAACCGAGGTCTTCGGCGGTGATCCGCCCGTCGGCGGTGACCGCCGTGGCCTCGGTGAAAATCAGGCCGGCACCGCCCACTGCGCGGCTGCCCAGGTGCACCAGATGCCAGTCGTTGGCCAGACCGTCGACGCTGGAATACTGGCACATCGGCGACACGGCGATGCGGTTGGGCAGGGTCAGTTGGCGAAGGGTAAAGGGTTCGAGCAGCAGACTCATGGGGCACCTCTCAAATCAGTGGGCAGGCTCCAGGGTTCTGTTTGAAAAGTCGACGAGTGACAGGAAATGGTGCAGCACCCGCCCCCGCGGGCAAAAAAATCGACAAGACGTCACAAGGCCAATCAAGCAGTGCTTAGAGCCTAGTCGACAACCGGGGATGAGGGAGGGTTCAGAGTAATTCTGTGTGTGAAAGAGCGCCTTCGCGAGCAAGCCCGCTCCCACAAGGGCAACACTGTACCTGTGGGAGCGGGCCTGCTCGCGAATGGCGTCAGCGCGGTTCGATGTGGGCAATCATCAGTTGCACCGTCTCGTTGCCCCGAAATTCGTTGACGTCGAGTTTGTAGGCCAGCTCGACCCACTGAATGGTCGGGTTCGGCCAGACATCACGGTCAATGCCGAAAGCGATGCCATCCAGCTTCACCGACCCGCACTCGCTTTTCAGCACCACTTTGAGGTGCCGCTCGCCGACCACCCGCTGCTCGACCAACTGGAACACGCCGTGGAACAGCGGCTCCGGGAAGTGCTGGCCCCAAGGCCCGGCATGGCGCAGGGCGCGGGCCAGTTCCAGATGGAATTCCTCGACCGCCAGCGTGCCATCCGAAAGCATGCGCCCGGTCAGGTCCTCCTCACGAAGTTGCCGACGCACTTCGGCATCGAAAGCTTCGGCGAACAGCGGAAAATTCTCTTGCGGCAAAGTCAGACCGGCCGCCATCGCGTGGCCACCGTACTTGGCGATCAGGTTCGGATGCTGCGCCGCCACCACGCTTAGGGCATCGCGAATGTGGAAACCCTGCACCGAACGCCCCGAGCCCTTGAGCAGCCCGTCGCCAGCATCGGCGAAGGCAATGGTCGGGCGGAAATAACGCTCTTTCATCCGCGAGGCGAGAATGCCGATCACGCCCTGATGCCACTCGGGATCGAACAGACACAGGCCGAACGGCATCGATTCCACCGGCAAGTCCTTGAGCTGGGCCAGCGCCTCGCGCTGCATGCCCTGCTCGATGGATTTGCGATCCTGATTCATGCCGTCCAGTTGCGCGGCCATTTCCCGCGCCAGATTGGCGTCGGCAGTGAGCAGGCATTCAATGCCGAGGCTCATGTCGTCCAGGCGCCCCGCCGCGTTCAGGCGCGGGCCGACGATAAATCCAAGGTCGGTGGAAGTGATTCGCGCGGCGTCACGCTTGGCCACTTCAAGAATCGCCTTGATCCCCGGACGGGCACGCCCGGCGCGAATCCGCTCGAGGCCCTGATGCACCAGAATCCGGTTGTTGGCGTCCAGCGGCACCACGTCGGCAACGCTGCCCAGCGCCACCAGATCCAGCAGTTCGCCGATGTTCGGCTGCGGCTTGCTCTCGTACCAGCCGAGACTGCGCAGGCGCGCGCGCAAGGCCATCAACACGTAGAAAATTACCCCGACCCCGGCCAGCGCCTTGCTCGGAAACTCACAGCCCGGCTGGTTCGGGTTGACCAGCGCATCGGCTTGCGGCAGTTCATCGCCGGGCAAGTGGTGGTCGGTGATCAACACCTTGAGCCCGGCCTTCTTCGCCGCCGCCACGCCCTCGACACTGGAGATGCCGTTGTCGACGGTGATCAGCAACTGCGGTTCGCGGGTCAGGGCGACTTCGACGATTTCCGGGGTCAGGCCATAGCCGTATTCGAAGCGGTTCGGCACCAGATAATCGACATGCGCCGCGCCCAGCAGACGCAAGCCGAGCACGCCGACCGTACTGGCCGTCGCGCCATCGGCGTCGAAGTCACCGACGATCAGAATCCGTTGACGCTGCTCCAGCGCCGTCACCAGCAGATCCAGCGCCGCCTCGATGCCCTTGAGCTGCTGGAACGGAATCAGCCGCGCCAGACTTTTATCCAGCTCCGCCTCGGACTGCACACCCCGCGCCGCGTACAAACGGGTCAGCAAAGGTGGCAGGTCACCGAGAAACGGCAGCGTGGCAGGCAACGGTCGAGGATCAATACGCATGGGCTAACGGAAACTTCTCTTGAATACGTGGGATTAATCAGTAAGCGGCGCAGGATCAGCCGCGTTCACCGGCCAGCCATTCCAGCTGGACTTCGTGCTGACCACGGTCGTCAGTGACGAAGATCGTGCCTTCGCTGATCATCACGTCCCACTTGATGACGCGCGGCATGTCCTTGGCCAGGGTTTCCAGTACTTCCTGCGGCACGGCGGCGATGTTGACGTTTTTCAGGTTCTTCGCCACCGGCACCACTTTGCCTTCCCACACGCGCAGACTGCCATAGGCCAGCAGGCTGGTGCGTTCGGTGCGACGCGAGCACCAGGTCAGACGATCGGCGTCTGGCTGACCAACTTCGATCCAGTGCAGAACGCGGTCATCCAGGCTTTTTTCCCACAGCGCAGGTTCATCCACGTCCGACAGACCACGGCCAAACGACAGCAGTTCGTTGTACCAGAGGGCGTAGGCCAGCAGCCGCACGGTCATGCGCTCTTCGGTTTCCGAAGGGTGACGGGCGATGGTCTGCTTGACGCTCTCGTAGACGCTGCGGTCGAGGTCAGTGAGGTTCAGTTCGAATTTGTACGTGGTAGACGGCTGGGCCATGAACGGGCTTCTTGATACGAGGAAAGTCGGCAAGTCTAACCGATGCCGTAGGCAATCATCGAATTGATGGCGATCAACCTGCGGCGTCTGACAGCCGGCTATGTTAAAACGCTGTATCCGCTCAGCCTTGTCCTACAGGATTCAGTATGCCGTTCGCCAACAAACCGCTCAGCGGTGTGAAAGTCATTGAATTGGGTACGTTGATTGCCGGGCCGTTTGCCTCGCGCATTTGCGGCGAGTTCGGCGCCGAAGTGATCAAGATCGAATCGCCCGACGGCGGTGATCCGCTGCGCAAGTGGCGCAAATTGTATGAAGGCACCTCGCTGTGGTGGTTCGTCCAGGCGCGCAACAAGAAGTCGCTGACCCTGAACCTCAAGCACCCCGAGGGCCTGGCGATCCTGAAAAAACTGCTGGGCGAAGCCGACATCCTGATCGAAAACTTTCGCCCCGGTGTGCTGGAAAAACTCGGGCTGAGCTGGGAAACCCTGCACGCGCTGAATCCGAAACTGGTGATGGTGCGCCTCTCGGGGTTCGGCCAGACCGGGCCGATGAAGGATCAACCGGGCTTCGGCGCGGTCGGCGAGTCCATGGGCGGTTTGCGCTACATCACCGGCTTCGACGACCGGCCCCCGGTGCGCACCGGAATCTCCATCGGTGATTCGATTGCCGCGTTGTGGGGCGTGATCGGCGCGCTGATGGCGCTGCGTCACCGCGAGGTCAACGGCGGTCTCGGCCAAGTGGTCGATGTCGCGTTGTACGAGGCGATTTTCGCCATGATGGAAAGCATGGTGCCGGAGTTCGACGTGTTCGGCTTCATCCGCGAGCGCACGGGCAACATCATGCCGGGCATCACACCGTCATCGATCCATACCAGCGCCGACGGCAAGCATGTGCAGATCGGTGCCAATGGCGACGCAATCTTCAAGCGCTTCATGCTGATCATCGGCCGCGAGGATCTGGCCAACGACCCGACACTGGCGAGTAACGACGGGCGCGACAGTCGCCGCGACGAGTTGTATGGCGTGATCGACCGCTGGGTCAATTCGCTGCCGCTGCAAAGCGTGCTCGACCTGCTCAATCAGGCGGAAGTGCCGGCCAGCCGGATCTTCAGTGCCGAGGACATGTTCAGCGATCCGCAGTACCTCGCCCGGGAAATGTTCCTGCAGGCGAAGCTGCCGGACGGCAAGCCTTTCAAGATGCCGGGCATTGTGCCGAAACTCTCCGAGACACCGGGTACTTCCGAATGGGTCGGACCGCAACTCGGTGAACACAATGCGCAGGTACTGCACGATCTTGGCTACGACGAACAGCAGATCGCCCGGTTGCGCGCAGACGGAGCTATCTAAGCTGAAACATCGGCAGACATCGGACGCCAACCGCGCCCACCACTGGTGGACGTGGCGGCTGTTCGGCCTGTTGTTTCTGCTCGCCCTGCCCGCCTGGGCGCAAGCGAAACCCACGCTGGTCTGGTTGCTGCGCGACCTGCCGCCCCTGACCATCTTCGAAGGCCCGAAAAAGGGCCAGGGCGTCATCGATCAACTGATGCCGATGCTGATCGCCGGCATGCCGCAATACGAACACACGCTGATGCGGGTCAATCGCGCCCGCGGCATGCAGATGCTGCACGAGCCGTCCTTCACCTGCGATCCGTCGCTGATCTGGAGCAAGGAGCGCACGCAATGGATCACTTTCTCTATCCCGGCGTTTCGCGCTGTCAGTAATGGCCTGGTGGTGCGTCAGAAAGATCGCGACGTACTGGCGCCGTACCTGATCGACGGTGAAGTCGATCTGCCGGCATTTCTGGCCAATGGCGAGATCAAGGTCGGAGTTGTCGCGGAACGCAGTTACGGCGAGTATCTCGACAGTCTGCTCAAGCAGGCTCCCGGCAGTGCGTTGACGCCGCATTATGGCAACGACGCCCTGAGCAGCCTGCTGTCGATGCAGCGCCTGGGGCGTCTGCAAGTGGTGCTGGGTTACTGGCCGGAGATCCGCTATCAGGCGCAGCAGGCGCAAATTGCCGAAGACGAACTGGTGTTCTTTCCGATTCGCGGCACCGGCAAGTATCTGTCTGGCTTTGTCGGGTGTTCCGATACTCCTCAGGGCCGTCAGGCGATCAGTGAGATCAACCAACTGCTGCGTACCCTGCCCCACGAGCAACTGAACCAGTCGTATGCCGACTGGCTGGACCCCGAAATGCGCACGGATTATCTGCAACAGGCGCGGATTTTTTTCGAGCAACAGGCCACGCAGTAAAACCTGCGGGCAAAAAGAAACCCCGAGCAGTGGGGAGACAACTCGGGGTTAAACGCGGTCTGCTTAAAGACCCGTAGCAGCAAGCGACAAGCACCGGAGCACAATGCTTGATCCTGCTGTTATGGGGTCTGACTGACGGGGATGCAGGAAGGTTCCCACAAAAAATATTTCATCTTTACAGGGCCGCACGCTTATCCAGCGCCGCATTGCGCAAGGCCGCAATCACACAGGGCTCCAGCCGCCCTTCGGCGATCAGGACGTCACGGTGCAAACCGTCAACCACATCTGTCAGCAGGCGTTTGTCGCTCAACTGCGCCTGATTGAATTCGCGCTCCACCACGAGGGCGCCGTTGCTGTTCTTCAGCGTCACCAGGCATTCGCCATGGGCGCCACACGGAGTCAACGTCACCTGATACGGGCTCAGAGCCTCACCGAGCAATAGACTGATACTTTCCATCTCGATCTCCACTCAATAGTCCGAAAACATTGTGCCTGGGGCGTGTTCACAATAAATGACCACCGGCCCGAGAAGAAAGTTCTGAATACCGCGCTGCTCCCGGAGCAGTTAGCGGTCTGTCAGAGCATGCACGGTGAAGATGACAGAAACATAACCATCGGCTCAAGCCCCCGCCGGATGGGCTGCCGCTTGCAGGTAGCTGTCCAGCAGCCCGCGCATCAGCACCGCCGAGACCGGCGTTTGCAAACGCCCCAGGAGTTTCAGCTCCTGCTGGTGCAGCAGGCTTTCGAGATCACTCAGCAGGCCGGGTGCCACACGCCCCAGCAGGATAAGCGCCCGCGCTTCCCGCCCGGCCACCAGATGACGGATCAGCGCCAGGCCCTCTCCGCCGCGCAGTTGCGGATCGCAAATCGCTATGTCGACCCGGGTGCGGCGCTCCAGCGAGCACTTTGCGGACGCCAGCGACGGCGCTGTCAGCACGTCGTAGATACCGACCGCATTGAGCATCTGGTGCAACGCCATCATTCGATAAGGATCGGGTTCGAGAATCAGTACTTTGAGCGAGCGCATGGACGACCTCTGAAACGGCAATCGCGGACTCGTCCGCAGTTGCTGCCCACTTTAGGGCAGCCTCCTTCAGTCCCCCATCGGAAAAGGAAACGCGTGATATAGGAAATTTCCCTATATCAATGCGGATGTCCCGTCGTTGCCGCATCACGCCGGGTGATGTCCGTCCACCCGCCGAGCAGGCCTCGCAACTCCCCACTGGCACAGTAAAACGGCACCGTCCATTGATAGATGTCGCGATTACCCTGCTTGAATTGCAGGCGACGTCTGCTGAAGCGGGTTCGGCGGGTTCTCAGCTGAATCATGAACTCCTCATGCAGCATGCCGGCGGTGGCACGCGGCAGGGCATCGACGTCGATCAAGCGACACCCCTGCACCTGCTCAAAGCGGATCGACAACGCCTCTTCGTAGCTTTTGTTACAGAGGATCAGACGCCCTTCCAGGTCGCGAACGAACACCGGGTCAGGCATGGCGTCTATCAGCGCGCGCTGGAAGACCAATTGATCACCGAGCTGGCTTTGCACGTCTCGATGCTGTTTGATCAGCGCCGCCATTCGCCGATGCCATAACAGCGACAACCCACAAAAAGCCCCCACCACAAACACACCCCAGTAGCCCAAACGCGACCAGTGTTGCCAGCCCGCAGCAGCTGGTTTCGGCCCGATGCCGCCCAGCCAGTTCAGGCGAATGGCCCGCAGTTCGGAAGCCGGGAACGCTTCAAGCGCCTTGTTCAGGATGCTCAGCAATTGCGGCTGCCCCTTGCGCACGGCCAGAAGATCCGCCTCCCATTTTCCCTCCAGCAATTCGCCAACCTTCAGCAAGCCTGAGGGATAGAGCTGCGCACCGATTTCGTTTTCGATGGTGGCATAGGCCTCACCGCTTTCGACCAGCGCCCGTGCCTCGGCATAGGTTTTCACCGAACGTAATTCGATGGACGGATAATCGCGTCGGATCACCCCCTCCAGCGCATGCCGACCCGGCAACACCAGCACCCGTTTGGCCAACTGCTCCAGCGATTGCACTCCAGGCTCGCTGGCGCGGCCGACAAATACCCAGCCGGCACCGCCAAAGGCATGACTGAAATCCAGGCTCAACCGGCGCTCATCATTCATCGCCAGGGTCGTGCTCATGTCTGCGGCACCGGTTTCCAGGCGTTCGAGCATCTGCGCGGTGGAAAACGACTCCCGGTAAACGAATTGCAACCCGGTCATGGCGCTGATGCGTTTGAGCACATCATTGTTCAAGCCGCTCCAATGACCATGCTCATCCAGAAACAGGTACAACGGGTACTGCTCCGCCGCCACGATCACCGTCGGGTTATCGCGAACCCATTGCCGCTCGGCTTCACTCAGCACAACGGTGCCGATGTTCAACTGCTCTTCATCATGCGCCAGATGCGCCGCAACGCCCACGCGCCAGCCAACCAACAGGCACAACAGAAAAACCCGCTTCAGGGCGTGTTTCCATCCTCTTTCAAACAGCATTGCCACTTCCTTCGTGATCGACTCACCCGTCCTTCATGGGCGAAAACCCGAGCAGTGTGGCAGCAGAAACAAAAAAGCCCGTCAGGAGACGGGCTTCAAAATGTGACAGCTTTTTCGGCTTACAGCGGCTTGCCGCGGTTGCCGTGCTGGCTGACAAAGGCCTGTACGGCTTTCAGCTCGTTTGGCAGAACGGTGCAGCGCTCGTTTCGCTCAAACAAATCAGAAAGATGTGCAGGCAGTTCGAGAGCTTTTCCTACACCCGCTTTCTCCACGGCATCCGGGAATTTCACCGGATGTGCGGTACCCAGGATCACCATCGGGATGTCCAGGCTGCGGCGGCATTCGCGCGCGGCCTTGACGCCGATGGCGGTGTGCGGGTCCAGCACTTCGCCGCATTGCGCGTAGACTTCGGCGATGGTTTCGCAGGTTTGCGCGTCATCCACGGCCAGCGAGTCGAACAGCTTGCGGGCTTCGGTCCAGCGCTCTTGCTCGACGCTGAAACCACCGCCCTGCTTGAACGAATCCATCAGCCCGGCAATCGCCGCGCCGTTACGACCGTGCAGGTCGAACAGCAGGCGTTCGAAGTTCGACGAAACCATGATGTCCATCGACGGCGACAGCGTGGCGTGCAGGGTTTCCTTGACGTACTGGTTGCCGCTCATGAAGCGGTGCAGGATGTCGTTGCGGTTGGTCGCGACGATCAACTGGTTGATCGGCAGGCCCATGTTGCGCGCCAGGTAACCGGCGAAGATGTCGCCGAAGTTGCCGGTCGGCACCGAGAACGCCACCGAACGCGCCGGGCCGCCCAACTGCAGGGCTGCGTGGAAGTAGTAGACGATCTGGGCCATGATCCGCGCCCAGTTGATCGAGTTCACCGCCACCAGACGCGTGCCCTTGAGGAAGCTCTGGTCGGCGAAGCTGTTCTTGACCATTTCCTGGCAGTCATCGAAGTTGCCTTCGATGGCGATGTTGTGGATGTTCTCGCCGACAATCGTCGTCATCTGCCGACGCTGCACTTCGGACACGCGGTTGTGCGGGTGCAGGATGAAGATGTCGACGTTTTCGCAGTGCTTGCAGCCTTCGATGGCGGCCGAACCGGTGTCACCCGAGGTGGCACCGACGATGACCACGCGCTCGCCGCGCTTTTCCAGCACGTAATCGAGCAGACGACCGAGCAGTTGCAGGGCGAAGTCCTTGAACGCCAGGGTCGGGCCGTGGAACAGCTCGAGCACCCACTCGTTGCCGTTGAGCTGACGCAGCGGCGCAACGGCGCTGTGCGAGAACACACCGTAGGTTTCTTCGAGGATCTTTTTGAAATCGGCGTCAGGAATGCTGCCGGTGACAAACGGGCGCATCACGCGGAAGGCCAGCTCGTGATACGGCAGGCCGGCCCAGGAAGCGATTTCTTCCTGGGTGAAACGTGGCAGGTTTTCCGGGACGTACAGACCGCCGTCAGTGGCCAGACCGGCCAGCAGGACGTCTTCGAAATTCAGGGCCGGTGCCTGGCCGCGGGTACTGATGTAACGCATGACTGACTCCAATGGAGAGTGTGCACAACAGTGGCCCCTTTCACGGGGCCATTGCAGGACAACGACTTAGTTCAGGTGCTCGACGCGGATCCGTACAACCGGACCATTCACGCCGGCCAGGGCTTCGAGGGCGGCGATCGCATCGTTGATACGCTGCTCGACCACGCGGTGGGTCAGCAGGATCATCGGTACCAGACCGTCGTGTTCCTCGACTTCCTTCTGCATGATCGACTCGATGTTGATGCCGCGCTCCGAGAGGATGCTCGCCACCTGAGCCAGTACGCCCGGATGGTCCTTGGCCTGGATGCGCAGGTAGTAGGCGCTTTCGCAGGCTTCGATCGGCAGGATCGGATGCGCCGACAACGAGTCCGGCTGGAAGGCCAGGTGCGGCACGCGGTTTTCCGGATCGGACGTCATGGCGCGAACCACGTCCACCAGGTCGGCGATCACCGACGAAGCGGTTGGCTCCATGCCAGCACCAGCGCCGTAGAACAGCGTCGAACCGGCAGCGTCACCGTTGACCATCACGGCGTTCATCACGCCGTTGACGTTGGCGATCAGGCGATCGGCCGGGATCAGCGTCGGGTGTACGCGCAGCTCGATGCCGGCAGCGGTGCTGCGCGCCACACCGAGGTGCTTGATGCGGTAGCCCAGCGCTTCGGCGTAATTCACGTCAGCGGTGGTCAGCTTGGTGATGCCTTCGGTGTAGGCCTTGTCGAATTGCAGCGGAATGCCGAACGCGATGGAGGCCAGAATCGTCAGCTTGTGCGCGGCGTCGATGCCTTCGACGTCGAAGGTCGGATCGGCTTCGGCGTAGCCCAGCGCTTGCGCTTCGGCCAGCACGTCTTCGAAGGTGCGACCCTTCTCGCGCATTTCGGTGAGGATGAAGTTGCCGGTACCGTTGATGATCCCGGCGACCCAGTTGATGCGGTTGGCGGACAGGCCTTCACGGATCGCCTTGATCACCGGAATGCCACCGGCCACGGCCGCTTCGAACGCCACGATCACGCCTTTCTCGCGTGCCTTGGCGAAAATTTCATTACCGTGAACGGCGATCAGTGCCTTGTTCGCGGTGACCACATGCTTGCCATTCTCGATGGCCTTGAGTACCAGCTCGCGGGCAACGGTGTAGCCGCCCATCAGCTCTATGACGATGTCGATCTCAGGGTTCGTGGCCACTTCGAAGACATCGTTGGTAATCGCAATACCGGTCGTCTGGAACTGAGGCTTTGGCGTGCGCATGGCAATTTGTGCCACTTCGATCCCACGCCCGGCACGACGAGCAATTTCCTCGGCGTTGCGCTGAAGTACGTTGAAGGTACCGCCACCGACGGTCCCTAACCCACAGATGCCTACTTTGACCGGATTCACTGTGAACTCCCCATGAAACGGCCGACGCAAGGTCGGCCGGAAAACAACCGCGTGTTCGCGGCTCTCTATTAATGGCCCGGCGAAGTTACCGCCGGACCATGATCGTCAAAGGCTGACCGTGACGATGCGAATTACTTGGCGCCCAGCGCCAGTTTGGCGACTTGTGGCGCCGGCTGGTAGCCCGGAATGACCTGTCCGTCGGCCAAAACGATAGCCGGTGTGCCGTTCACGCCAATCGACTGACCCAAAGCGAACTGTTTGGAAACCGGGTTCGCGCACTTGGCGGCCTTGATTTCCTTACCATCGACCATTTTGTCCATGGCGGCTTTCTTGTCGGTCGAGCACCACACGGCTTGCAACTGCTCGTCACCCGGCGAGCCGAGGCCCTGACGCGGGAACGCCACGTAGCGCACTTCGATGCCGCGCTTGTTCAGCTCAGGCACTTCGGCGTGCAGCTTGTGGCAGTACGGGCAGGTGGTGTCGGTGAACACGGTGATGTGCGATTTGGTCTCGCCCACGGCTGGGTAAACCACGGTTTCGGCCACTGGAATGGCATTGATCAGTTTGGAGATGCCCAGGCGTTCGGTCTTCTCGGTCAGGTTGACCGGTTTGCCGTCCTTGAGCTGGAACAGGTAGCCCTGAACGATGTATTGGCCGTCGGCGCTGGCGTACAGCACGCGGCTGCCCTTGAGCTTGACTTCATACATGCCCGGCAACGGGCTGGCGCTGATGCTTTCTACCGGAACCTCGAGTTCGAGTTTTTCCAGGCTTTGACGAATGGCTTTGTCGGCCGCGTCATCGGCGACGGCAAAGGTGCTGACCAACGCAATGGCTGCGGCGGCGAAAATCTGGGTCAGACGCATGAGAACTCCTGAAGGCGGACAAATGAAACGGTCAGAACGCCCGTGCCGGAACACCGGGTCATAACCGTCCATCGTGCAAACCGGCAAAGCCTACCACATAAGGCTCGCATGGCCGAATGCGCCTGACACAAGACACTCAAGGCTGACTGGCACACATTATTGTGGTGAGGGGATTTATCCCCGATGCAGGCGCTGCGGTCGTAAATGGATACTTTGGAATTTTATTGAACGCAAAGTTTTTGGGGCTGCTGCGCAGCCCGTCGGGGATGAATCCCCTCGCCACAGGTAATGACTCCAACATTGAAGGTTGCATCAGCCTCTTGGGTGGTGTTTGGCATGGAGGTCCTGCAAGCGCGCGCGGGCCACATGGGTGTAGATCTGCGTGGTCGACAGATCACTGTGCCCGAGCAACATCTGCACCACCCGCAGATCGGCGCCGTGGTTGAGCAGGTGCGTGGCGAAGGCGTGACGCAAGGTGTGCGGCGACAGCGATTTGCCGATCCCGGCGACCTTGGCCCAATGCTTGATCCGGTGCCAGAAGGTCTGACGGGTCATTTGCTCGCCGCGCTGGCTGGGGAACAGTACATCGCTGGGGCGCCCGCCGAGCAGCTCGCTGCGACCATCGCGCATATAGCGCTCGACCCAGACAATCGCCTCCTCGCCCATCGGCACCAGCCGCTCCTTGCTGCCCTTGCCCATCACCCGCAGCACGCCCTGACGCAGGTTGACCTGCTCCAGCGTCAGGCTGACCAGTTCGGTCACGCGCAGACCACAGGCGTACAGCACCTCAAGCATGGCGCGGTCACGCTGGCCGATGGCTTCGCTCAGATCCGGCGCCTTGAGCAGCGCTTCGACGTCGGCTTCCGACAATGATTTGGGTAAAGGCCGACCCAGTTGCGGCATGTCGACGCGCAAGGTCGGATCGACCGTAATCAGCTTCTCCCGCAGCAAATAGCGATAAAAGCCACGCACACCGGAAAGAAATCTGGCGGTGGAACGCGGTTTGTAGTTCTGCTCCAGGCGCCAGGACAGGTGATCAAGGATCAACTCGCGACCGGCATTGATCAGCTCGAGGTTTTTCTCCTGCAGCCAGCCGTTGAACAGCGCCAGATCGCTGCGGTAGGCGCCACGGGTGTTGTCGGACAGGCCTTTTTCCAGCCACAGGGCGTCGAGGAATTGGTCAATCAGTGGATGGTCGATGGCAGGCATGGGCGCTCAAGGCACACAACCTCCGGGGCTGTGCGCAAATGTAGAGTGAACTGTAGGAATGGCCGCTAGTCTTTCATAGCCCGCAATTTCAAGGAACAGGGAGCTTCAATGAACGAGCAGCAAATTCTCTTGGCATTTGGCGGGATCGGCGTCGCTGCGTTGGGTTGCCAGTGGCTGGCGTGGCGCCTGAAGCTGCCGGCGATTCTGTTTCTGTTGCTGACCGGGATTCTCGCCGGGCCGGTGCTGGGCTGGCTCGACCCGCAGGAAATGTTCGGCCCGTTGCTGATGCCGCTGGTGTCGCTGGCGGTAGCGTTGATCCTGTTTGAGGGCAGTCTGACCCTGCACCTGTCGGAATGGCGCGAGATCGGCAGCGTCGTGCATCGGCTGGTGACAATCGGCGCGTTCACGACCTGGGTGGTGATTGCCGTCGCCACCCATTTTTTGCTCGGCTTCGACTGGCTGCTGGCGATCCTGTTCGGCAGCCTGACGCTGGTGACCGGCCCGACGGTGATCGTGCCGATGCTGCGGGTGGTGCGGCCGAAAGCCTCGATCGCCAACATCCTGCGCTGGGAAGGCATCGTCATCGACCCGATCGGCGCCCTGCTCGCGGTGGTGGTCTACAGCTTCATCATCGCCCGCTCCGAGGGCAACGGCCTCGAACAGAGCCTGTTGACCTTCGGCGGCGTGATTGTCTGCGGCAGCGTATTCGGGGTGGTCGGCGGCTGGGTGCTGGGCACCATCATCCGGCGCCAGTGGTTGCCGGAATACCTGCATAACCTCGCCTCGCTGGCGGCGGTGTTGGGGATCTTCATTGCATCCAATCAGGTGATGCACGAGTCCGGCCTACTCGCGGTGACGCTGATGGGCATGTGGCTGGCGAACATGAAGGGCGTGGATGTGCGGCATATCCTGCACTTCAAGGAAAATCTCAGCGTGCTGCTGATTTCCGGGTTGTTCATCCTGCTCGCGGCGCGGCTGGACCTGCATGCCTTGATCGGCCTCGGGCCGTTGGTGCTGATTCTGCTGCTGGTGATTCAACTGATCGCGCGCCCGCTGAACGTGCTGTTGAGCACTGCCGGCTCCAGCCTGAGCTGGCGTGAACGCGCCCTGCTGTGCTGGATCGCCCCGCGCGGGATCGTGGCGGCGGCGGTGTCGGCGATTTTCGCGATTCGTCTGGATCAAGCCGGGCACGAAGGTGCGCTGCTGCTGGTGCCGCTGACTTTCGCGGTGATCATCGGCACCGTGGTGCTGCAAAGTGCAACCGCTCGACCACTGGCACGTTTGCTTAACGTCGCCGAACCGGCGCCGAGCGGCTTCCTGATCGTCGGCGCCAACGGCCCGGCGCGGTTGCTGGGCAAGTCATTGCAGCAACTGGGCAGCCGCGTACTGTTGACCGATTCGAGCTGGGAGAATATTCGTGCGGCGCGCATGGAGGGTTTGCCGACGTACTTTGGCAACCCGGCTTCACAGCATGCCGATGCGCATCTTGATCTGGTGGGGCTGGGGCATCTGCTGGCGCTATCGCCGTCGGGCGAACTGAACACCCTGGCGGCGATGCGTTTTCGACACGACTTTGGTCATCAACGCCTGTTTGGTCTGGCCAGTGGTCAGGAAAGTCGTCGCAGTGACAAGCATCGGGCAAGCCTGGAACATCGCGGCAATCAGCTGGGGAGCGAGGCGCTGACCTACGCCAAGCTGGCCAGCCTGATCAGCAACCGCGCCGAGGTCTACAGCACAACGCTGACGGACGGTTTCGGTTGGGAGGATTACCAGGCATTGCATGGCAATCGGGCGACGCTGCTGTTCATGCGCGATGACAGTGGCTGGGTGCATGTGGTGACGCCGGAGACTGCTTTGAAACCGGGATCCGGGTGGACGTTGCTGGCGTTGATCCAGCCTGAGAGCAGCGGCGCCTGATCTGACGAATTCGCGAGCAAGCCCGCTCCCACAGTGTCCGGGGTGAACACAAAACCTGTGGGAGCGAGCTTGCTCGCGAAGGCCGCAACTCGGTTTCAGATCAGGCTGCAAACCCAGGCAGCACCGGCACCGGCCGCTTGTCATCATCAATAGCGACAAAGCTGAACTGCCCATGAATCGCCTTCTCGCGGCCATCACAACTCATGCTCTCGACAAACACTTCCACCTCGACCTTGAGGCTGGTATTGCCGACCTTGATCACTTTACCGACCAGTTCGACGATGGAGCCGGCCGGGATCGCGTGGTTGAAGTCGATGCGGTCGGTTGAAACAGTCACCAGCGGCAGGCGGCAGAAGCGCGTGGCGGTGATGAACGACACTTCGTCCATCCACGCCAGCGCGGTGCCGCCGAACAGGGTGTTGTGGTGGTTGGTGGTCGGCGGGAAGACGGCTTTGGTCACGCGGGTTACCGAGAGTTCGGTACGGCGCTGGATTTCCTGGTCACGGGTGGTCATGAAGAATGGCTCTGATTTCTGGCTCCCGAAACACAAGCAAGATCAAAAGATCGCAGCCTTCGGCAGCTCCTACAGTGGGTGCAGTTTATTGCAGGCAACAAAAAAGCAGCCCGTAGGCTGCTTTTTTCTGCATCGGAAGCTGGACTTAAGCCAGTTTTTCCTTGATGCGAGCTGCTTTACCCGACAGGTCGCGCAGGTAGTACAGCTTGGCTTTACGTACGTCACCGCGACGTTTAACAGCCATGCTGTCGATCTGCGGGGAGTAGGTCTGGAAAGTACGTTCTACGCCAACACCGTTGGAGATTTTACGAACGGTGAACGCACTGTTCACGCCGCGGTTACGCTTGGCGATGACAACGCCTTCGAACGCTTGCAGACGGGAACGATCGCCTTCCTTCACTTTCACCTGAACGACAATGGTGTCGCCTGGGGCAAAGGTAGGGATTTCTTTGGTCATCTGCTCTGCTTCGAGTGCAAGGATGATTTTGTTGGTCATGCTGTGCTCCTAAGGTAAATCAACTGATCTACCATCGATACGTTGTTAACTATCGTCCCGCTCGCGGATGTATTCCTCGAGCAGCTTCTTCTCTTCTCCAGAAAGCGAGCGGCTTTCCAGAAGATCGGCGCGTCGTTCATAGGTCCTACCAAGGGACTGCTGTAAACGCCAACGCCGGATATGCGCGTGATTGCCACTTAGCAACACGTCGGGAACACGCTGATCCGCATACACCTCAGGTCGGGTGTAGTGCGGGCAATCCAGCAGACCATCCGTAAAGGAATCTTCCTCAGCGGAATCCGCATGCCCTAAAGCTCCGGGCAGCAGTCGTGTAACCGCATCGATCATGACCATGGCCGGCAGCTCGCCGCCAGACAGTACATAGTCACCAATCGACCACTCTTCATCGACATGAGCCTCAATAAAGCGCTCGTCAATGCCTTCATAGCGGCCGGCAATCAGGATCAATGCATCCGATTTTGCCAACTCGCGTACCGCCGACTGAGTCAGTTGACGGCCTTGGGGGGACAGGTAAATCACCTTCGCCGCCTCCCCGGCTGCTGCCTTGGCCTGAACCAGAGCATCTTCCAGGGGCTTGATCTTCATCACCATGCCCGGACCACCGCCAAACGGGCGATCGTCCACAGTGTGATGCCGATCCGTCGTGTAATCCCGCGGATTCCAACAGGTCAGCTGCAACAGCCCCTGTTTGACCGCACGACTGGTAATGCCGTACTCACTGATGGCCGAGAACATCTCGGGGAACAGCGTAATGACGTCTACGCGCAGGCTGGCCATTGCTTAGAAGTCCGCGTCCCATTCCACCCGCATCACGCCTGCATCCAGGTCGATTGCCAGCACGCATTGCTCTGTGTAGGGCAACAACCGCTCGCGATCATCCAGGCTGCCCGCGCAGGGCTTGACCACCAATACATCGTTCGCGCCGGTCTCCAACAGGTGATCAACCTTGCCGAACAATTGCTCGTCCTGGTTGATGACGCTCAGACCCTGCAACTGGTACCAGTAGTACTCGTCGCCTGTCAGGTTGGGCAAAAGGCTTCGCGAGATGCAAATCTCGTAACCGCTCAGAAGACGGGCTTCATCGCGATCGTCGAGGCCTTTGAGCTTGGCAACCAGATCCTTTTGAGTGGATCGGCCGCTGACCAGCTCGACCTGTTTCACCACGCCTTCGCGCCGAAGCGTCCAGTTGCGGTAGTCCAACAGGTTTTCAATCGGATCGGTAAAGGAAAAAACCTTCACCTCGCCGCGAACGCCGTGAACCGAAAAAATCTTGCCGACAACGATCAGGTCATCAGCTTTTTCTGGCGTCGCGCTCATACTGCTCAGGCTGCAGCCTTGGCAGATTCCTTCAGCAACTGAGCAACACGCTCAGAAGGCTGTGCACCAACGCTCAGCCAGTAGGCTACGCGCTCTTGGTTCACGGACAGACGGATTTCCTGACCACGGGCAACAGGGTTGAAGAAGCCAACCTGTTCTTTGTGGGAGCCGTCACGCGGGTTACGCGAGTCGGTTACGGTCAGGTGGTAAAACGGGCGCTTTTTGGAGCCGCCAAGGGCAAGACGGATTGTTAGCATGTGAACATCGTTCCTGTAGTCGGTGCTGCAAATCTAAATGCACAGCGGGCATGGGTGCCCGAAAGGCCGCATATTCTAAGGAATATCCGGACTTTTGCAAATGACTTTTTCCGGCGCCTATGGCATGCCGTGCGGATTTGCATATAGAGCCGTCGATGAAAACGGCCAGTCAGCTCCCGCCGAGTGCGGGTTTGCTGTTGATCCTGCGTCCTTGCAGGGTCTGCGCCGGTGCGACGACCGGCGAAGTCATGGTGTCCTGAATCACATTTTCGGCATGCCGCCGCCGGGCAACATACCGCCCATGCCGCGCATCATTTTCGCCATTCCGCCTTTGGCGGTGAATTTCTTCATCATCTTCTGCATCTGCTTGTGCTGCTTGATCAAGCGGCCGATGTCCTGCACCTGAGTGCCGGAACCCATGGCGATCCGGCGCTTGCGCGAACCGCTGATCAGCTCAGGGTCGCGGCGCTCGGCCGGGGTCATGGAGTTGATGATGGCTTCCATCTGCTTGAACTGCTTCTCTGCCGCGTTCTGGGCATTGCCCATTTGCGACAGGTTGACGCCGCCGATGCTCGGCAGCTTGTCCATGAGGCCGCCGAGGCCGCCCATGTTCTTCATCTGTTGCAGCTGATCGCGGAAGTCTTCGAGGTCGAAGCCCTTGCCCTTCTTCAGCTTCTTGGCCAGTTTGTCGGCCTTGTCCTTGTCGAGGGTCGCCTCAGCCTGTTCGATCAGGCTGAGCACGTCGCCCATGCCGAGGATCCGCGAAGCGATACGCTCAGGGTGGAACGGATCGAGCGCTTCGCTCTTCTCGCCCATACCGATGAACTTGATCGGCTTGCCGGTGATTGCGCGCACCGACAGCGCGGCACCGCCACGGGCATCGCCGTCGACCTTGGTCAGGATCACACCGGTCAGCGGCAGCGCATCACCGAAGGCCTTGGCCGTGTTGGCCGCGTCCTGACCGGTCATGGCGTCAACCACGAACAGGGTTTCCACCGGGTTGATCGCGGCGTGCAGCGCCTTGATCTCGCCCATCATCTCTTCGTCGATGTGCAGACGACCGGCGGTGTCGACGATGACCACGTCGATGAATTTCAGTTTTGCTTCTTTAATAGCCGCGCTGGCGATGTCGACCGGCTTCTGGCTCAGATCGGACGGGAAGAACGTCACACCGATGTCGTTGGCCAGGGTTTCCAGCTGTTTGATCGCAGCCGGACGGTAAACGTCCGCCGACACGACCATCACCGACTTCTTCTTGCGCTCTTTAAGGAAGCGCGCCAGTTTGCCGGCCGTGGTGGTTTTACCGGCACCCTGCAGACCGGCCATCAGAATGACGGCGGGCGGCACGGCGCTCAGGTTCAAGTCTTCGTTGGCCGCGCCCATCAGGCTTTCGAGTTCGGCCTGGACGATCTTCACGAAGGCCTGGCCCGGCGTCAGGCTGCGCGACACCTCGGTGCCGACAGCGCGCTCCTTGACCGAATTGACGAAGTCCTTGACCACCGGCAGGGCGACGTCGGCTTCGAGCAACGCCATGCGCACTTCGCGCAGGGTGTCTTTGATATTGTCTTCAGTCAGCTTCGCCTTGCCGGTGACATGGCGCAGCGTCTGCGAGAGACGGTCGGTTAAGTTTTCAAACATTGCGCGATCCTTTCAGGCCCTGTGTAGACCGGGATAATGGCGGCCCAGACCGGATTCAACATGTGCTCGGCGAGCCTGCGGCGTGGGCAGGTCGCGGATTATAGCGAAGACTGCGTCGGGCGGACACCTCGCACTTTCGTGGTGTGGCGGTTCTATGCCAAACTCAGCGCCTTTCGGGCCTGCCTAACAGGATTTATGCTCCCCTTGTCACCCAGTTTGCTGACTACCATCGCCGCCGCGCTTCTTTATGCCGCTGCGACCCTTTATCAGGGCACACGCCTGGCCTCCGGCGCCAAGGCGAACAAGCGCCTGCTGGTTACGCTCGGCATCCTCGCCGTGCTCGCCCACAGCGCCAGCCTGCTCACTCACCTGCTGACGCCGATCGGCCTGGGCCTGGACTTCTTCAGCGCCGCCAGCCTGATCGCCGCGGCCGTCATCGCCCTGACGCTGCTGGCCTGCTCGCGGATCCCGGTGGAAAACCTCTTGGTGCTGCTGTTCCCGCTCGGCGCGGCCACGGTGTTGCTGGCGCAGTTCGCCCCGGCCGGCACGGTGCAGATCATCGACGAAGAGCCGGGCATCCTCGCCCACATCCTGCTGTCGATCCTCGCCTACGGCATGTTCACCATCGCGGTGTTCCAGGCCTTGCTGCTGTTGGTGCAGGATCACCAGCTCAAGCACAAGCACCCGTCTGGCCTGATCAAGAACTTCCCGCCGCTGCAAACCATGGAAAGCCTGTTGTTCGGCTTCCTCTGGGCTGGCTGGACGCTGCTGTCGCTGTCGCTGATCTCCGGCTGGCTGTTCGTCGAGAACCTGTTCGCCCAGCATCTGGTGCACAAGACCCTGCTGGCGTGCCTGGCCTGGATCGTGTTCAGCGTGCTGCTGTGGGGCCGCAATCGCCTCGGCTGGCGTGGCCACAAGGCGATTCGCTGGACTCTCGCCGGTTTCTGCCTGCTGATGTTGGCGTATTTCGGCAGCAAACTGGTTCGTGAATACATCCTGCACATCTGACGGGCGGCATAAATGGACGGTTTGCCCATAGGGCCGATGCTCGCGGTATTTGTCCTGCTGATTTTATGGTCGGGGCTGTTTACCGCCGTCGAAATCGCGCAGCAGCACTTGCTCGCGCAACGCACCGCCTCGCGCGCCAGCGATAAACCGCTGGCGAAGCTGAGCTTCCCCCTCGACAGTCTGATCCTGTGCAACACCCTGTGCCGCGCCCTCGCGGTAATCATTGCCACGCTGCTGGCGATCTTCCTTTGCGAGGAGAACGGCCCGTGGGCCGCCTGCCTCGTCGCCGGCGCCGTATTGCTGGTGTTTGCCGATTACTTTCCGCGCACCGTGGCCCAGCGCTACCCGGATGCGGTGCTGTCGTTCGGTAATACCCTGCTGGCGGTTCCGCTGAAGATTCTTTACCCGCTGGCGTGGCTGCTGAGCCGCATCAGCGGTCTGCTGCTGCGCCCCTTCGCGCGCAAACCCCAGGTGGTGCAGCAAAGTGAAGACGAAGAACCTGCCGACCCTGATAACGATCCGGAACACCCGTCTCGCACCCACCCGGTCTCAGGCATCCATGCGCTGGACAACATCACGGTCAACGACATTCTGGTGCCACGCAGCGATGTCGACGGCATCAACCTCGACGACTCGATCGAAGAGATCATCGAACAACTGCGCCACAACAAGCGCACGCGCCTGCCGGTGTTCCATAGCGACATCAATCAGGTCGAAGCGGTGCTCAACACCCGGCAGATCCGCCATCTGCTCAACGATGGCCAGCTGACCCGCGAAGCGCTGCTGGCCGCCAGCTACGAGCCGTACTTCGTTCCGGAAAGCACCCCGCTGCAACTGCAACTGCTGAACTTCCACAAGCAGCAGCGCCGCTTGGGCATGGTGGTGGACGAGTACGGCGAAGTGCTGGGCATCGTCACTCTGGAAGACATTCTCGAAGAAATCGTCGGCGAATTCGAAAGCGAGCACAGCCTCGACAACCCGCACATCCATCCGCAGCCCGACGGGCGCATGGTGATCGACGGCACCGCGTCGATCCGCGAGTTGAACAAATGCCTGGGCTGGCATTTGCCGAGCGACGGCCCGAAAACCCTCAACGGACTGGTGACCGAAGCGCTGGAGACCATTCCGGACAGCGCGGTGTGTCTGAAGATCGGGCGTTATCGGCTGGAGATTCTCGAGACCGAGGACAACCGGGTGAGCAAGGTGCTGATCTGGCATACGAGCGCGGTGCCTGCCAAGGTTTAAGCGCTTTTGTGGCGAGGGAGCTTGCTCCCGCTCGGGCGCGCAGCGGCCGTAAATGTGTTGGGGTCGCTTCGCAACCCAGCGGGAGCAAGCTCCCTCGCCACAGGAAGATCAATCGACGTCAATCCGCTGCGATCTTTTGCTCTTGTTTGATTGTTAGCCCCCTTCCTATAATCGAGCCGCTTACCCAAGCGCCGCCGAGCCCTGTGCTTACCCCGCACGCCAACGGTTTCGGTAATTTTCCGCGCCACCCCGACGACTGTTCCTACTCGAAACAGCGCTCGCGTCTCATCCCACATCCCTGGGTGTTCAACCATAATAATTCGCTCCAACGGAGCTCATGACTGTCAGGGATCACCGCATGACGACCAGTACCGCTTACAGCGCCACCGCGCCTGCCCAGCCGACCAACTCCGCCACCCGCGTGGCGACGGCGAGTTTCATCGGCACCGCCATCGAGTTCTACGACTTCTACGTTTACGCCACGGCCGCCGCGCTGGTTATCGGGCCGGTGTTCTTTCCGCAGACGTCCGGCACCGCGCAGATGCTTTCGGCGTTTCTCACCTTCGGCATCGCCTTCCTCGCCCGACCGCTGGGTTCGGCGCTGTTCGGCCATTTCGGTGACCGCATCGGGCGCAAGTCGACACTGGTCGCCTCGCTCTTGCTGATGGGCGTGTGCACCACGCTGATCGGCGTGCTGCCGGGTTACGCCAGCATTGGCGCCTGGGCACCGATTCTGTTGTGTGTGCTGCGTTTCGGTCAGGGTTTGGGATTGGGTGGCGAATGGGGTGGCGCGGCGTTGCTGGCCACGGAGAATGCGCCCAAGGGCAAACGGGCGTGGTTCGGCATGTTCCCGCAGCTTGGCCCGTCAATCGGCTTTCTTGCAGCCAATGGCCTGTTCCTGACCCTGGCCATGACCCTCGATGACGAGCAGTTCCGCAGCTGGGGCTGGCGGATACCGTTTCTGCTCAGTGCGGTGTTGGTGATGGTCGGCCTGTACGTGCGCCTCAAGCTCCATGAAACGCCAGTATTCGCCAACGCCATTGCTCGTCAGGAACGGGTGAAAGTGCCGCTGGTCGAGCTGTTCAGCCAATACTGGGCGCCAACCCTGCTTGGCGCAGCGGCCATGGTGGTGTGCTATGCGCTGTTTTATATCTCGACGGTGTTTTCCCTGAGCTACGGCGTGTCCACCCTCGGCTATAGCCGTGAAACGTTTCTTGGACTGCTGTGTTTTGCCGTGCTGTTCATGGCCGCCGCAACGCCGTTGTCCGCCTGGGCCAGCGACCGTTACGGGCGCAAACCGGTGCTGATCGTCGGCGGTGTACTGGCGATCCTGTCCGGATTCCTGATGGAGCCGCTGCTGACGCAAGGTTCGACCTGGGGCGTGGCGCTGTTCCTGTGCATCGAGCTGTTCCTGATGGGCGTGACGTTTGCCCCGATGGGCGCGCTGTTGCCGGAACTGTTTCCGACGCACGTGCGCTATACCGGCGCATCGGCCGCTTACAACCTCGGCGGGATCGTCGGCGCCTCGGCGGCTCCGTTCTTCGCGCAGAAACTGGTGGCAATGGGTGGTTTGAGTTATGTCGGCGGGTATGTGTCGGCGGCAGCGGTGCTCAGCCTGATTGCTGTGCTGTGCCTGAAGGAAACGCGCAATAACGATCTGAATCAGGTTGCCTGACAGAAGATCAAAAGCTTCGCGAGCAAGCTCGCTCCCACAATTGGTTTTGTGTACGCCACAGATCCAATGTGGGAGCGGGCTTGCTCGCGAATGCCGCGCCTCGGTTTACAGCTCTACAACAACAGCCTGAGCAGCCCGGGTCGCCTTGGCACGCGCTGCCTCAATCGACTCATCCCGCGCCAACGCCACGCCCATCCGGCGCTGACCATTGACTTCAGGCTTGCCGAACAGACGCAACGCCGTATCCGGCTCGCTCAGCGCTGCGCCAAGGTTGGCGAACGCGGTCTGGGTCGACTGCCCTTCCACCAGAATCACTGCCGAAGCCGAAGGGCCGAACTGACGGATCAGCGGCACCGGCAGACCGAGAATGGCGCGCGCGTGCAAGGCGAACTGCGACAGATCCTGAGAAATCAGGGTCACCAGACCGGTGTCATGCGGGCGTGGCGAGACTTCGCTGAACCACACTTGATCACCCTTGATGAACAGCTCGACGCCGAACAGACCGCGACCACCCAAGGCCTCGGTCACGGCTTTGGCCACGCGCTCGGACTCAGCCAGAGCAATCGGGCTCATGGCCTGCGGCTGCCAGGATTCCTGATAGTCGCCCTTCTCCTGACGGTGACCGACCGGTGCGCAGAACGTAGTGCCGCCGATGTGGCGCACGGTCAGCAGAGTGATTTCGTAGTCGAAATCGATGAAGCCTTCGATGATCACCCGACCTTTGCCGGCGCGACCGCCCTCTTGCGCGTAATCCCAGGCCTTCTGCACATCATCGGCGCTGCGCAGCAGGCTCTGGCCTTTACCCGACGAGCTCATGACTGGCTTGACCACGCACGGGAAGCCCAGGTCCTGAACGGCTTTGCTGTAGTCCTCGAAGGTGTCGGCAAAGTGGTACGGCGAGGTTGGCAGGTCCAGCTCTTCAGCGGCCAGACGGCGGATGCCTTCGCGGTTCATGGTCAGTTGCGCGGCGCGGGCCGTCGGGATCACGGTGAAGCCTTCGGCTTCCAGCTCGACCAGCGTGGCGGTGGCGATGGCTTCGATTTCCGGCACGATGAAGTGCGGTTTCTCGGCTTCGATGACTGCACGCAGCGCGGCGCCGTCGAGCATGTTGATCACGTGGCTGCGGTGCGCCACTTGCATGGCCGGCGCGTTGGCGTAACGGTCGACGGCAATCACTTCAACGCCCAGGCGTTGCAGCTCGATCACCACTTCCTTGCCCAACTCACCACAGCCACACAGCAATACGCGGGTCGCGGTCGGCGACAATGGAGTTCCGATACGGGTCATCTCAGGTCCTCAAAGAAGCGGATCATCGAGGAAAGCAACGCCAGACGCGCTTTCCATGGGGAGAAAGCGCGGCATTTTACATGAACCGCAGGGTTTGGCTCAGCTGGCGACAGCCTGTTTGCGCTCGCGCCAGGCCATGATCAGCCAGACGGCAGTGACGCCAGCGAACTTCGAGACCAGTGCCGTGATGATCACCGGTGGCGTCATCAGGTCGATCATGCCGAAAAAGATGAAGGTATCGAGCGGAATGCTCAGCGCCGAGCTGATCCACAGGCGGTCGCGCAGCGGCCGTTTGGTGACGCTGAACACCAGCCAGTCGATGATTTCCGACACCGCGAACGCCGTGGCGCTGGCCAACGCGATGGATGGATCGGAAGTGACGTAGGACAACACCAGCGCCGCCAGCATCGCCACGAGCGCACCGTGGCCGAAACGGGTTTGCACCATGTCGCGCAACACGAACACCAACCCGCCCCAGGCCGACCAGATGATGTCCAGGTGTGGCGCGGTGGAGAAAGCGAAGTTGATCAGCACGACGCTGCTGATGTAGGCGATGAGGAAAATCATGGGGGCGACCTGTCAAATTGGCGCACAGGTTACTTCAGGCTTTGAGTTGGGCCAATAAGAAGTAGCGACTGTCCTGGCCTCTTCGCGAGCAAGCCCGCTCCCACAGTTGATCGAAGGTGAACACAAATCCAATGTGGGAGCGGGCTTGCTCGCGAAGGCGGCCTGTCAGGCGCCTGATTTTCCGGGAACCATCCACACCAACCCACTCGCCTTCGCACGCTCATGACACAACCCCAGCACCACCCGCCGCTCGTCATTGGTCATGCGGCCCCAGCGCGTAATCTCCTCGACCGTGCGCTGGCAACCGGTACAAATATCGTCTTCATCCAGTGCGCAGATATTCACGCACGGCGAGGCAACGGGTCTTTCAGGCGTACTCATTCTTCCTGCTCTACCAGGTCACGCGCATAGCGCTGCGAGTTGTGCACATAGTGCGCGGCGCTGGCTTCGAGCATTTTCTTCTGCGGCTCGGTGAGTTCACGCACGACCTTGCCCGGCGAGCCCATCACCAGCGAGCCATCGGGGATCTCCTTGCCTTCGCCGATCAGCGAATTGGCGCCGATGATGCAGTTCTTGCCGATTTTCGCCCCGTTGAGGATCACCGCGTTGATGCCGATCAGGCTGTAGTCGCCGACGGTGCAGCCATGCAGCATGGCGTTGTGACCGATGGTCACGCCGGTGCCGATGGTCAGCGGATAGCCCATGTCGGTGTGCATCACCGTGCCGTCCTGGACGTTGCTGTTCTTGCCGATCAGGATCAGTTCGTTGTCGCCGCGCAATACGGCGTTGAACCAGACGTTGGCGCCCTCTTCCAGTCTGACCTTGCCCACCAGCACGGCATTGGGCGCGACCCAGCTCTGTGGATGGGTTTCGACGCGGGCGTCGCCCAGGCGGTATTTCATCTTGTTTTCCTCAGGGCTCACGATGACGGGCCATTCGAGCGATGGCTTCAGGTGTTGATATAGCTTTTGGGCGGATGATGCAGGCTGATCTGTTCGTCATAGAGCAGATTGATCAGTTCGACGATCATGATAGCGGTCAAACCCCAGATCTTGAACTCGCCGTAGCGATAACTCGGCACGTACCAGCTGCGCCCCTGGTAGTCGATACGGTGCGTGTGTTCGCGCGGGTCTTTGCGGAAGAACTCCAGCGGCACGTTGAAGACTGCGGCAATCTCGGCATCGTTGGCCTGGTATTCGACGAAGTCCGGGATCACCCCGACATACGGAGTGACCTTGATGCCGTGCAGGGAGATCAGCGGACTGAGCGGGCCGATCACCTCGACCAGCCCCGGTGGCAGGCCGATTTCTTCCTCGGCTTCGCGCAGAGCGGTGAAGATCAGATCGGGGTCTTCCGGGTCGCGGCGACCGCCGGGAAAGGCCACCTCGCCGCCATGGGTCGAGAGGCCGCTGGCGCGCAGCGTCAGCACCAGCTCGGGTTCGTCACTGCGGGTGATCGGCACCAGAACAGCGGCCTCGGGGAAACGTTTATCGGTCTCCAGCGTGCGCGGTGTGTGGTTGCTTACCCTATGCAGTAGCTCGTCCAGCATGAGTGTTCTCGATCTGTGCCTTACCCTGCATCATGCACCAATCATGGCAGCCGCCCAAGCCCCTGACCGGGCCATGTCGCGAAACGACAACTTGCCGACCGGCACCGCTGCACGCCAAGATAGGCGCAGCATTCAGGAACCCCAGCATGAAATTTTGCAGCCAGTGCGGCAACCCGGTGACCCAGCGCATTCCCGAAGGCGACTCGCGGCTGCGATTTGTCTGTGACAGCTGTCAGACCATTCACTATCAAAACCCCAATATCGTCGCCGGTTGCGTCGCGACCTGGGGCAGTAAAGTGCTGCTCTGCCGCCGCGCCATCGAGCCACGCCTCGGTTACTGGACGCTGCCCGCCGGTTTCATGGAAAACGGCGAAACCATCGAGCAAGCCGCGATCCGCGAAACCGCCGAGGAAGCCTGCGCCCGGGTGCGTAATCTGAGCATCTACACGCTGATCGACGTGCCGCACATCAGTCAGGTGCATGTGTTCTTCCGCGCCGAGCTGGCCGATCTGGACTTTGCTGCCGGGCCCGAAAGCCTCGAAGTGCAACTATTCGACGAAGCCGACATCCCGTGGGACGAGCTGGCTTTTCGCACGGTGGGGCGTACCTTAGAATGCTTCTTCGCTGATCGCCGCGCCGAAAGCTACCCGGTTCGCTCCGAATCGATTCCGCCGTTGACGCAGCCTGCCATCACCTAAAAGCTTCTATAAATAAAATATCTGCGTCACTCCCTGGGGAATCGTTTCAATGCGCTGGTTGCTTGCCCTGTTTTGCCTGTCGTTCGTCACCGTGTCTCAAGCGTCATTCGTGACCACCGTGACGCCGTCGAATACCCCGATGATCGAAAAAATCCTGGTGCTCAAATCGGCTCATCAACTGCAATTGATCGCCGACGGCAAGCCGATCAAGACCTATCGCATTTCCCTGGGCAAGGGCGCGAAAAAAGGACCGAAACTGATTGAAGGCGACAAACGCACGCCCGAAGGTTTCTACTGGATCGACTGGCGCAAGGTCAGTGAAAAATTCAACCTGGCGATGCACATCTCCTACCCGAACATCAGCGATTCGGCCCGCGCCCGCCGCGAAGGCGTCGAGCCTGGCGGGATGATCATGATCCACGGCACCCCGGATTCGGAAGAAACCCCGGAAGACCTGTTCCACACCCTGGACTGGACCGACGGCTGCATCGCCATGCGCAACATGGACATGCGTGAAGTCTGGGGTCTGGTGCCGGACGGCACGATGATCGAGATTCGCCCTTAACCAGCGACCGCTGGTCACCTGAAAAAAATAAATCAAAAGATCGCAGCCTGCGGCAGCTCCTACAGGGTTGATACCACTTCCCACTGTAGGAGCTGTCGCAGGCTGCGATCTTCTGCTTTCTAAAGCCCGCCCCTAATACCACTTCAAGCCACAACCCTCGAAACCCACCATTTCATTGGGCTACACGCCAATTCCCTGCGTTGACATGGTATTCAAGTGGTATTAATTTCCGCCCCACAAGCGAGCCACAACAATCCTATACTCGCGTCGGAAATGACCTACATGAACGACCTCCAGGCCCTACGCCCAGATGACTCCCAGCCGACGCCGCTGTACCTGCAGCTGGCGCGCAATCTGGAATCGGCGATCCATTCCGGGCAGTGGAAGGCCGAGCAGGCGATGCCCTCCGAACGCAACCTCAGCGAGCAACTGGGTATCTCCCGGGTCACCGCACGCAAAGCGCTGGAAGTGCTGCTCGATCAAGGTCTGATCCGCCGCCTGCAAGGTTCCGGCACGTTCATCACACCCCGTCTGGAACAACCGCTGTCACGCCTCTCGGGCTTCAGCGAAATGCTTCGCCTCAAGGGCTTTGTCCCCAGCTCGCAGTGGCTGGAGCGCGAAATCACCCTGCCGACTCACGAAGAACTGATCCGCCTGAGCCTGTCGCCGAACGACAAGGTCGCGCGCATGAAACGCCTGCGCAAGGCCGACGACACGGTGATGGCCATCGAGATGAGCACCCTGCCCGCCTCGATCATGCCTAAGCCGCACCTGGTCGGCGATTCGCTCTACGAATACCTCGACGGCATCGGCAAACCGATCGTCCGCGCCCTGCAGCACATCCAGGCGATCAACGCCTCGGACGAGTTCGCCGCGCTGGTCGGCATCGCCCCCGGCACCGCCATGCTGCTGATGACCCGGGTCGGCTACCTCGAAGACAACACGCCGATCGAAGTCACCGACACCTATTGCCGCAACGACTACTACGACTTTGTTGCAGAGCTTCGCCGCTGATCAGCAGCCAGGCCAAACGAGAGAAGCAAAATGTCCGAAGACAACATCCTCACCGCCAGCGGCTGGGTTCGCGGCCGGCTGATCCACGAACACGGCAGAGTCGTGTCGATCGAAGGCGTGCCCTGCGATCCGGCCGACAATGATCTGCCCTACCTGCTGCCGGGTTTCATCGATCTGCATGTCCATGGCGGTGGTGGCAAAGACATCATGGAAGGCGCCAGCGCTTTCGAAACCATCACTCGCACCCACGTGCGCTTCGGCACCACTTCGCTGCTGGCCACCACCATGACCGCGCCGAGTGCCGAGATCTCCAGCGTGCTGAAAGAGGTCGGCGAGTTCTGCGAACAGCGTCCGCAAGGTGCCGCCCGCGTCCTCGGTGTGCATCTGGAGGGCCCGTACATCAACCCCGGAAAACTCGGCGCGCAACCGAACTTCGCCCACACCGCGTTGATGGCCGAGGTCGAGCAATACCTCGCGCTGGCGCCGATCCGGGTGATCACCATCGCCCCGGAAATCGCCGGTCACGACGGGTTGATTCGTGAACTGAGCAGCCGGGGCATCCGCATGCAGATCGGCCACACCCTCGGCAGCTACGAGGAAGGCGTCGCCGCTCTGGAGGCTGGCGCGACCAGTTTCACCCATTTGTACAACGCCATGAGTCCGCTGCATCACCGCGAACCGGGGATCGTCGGCGCCGCGCTGGCCCACGCCAAATTCGCCGAACTGATCCCGGACTTGCTGCACGTGCATCCCGGTGCGATCCGCGTGGCCCTGCGTTCGATCCCATGCCTGTATTGCGTCACCGATTCGACCGCGGCCGCCGGCATGCCCGACGGTGAATATAAGCTCGGCAGCCACACCGTGACCAAATGCCTGGGCGGCGTGCGCCTGCCCGACGGCACGCTGGCCGGCAGCACCCTGACCATGGATCAGGCCCTGCGCAATCTGGTGAAGATCGGCTTGCCGATTGCCGAGGCCTCGCAACGTCTTTCGCAATTTCCCGCCGACTACCTCGGCATCACTGAACGCGGGCGCCTGCAACCGGGTGCCTGGGCCGACTGCGTGCGGCTGGATCGCTCACTCACACTGACCGCCGTCATGGTCGAAGGAGAAGACATTGACTTCAAAAATGCTTGAAGAGGCGCTGTCCTCGTTCGAGGCCGTGCAAGCCCAACTGCAACAGCTCGACCCGCAGATGATCGAGATCGCCGGGCGCCTGCGCCGTCAGCCGCCACAAGTGGCGATGACCGTCGCGCGTGGCAGTTCCGACCATGCAGCGAGCTACTTCGCCTACCTGACCATGCAGCAACTGGGCGTACCGGTGGCGTCGTTGCCGATGTCGGTGGTGACCATGCAGCAGGCGCCGCTGAAGGTCAGCGGTCAGGTGGCGTTCGCGTTCTCGCAATCAGGTCAGAGCCCGGATCTGGTCAACAGTCTGCGTCTGCTACGCAAGCGCGGCGCACTGAGCGTATCGATGGTCAACGCTGCCGATTCGCCGTTGGAAGCCGCATGTGAATTCAGCCTGCCGCTGCTCGCCGGTATCGAAAGCAGCGTCGCCGCGACCAAGAGTTTCATCGCCACCCTGAGCGCCAGTGCCCGCCTGATCGCGCACTGGAAAGAAGACAGCGAACTGCTGGAAGCGCACAACGCCCTGCCCGAAGGCCTGCGCGAAGCGGCGCAGCAGGACTGGAGCACCGCGATCGACGCCTTGCGCGACTGTGAACGCCTGATGGTCATTGGCCGTGGCGCCGGTTTTGCCATCGCCCAGGAAGCCGCGCTGAAATTCAAGGAAACCTCGGCGATTCAGGCCGAAGCCTTCAGCAGTGCCGAAGTCCGTCACGGCCCGATGGCGCTGATCGACGAGCATTACCCGTTGCTGGTGTTCGCCCCGCGCGGTGCCGAACAGGCCGGTCTGATCAGCCTTGCGGCAGAGATGCGTCAACGCGGCGCCCGTGTGCTGCTGGCGGCGCCGGACGACATCCTCGAGCGCGACCTGACCCTGAGCCGCGCCGAACACCCGGCCCTCGATCCGATCCTGGCGATCCAGAGCTTCTACGTGATGGCCGCAGGTCTCGCCGTGGCCCGCGGCATGGATCCGGACCAGCCGCGTCACCTGAGCAAAGTGACCCGTACGCACTAAGTCCGAATGACTGCACACCTGATGAGACCGAGCCATGCACAACAACAATAAAGAGCTGACCCTCAGCGCCCCGCTCAGCGGCCCGGTGCTCACGCTCGCCAAAGTCCCGGACGCGGTGTTCGCCAGCGGCGCGATGGGTGACGGCATCGCCATCGACCCGCTGAATGACACTCTGTATTCGCCCTGCGCCGGGGAGATCATCCACGTCGCCCGCACCGGCCACGCGCTGACCGTGCGCGCCGACAACGGCGCGGAAATCCTCCTGCATCTGGGCCTGGACACCGTTGAACTGAACGGCGAAGGCTTCTCGATGCTGGTCAAGGAAGGCGCGCGGGTCAGCAACGGCCAACCGTTGTTGCGCTATGACCTGGACAAGGTCGGCCAGCAGTGCAAAAGCCTGGTCAGCCTGTTGATCCTGACCAACAGCCAGGATTTCCAGGTGCGCCCGATCACACTCAAAGCGGTGAAGGTCGGCGAGCCGTTGCTGCACATTATTGCCCGCAACGGTGCGGCTGCGAATGTTGAAGAAACTGGCGGGCCTGAGGTGCGTGGGCAAGTGTTGGTGGCTCATCGCGGCGGTCTGCATGCGCGCCCTGCCGCACTGATTCGGCAGACCGCACAAGGCTTCAAGAGCCAGTCGCAGCTGCACTTCGCCGGCAAATCGGCGCCGTGCAACAGCCTGATCGGCTTGATGGGACTGGCCATCGGCGAGCAGGATGAAGTGCACGTCAGCTGTCAGGGGCCGGACGCCGAAGCCGCGCTGCAAGCCTTGCTGAATGCGTTGGCAACTGCCCTGCCTGACGATCATCACGCCGCTGCACCGGTCAGCGCCGCACCGCGCAAGCGTTCGGCCGAAGCTGGCGTACTGCAAGGTGTCTGCGCCGCGCCGGGGCTGGTCGGCGGGCCGCTGTTTCGCCTGAACGCGATCAGCCTGCCGGCGGATGCGGGCAAGCATGATCCGCTGGCGCAACAACAGGTGCTTGAGTCGGCGCTGAAGCAGGTTCGCAACGAAATCAACGCCACTCTCACCCAAGCGAAAAAGCACAAGAGCACCGACGAAGAAGCGATCTTCGCCGCGCATCTGGCACTGCTCGAAGACCCGGCCCTGCTCGACGCCGCGCAGCATGCTATCGACCAAGGCACAGCGGCGACCCACGCGTGGAGCCAGTCGATCGACGTGCAGTGCGAAGTACTGCAACACACCGGCAGCGCGCTGCTGGCCGAACGCGCCAACGACCTGCGCGACCTCAAGCAACGGGTGCTGCGCGCCCTGCTTGGCGAAGCCTGGCATTACGACGTGCCGACCGGCGCCATCGTCGCTGCGCATGAACTGACGCCATCGGATCTGCTGCAACTTAGCGCGCAGGGTGTCGCCGGGTTGTGCATGGCCGAGGGTGGCGCGACCTCGCACGTGGCGATCCTGGCGCGCGGCAAAGGTCTGCCGTGCCTGGTTGCACTGGGCGCCGCTTTACTCGATCAAGCACAGGGTCAGTCGGTGGTGCTGGATGCCGATGGCGGCCGCCTCGAGCTGACGCCGAACACCGAACGCCTGGCCGAAGTACAACAGGCGCAAATCGAGCGTCAGCAACGCCGCGATGCGCAACAGGCCAAGGCGCATCTGCCCGCCGAAACCCGCAATGGCGTGGCGATCGAAGTGGTCGCCAATGTCGCTTCCAGCCATGAAGCGGCAGACGCCTTTGCCAACGGTGCCGATGGCGTTGGCCTGCTGCGCACCGAGTTCCTGTTCGTCGACCGGCAGACCGCGCCGGACATCGAAGAGCAGCGTGCCGCCTATCAATCCGTGCTCGATGCCATGGGCGAGCACTCGGTGATCATCCGTACCATCGACGTCGGCGGCGACAAGCAACTCGACTACCTGCCGCTGCCCGCCGAAGCCAACCCGGTGCTCGGCCTGCGCGGCATTCGTCTGGCCCAGGCCCGCCCGGAAATCCTCGATCAGCAACTGCGCGCACTGCTGCAAGTCAGCCCGCTACGCCGTTGCCGGATCCTGTTGCCGATGGTCACCGAAGTCGACGAACTGCTGCACATCCGCCAACGGGTCGATGCGCTGTGCATCGAACTGGGTGTGACTCAGCGCCCGGAAATCGGCGTGATGATCGAAGTCCCCGCCGCCGCGCTGCAAGCCGAACAACTGGCCGAGCACGCCGATTTCCTGTCGATCGGCACCAACGACCTGTCGCAATACACCTTGGCCATGGACCGCGACCACGCCGGCCTCGCCGCTCGCGTCGATGCCCTGCACCCGGCGCTGCTGCGACTGATCGCCATGACCTGCGCAGGTGCGGCGGTGCACAAGCGCTGGGTCGGCGTGTGCGGCGCCCTCGCCTCCGATCCACTGGCGACGCCGGTGCTGATCGGCCTCGGTGTGACCGAACTGTCGGTGAGCCCGGTGCAGATCGGTGAAATCAAGGATCGCGTGCGCCAGTTGCACGAGGCCGAATGCCAACGCCTCAGCCGCGACCTATTGAAACTCAACAGCGCCGCTGCGGTTCGTCACGCCTGCCACCAGCATTGGCCTCTGCACTAACAACAAGCTCTCTATAAAGAGCAGGGAGAACCACCATGTACCAACTCTTCATCGAAGGCCTGCAACGCCTCGGCCGCGCGCTGATGTTGCCAATCGCGATCCTGCCGATTGCCGGCCTGCTGCTGCGTCTGGGTGACACCGACCTGCTGAACATCGCGATCATCCACGATGCTGGGCAAGTGATCTTCGCCAACCTGGCAATGATCTTCGCCATCGGCATCGCTGTCGGTTTCGCCAAGGACAACAACGGCACCGCAGGCCTGGCCGGGGTGATCGGTTACCTGGTGATGATCTCCACGCTCAAGGTGCTCGACCCGAGCATCAACATGGGCATGCTCGCCGGGATTGTCAGCGGCCTGATGGCCGGCGCGCTGTACAACCGCTTCAAGGACATCAAGCTGCCGGAGTACCTGGCATTCTTCGGCGGCCGGCGCTTCGTGCCGATCGTCACCGGTTTCGCCGCCGTCGCGCTGGGCGTGGTGTTCGGCTACATCTGGCCGCCGATCCAGCACGGCATCAACAGCTTCGGCAGCCTGATGATGGAAAGCGGCAGCTTCGGCGCCTTCGTCTTCGGCGTGTTCAACCGCCTGCTGATCGTTACCGGCCTGCACCACATCCTCAACAACATGGCGTGGTTCGTGTTCGGCAACTTCACCGACCCGACCACCGGCGCACTGGTCACCGGCGACCTGTCACGCTACTTCGCTGGCGATCCAAAGGGCGGCCAGTTCATGACCGGCATGTTCCCGATGATGATCTTCGGCCTGCCTGCTGCGTGCCTGGCGATGTACCGCAACGCGTTGCCGGAGCGCCGTAAGGTCATGGGCGGGATTTTCCTGTCGATGGCGCTGACGTCGTTTTTGACCGGGGTGACTGAACCGATTGAATTCGCCTTCATGTTTTTGGCGCCGTTGTTGTATCTGCTGCATGCGCTGCTGACCGGGTTGTCGATGGCGATCACCAATGCGCTGAACATCCACCTCGGTTTTACCTTCTCCGGCGGCTTCATCGACATGGTGCTGGGTTGGGGGCGCTCGACCAATGGCTGGCTGGTGATCCCGGTCGGACTGGCGTACGCCGTGGTGTATTACGCGGTGTTTGATTTCTGTATTCGTCGTTTCAACCTGAAGACGCCGGGACGCGAGGACGTGGCTGCCACCGAGAAGTCGGTGCTTACGGAAAACGAACGTGCCGCTGCGTACATCAAGGCCTTGGGCGGTGCCGAGAACCTGCTCACCGTTGGCGCCTGCACGACTCGTCTGCGCCTGGAAATGGTCGATCGCAACAAGGCATCCGATGCTGACTTGAAGGCACTGGGTGCGATGGCCGTGGTACGCCCGGGCAAGGGCGGCAGCTTGCAGGTGGTGGTCGGGCCATTGGCCGACAGCATCGCCGACGAAATCCGCCTCGCCATGCCGACGCTGGGGCGTGCGTTGGTGGCTGCGCCTGCGGTAGTGGTCGAGGAATCGAAAGCTGCAATGGTCGCTGCACCGGAAGCCCAGCAATGGCTGACGGCGTTGGGCGGTAGCGAGAATGTGCTGCAGCTGGACTGCATCGCCCTGACCCGTATTCGCCTGCAATTGGTCGATGGCAAAGCGTTGTCCGAGGCTCAGTTGAAAGAGCTGGGTTGCCAAGGTGTCAGCCCGCTGGAGGGTGGGGTCTGGCATTTGTTGATTGGTGAGAAAGCGGCGAGTTTGAATGAGGCGATTGAGGCGTTGGTTAATCGGAGTGAGATCAGCGCCAAGGTTTGACTCACCGACGTCTGGGCGGCCCCCTTCGCGAGCAAGCCCGCTCCCACATTGATCTGTGTACGCCGGTCAAATGTGGGAGCGGGCTTGCTCGCGAAGAACGATAACGCGGTAAGCCTGAGAGATCAGGTCTGTGGATCGACCCGGTCCAGCGCGCGGTTTACCGCCAGTTCGGCGAGCATGACGATTTGCTGGATGGCAAGAGCGGTGCTGCGTTGCAGGCCGCTGAGTTCGCTGGCGAAGTTGCTGGCCATGGCACTGGCGCAGCCCAACGATTCGTAGGCGTGGGCCAGCAGGGTTTCGGTGTCGATGCTTGGGTTGACCAGGAACATCGTGCTGGGCTGATGCGCCTGAGCGGGTTGCGGGGTGAAGTAGAAATCGACAGCGCGCTTGATGGCTTCACGGTCTTTCGTCAGGTCTTCGACGCGGATGGCGTCTACGGGTGGTGCTGTGGTTTCGTGGGGTGGGTCGGGGATTAGCTTATCCATGTTTCAATTTCCTCTAATAAGTGCGAGAGCCACTTATTCCCGATCTCACTCGAAGATAAGGTGGCAGCCATGTACGGGGTGAGATCACCGGTATGGATAAACCCGGCAGGACATTCGTCCACCCGCACACAGCCGCCATAGAGAATCGCGTCAGTTTAAGCTGGCAGCGATTATGGAGGGACATGCACAAGTATCCAAATGAATAGCCGGGGATCTCACACCCGGTCGCTGAATTGGCAGCGACAGACAAAGCCTAGAGACCGGGCGTCCGAGAGACAACCTGAAAACCTTGTGGGAAGGTTCTGGTTATTTGACACAGATTTAAACAGGACCAATGCCCTTGGTGACCAGACTGACCCCATCGCCAGCAGGCTGGCTCCCACAATTACAACCCGGTGTATTCAGGTAGAGATTGGTCGGCTGTCAGGCCGCCATCGCTGGCAGGCCAGGCTCCCACAGGGGTTGAGTACATCTGCAATGGATCAGTGAGCTATCAGGACGCCTTCGCGAGCAAGCCCGCTCCCACAATTTCAACCCGGTGTATTCAGGTAGAGATTGGTTGGCTGTCAGGCCGCCATCGCTGGCAAGCCAGGCTCCCACAGGGGTTGAGTACATCTGCAATGGATCAGTGAGCTGGCAGGACGCCTTCGCGAGCAAGCCCGCTCCCACAATTTCAACCCGGTTTATTCAGATAGAAATTGGTCGGCTATCAGGCCGCCATCGCCAGCAGGCTGGCTCCTAAAATTTAGGAAGCGCACACCCCATGCGGCGAAGCCGCCCCACTCCAGGATGAGCGCAAGCTCGGCTGCAGCTCTTGATCTTGATCCACGGGCGACGTCGGAAGGCTGAGTGGAGGGATTGATCCGGGGGTGGGAGCGCAGCGACCGTTTGGCGCAGCCAAACACAGCGAGAGGAGGTGCAGCGAAGCAAACCGGAGGCGCTGCGCCCGGATCAATCCCGGAGCGAAGGGACCCCGAGCCTCAGCGAGCGGGCCGAACGTAGGAGCAAGACTTTTTGGTTACTTTTGAGGCGTTTGTCAAAAGTGACTCGCTGTAAGAGCGAAACCGCCAGCCGCAGCACCCGCAGAAACGGATATTCACACAGTCAGCCAGAACATGGTCGCCTGTCAGGGCGCCATCGCGAGCAGGCTCACTCCTACAGAAAAGCAAATCGCAGGCAACAAAAAACCCGCAGACAATCACTCATCTGCAGGTTTCCCGTTCCAGCGGAAGGAAGATCAGAAATCCTCCAACCGCCACACTTCATAAGCCGGCGTCTCGTACGGGTGACTCAACTTCAAAGCCGCCACCACATCACGAATCAACGCGTCACAAACCACAAGCTCAACCTTCCACTCCTCAACCCGCTCAACCTGCCCCGCCTCACCAATGAACGGCTGACTGCCGTCCAAAGGCCGAAACTGACCAGACCCAAGCACCTGCCAAGCACAGTGGTCATAGTCCCCGATCCGCCCACCACCGGCAGCGAATACAGCGTCCTTGACCACCTCGACATGACTGTCAGGAACAAAAAACCCGAGCTTGTACACAGGCCTCAGTTCACCCAGACGCGAGCATTACGGAACATGCGCATCCAAGGAGCATCCTCGGTCCAGTCTTCCGAACGCCACGAGTTCTGCACCGCGCGGAACACCCGCTCCGGGTGCGGCATCATGATCGTCACACGACCGTCGCGGCTGGTGAGACCGGTAATCCCGCGCGGCGAACCGTTCGGGTTGGCCGGGTAGGCTTCGGTGACCTTGCCGTGGTTGTCGACGAAACGCATCGCCACGCAACCGGACAGATCGGCCTCCAGCAACGCCTCTTCGCTTTCGAATTCGGCATGGCCTTCACCGTGAGCGATGGCAATCGGCATGCGCGAACCGGCCATGCCCTGCAGGAAGATCGAGTTCGATTCCTGGATCTGCACCATCGCCACGCGCGCTTCGAACTGCTCGGAGCGGTTGCGCACGAAGTGCGGCCAGAACTCGCTGCCCGGGATCAGCTCGTGCAGGTTGGACATCATCTGGCAACCGTTGCACACGCCAAGAGTGAAGCTGTCGTTACGCTCGAAGAACCCCTGGAACGCATCGCGGGCACGGCTGTTGAACAGCGCCGACTTGGCCCAGCCTTCACCGGCGCCGAGGACGTCGCCGTAGGAGAAACCACCGCAGGCCACCAGACCTTTGAACTCGTTCAGGTCGACACGGCCGGCGAGAATGTCGCTCATGTGCACGTCGATCGCGTTGAAACCGGCACGGTCGAAGGCAGCGGCCATTTCCACCTGACCGTTGACGCCCTGCTCACGCAGCACGGCAACCTGTGGGCGGATGCCCTTCTTGATGTAAGGCGCGGCGATGTCCTGGTTGACGTCGTAGCTCAGCTTGACGCTCAGGCCCGGGTTGTCTTCTTCCAGCAGCGCGTCGAATTCTTGCTCGGCGCAGTCGGCGTTGTCGCGCAGACGCTGGATCTGGTAGCTGGTCTCGGCCCACTGACGTTGCAGCAGACGACGCTGGCCTTCGAACACCGTGTCACCGTTGAAGGTGATGTTGATCTGGCCATTGTTGATCGGCTGACCGATCACCGACACACAGTCACCCAGACCGGCCGCGCTGAATTGCGCGAGGATGTCCGGGGTGGCGTCCTGACGAACCTGGATCACCGCACCCAGTTCTTCGTTGAACAGGATTGCAGCGATTTCGGCCGAGTTTTCGGCAACGCTGTCCAGGTTCAGGCTCAGACCGCAGTGGCCGGCGAACGCCATTTCCACCACGGAGGTCAGCAGACCACCGTCGGAACGGTCGTGGTAAGCCAGCAGGTGACCGTCGGCGTTGAGGCCCTGGATCACCGCGAAGAAGGCCTTCAGGTCTTCGGCGTCATCAACGTCCGGCGCGTGTTTGCCGAGCTTGCCGTGAACCTGGGCAAGGATCGAGGCACCCATACGGTTCTGACCGCGACCGAGGTCGATCAGGATCAGGTCGGTGGTGCCCTTGTCCATGCGCAGTTCCGGGGTCAGGGTCTGACGGATGTCAGCCACTGGGGCGAAACCGGTCACGATCAGCGACATCGGCGAGGTCACGGTTTTTTCTTCGCCGTTGTCGTTCCAGCGGGTGGCCATGGACATCGAGTCCTTGCCCACCGGGATGGTGATGCCCAGCTCAGGGCACAGTTCCATACCGACCGCTTTCACGGTGTCGTACAGACGTGCATCTTCGCCCGGGTGGCCGGCAGCGGACATCCAGTTCGCCGACAGTTTGATGTCGGAGATCTTGTTGATGCGCGAAGCGGCAATGTTGGTCAGGGTTTCGCCGATGGCCATGCGGCCCGACGCCGGGGCGTCCAGCAGAGCCAGCGGAGTGCGCTCGCCCATTGCCATGGCTTCACCGGTGTAGACGTCGAAACTGGTGGCGGTGACGGCCACGTCGGCCACCGGGACCTGCCATGGGCCGACCATCTGGTCACGGGCCACGAGGCCGGTGATGGTACGGTCGCCAATGGTGATCAGGAAGCTTTTGCTCGCCACGGCCGGGTGGTGCAGGACGCGCTCGATGGATTCGCTGATGTCGAGGTTCGACGGATCGAAGTCATCGCCCAGCTCGGCTTCGCGAACCACCGAACGGTGCATGCGCGGGGCCTTGCCCAGCAACACTTCCAGCGGCATGTCCACCGGGTTGTTGCCGAAGTGGCTGTCCGTCACGGTCAGTTGCGGCTCGGCAGTGGCTTCGCCGACCACGGCAAACGGGCAGCGCTCACGTTCGCAGATCGCCTTGAAGCGCTCGAAGTCGGCCGGGCCGACCGCCAGAACGTAACGTTCCTGAGATTCGTTGGACCAGATTTCGTGCGGGGCCATGCCCGGCTCGTCATTTGGAATGTTGCGCAGTTCGAAACGGCCACCACGGTCGCCGTCGTTGACCAGTTCCGGGAAGGCGTTGGACAGACCGCCCGCACCCACGTCGTGGATGAAGCTGATCGGGTTCTTGTCGCCCAGCTGCCAGCAACGGTCGATGACTTCCTGGCAGCGACGCTCCATTTCAGGGTTTTCACGCTGAACGGAAGCGAAGTCGAGATCCGCCGAGCTGGTGCCGGTGGCCATCGAGGACGCAGCGCCGCCGCCCAGACCGATCAGCATCGCCGGGCCACCGAGCACGATCAGCTTGGAGCCGACGAGGATCTCGCCTTTCTTGACGTGTTCTTCACGGATGTTGCCCATGCCGCCCGCGAGCATGATCGGCTTGTGGTAGCCACGAACTTCGTCACCGTGCGGGGTGGTGATCGACTGTTCGAAGGTACGGAAGTAGCCAGTCAGGGCCGGACGACCGAATTCGTTGTTGAATGCGGCGCCGCCCAGCGGGCCTTCGATCATGATGTCCAGCGCGGTAACGATGCGCTCCGGCTTGCCGTACGGCACTTCCCACGGCTGTTCGAAGCCCGGGATCTGCAGGTTGGACACGGTGAAACCGGTCAGGCCGGCCTTTGGCTTGGCGCCACGACCGGTTGCACCTTCGTCGCGGATCTCGCCACCGGAACCGGTGGACGCGCCCGGGAACGGGGCGATCGCGGTCGGGTGGTTGTGGGTTTCGACCTTCATCAGGATGTGCACCGGCTCCTGCACCGCGCCGTACTGGCGGGTTTCCGGATCCGGGAAGAAGCGGCCGGCGACGTTGCCGACGATCACCGAAGCGTTGTCCTTATAAGCGGACAGCACGCCTTCGTTATGCATCTGATAGGTGTTCTTGATCATGCCGAACAGGCTTTTTTCCTGGCTCTCGCCGTCAATATCCCAACTGGCGTTGAAGATCTTGTGGCGGCAGTGCTCGGAGTTGGCCTGGGCGAACATCATCAGTTCGATGTCGTGCGGGTTGCGCTTGAGACCGTTGAAGGCGTTGACCAGGTAATCGATCTCGTCTTCGGCCAAGGCCAGGCCCAGCTCGGTGTTGGCCTTTTCCAGCGCGGCGCGGCCGCCACCGAGGATGTCGATCGCGGTCAGCGGCTTCGGCTCGGCGTGGCTGAACAGACCGGCGGCCTGTTCCAGATTGCCCAGAACGATCTGGGTCATGCGGTCATGCAGCACGTCGCCGATTTGCTGGGCTTCGGCGTCGCTGAACTGGCCGGCCACATAGAACGCGATGCCGCGCTCCAGGCGCTGGATCTTGCTCAGGCCGCAGTTGCGGGCGATGTCGCTGGCCTTGCTCGACCATGGCGAGATGGTGCCGAAACGCGGCAACACCAGAAACAGACGGCCGGTCGGCTCTTGTACCGGAACGCTTGGGCCGTACTTCAGAAGGCGCGCAAGCACCTGCTGTTCGTCGCCGGTCAGGACGCCGGTGACTTCGGCGAAGTGAGCGAATTCAGCATACAGGCCACTGACAGCTGGAACCTTCTGGCTCAGTTGCTCAAGGAGTTTGCTGTGGCGAAAGGCAGAAAGGGCAGGAGCGCCGCGCAGGATCAACATCTTCGGGACAGCCTCGGGAAGGGGTGTGCTTTGAGGCCGTGCATTCTAGCCTAAACCGCCCTCAACATCACCCGAAACGCTACGCACGGTTGCACTCGGATATCAATCTGTGTTTCTGCCTTTGAAGTCAAATTCCGAGGGTGCACGAGCCGCGCTTATTTTTCCTGTCACAAAATGCCGTTCAGCCCCATTCCTGCGGGGTTTCGTGCGGTTTTGTGATCTCTAGCAGACAAGCCGCTCACTGTCGAGATATGGCGCCCGCAGCCGTTTGCGTATACTGCGCAGATGTTTTTCCCAACGGCTTTGCGTCCGCGGTACGCCAAATGGCTGATCGCAACCGGACTCTTCCTGATGCTCGGTGGCTGTGTTGATAAACCCAACACACTCGAGCGCGTAAAGGAGGATGGTGTGCTGCGGGTGATTACCCGTAACAGCCCCGCCACCTACTTTCAGGATCGCAGCGGTGAAACCGGCTTCGAATACGAGCTGGTGAAGCGCTTCGCCGACGATTTGGGGGTTGAACTGAAGATCGAGACCGCCGACAACCTCGACGACCTGTTCAACCAGATCGGCAAGCCGAACGGCCCGGTGCTGGCGGCGGCAGGTCTGGTCAGCAGCGAGGATCGCAAGAAGCAGGTGCGCTTCTCCCACTCCTACCTCGAAGTCACTCCGCAGATCATCTACCGCAACGGCCAGTCGCGCCCTACCGACCCAGGCGATCTGGTCGGCAAGAAGATCATGGTGCTCAAGGGCAGCACCCACGCTGAACAACTGGCGGAGCTGAAAAAGAAATTTCCAGGCATCGAATACGAAGAATCCGACGCCGTTGAAGTGGTCGACCTGTTGCGCATGGTCGATGAAGGCCAGATCGACCTGACGCTGGTCGACTCCAACGAAGTGGCGATGAACCAGGTGTACTTCACCAACATCCGCGTGGCCTTCGACCTCGGCGATGCGCGCAGCCAGAGTTGGGCGGTGGCCGCCGGCGAAGACAACAGCCTGCTCAACGAGATCAACGCCTACCTCGACAAGGTGCAGAAGAACGGCACCCTGCAGCGCCTGAAAGACCGTTATTACGGCCATGTCGATGTCCTCGGCTACATGGGCGCCACTACCTTCGCCCAGCACTTGCAGCAGCGCCTGCCCAAATACGAACAGCACTTCAAGACCTACGCCAAGAAAGAGAAAGTCGACTGGCGCCTGCTGGCGGCCATCGGTTATCAGGAATCGCTGTGGCAACCGGCAGTCACTTCGAAAACCGGCGTGCGCGGTTTGATGATGCTGACCCAGAACACCGCTCAGGCGATGGGCGTGTCGAACCGTCTCGATCCCAAGCAAAGCATCATGGGCGGCGCCAAGTACCTGGCCTACATGAAGGATCAGCTCGACGAATCGATTCAGGAGCCGGACCGCACCTGGTTTGCGCTGGCGGCGTACAACGTCGGCAGCGGTCACCTCGATGACGCACGTAAACTGGCGTCCCGCGAAGGCCTGAACCCGGACAAGTGGCTGGACGTGAAGAAGATGCTGCCGCGCCTGTCGCAGAAGCAGTGGTACAGCAAGACCCGCTACGGCTACGCCCGGGGCGGCGAGCCGGTGCATTTCGTGGCGAACATCCGTCGCTATTACGACATCCTGACCTGGGTGACCCAGCCGCAGCTTGAAGGCGATCAGGTGGCCGAGGGCAATCTGCATGTGCCCGGTATCGACAAGTCAAAACCGGCTCAAGAGCCTGCCCCGCTCTAACCAACAGCATAAATCCAATGTGGGAGCGGGCTTGCTCGCGAAGGCGGTGTGTCAGTCGACATATTCTTTGACTGATACACCGCCTTCGCGAGCAAGCCCGCTCCCACATTGGGTTCTGGGGTGTTGCTTAGGGCTTGGCGGCAGCCAGAATCAGCGCTTTCATCTCGGACACTGCCGACTTGAAGCCCACGAACAACGCATGCGCCACCAGCGCATGACCGATGTTCAATTCGTTGATGCCCTTGATCGCCGCCACGGCTTCGACGTTGTGATAATGCAGGCCATGTCCGGCATTGACGATCAGGCCCTGCGCCAGACCAAACGCCACGCCGTCCGCCACACGCTTCAATTCTTCAGCGACTTCAGTCGGGGTTTCGGCATCGGCGTAGCGCCCGGTGTGCAGTTCGATGGCCGGTGCACCAACGCGCTTCGATGCGGCGATCTGGCGCTCGTCAGCATCGATGAACAGCGACACTTCGCTGCCGATCTTCGACAGACGCTCGACCGCCGCCTTGATCCGCTCCTCCTGCCCCGCTACGTCCAGGCCGCCTTCAGTGGTCAGCTCCTGACGGGTTTCCGGGACCAGGCAAATGTGCGCCGGACGGATGCGCTCGGCGAACGCCATCATTTCTTCGGTGACGCCCATTTCGAAATTCATGCGGGTCTGCAGCACATCCTTGAGCAACAGCACGTCGCGTTCCTGAATGTGCCGGCGGTCTTCACGCAAGTGCACGGTGATGCCGTCGGCGCCCGCCTCTTCCGCGTCCAGCGCTGCCTTGACCGGATCCGGGTAGCGTGTGCCACGGGCCTGACGCAGGGTGGCGACGTGGTCGATGTTCACGCCAAGAAGAATGCGATTGCTGGTGGTCACGGATGCGCTCCTGAAGGGAAAGATTCGGCGCACAGCATATCAGGGCTTGCGAAATAGCTCGCGGCTGACGAGGGGGCGACCGCCCAAGTGCACGGCCAGTGCCTGACGCATCAGACGCTTGGCGGCAGACAGTGCGCCGGGAGCGGTCCAGTCGGCTTCGGCCATGGCCAGCAGTTCGGTGCCGTTGAACAGGCCCGGCTGCAACAGAAACACCCGCTCAAGTCCGGCGTCCACTTGCAGACGATAGAGACCGTCCGGCGCGACCGGTTCGCTGTGGATATCGGTATTCAGGGAGAAGCCGTAACCGAGATCGTCCAGCAGGCGCCATTCGAACGAGCGCAACAACGGCTCCAGCGGGCGACCTTCGGCCAAGGCCAGCAGTGTTGCAGCGTAATGGTCGAACACCGCCGGGTGCGGGTCTTCGGCAGGCAGCAGGCGGATCAGCAGCTCATTGAGATAGAGGCCACTGAACAGCGCCTCACCGACCATCCAGGTCGCGTTGCCGGCACTTTCCATGCGCCCGACATTCTTCAGTTCACCCTTGCCACGAAACTCGACTTCCAGCGGCACGAACGGTCGCGCCAGTGTCCCGGCCTTGCCCCGCGCACTGCGCAACACCGCCCGCAGCCGCCCTTGCGGCGTGAGGAAGTCGACTAGCGCGCTGGTTTCGCGGTAAGCGCGCGAATGCAGGACGTAGGCGAGCTGGGCGGGAGGTGGGGTTTGCGACATGGAGTTCTCGATGAAGAAACGCGGTTTTGTAAACAACCCAAAACCAAATGTGGGAGCGGGCTTGCTCGCGAATGCGGTGTAACAGTCAACATCAATGCTGAATGCTACACCGCATTCGCGAGCAAGCCCGCTCCCACAGGGGGTTCTCCGGTGTCTCGGAAAACCGCTGCTTACAGGTCGCCGTAACCCAGCGAACGCAGTGCACGCTCGTCGTCGGACCAGCCGCCCTTCACCTTGACCCACAGGTTGAGCATGATCTTGGAGTCGAACAGCAGCTCCATGTCCTTGCGCGCCTCGGTGCCGATGCGCTTGATGCGCTCGCCCTTGTCGCCAATGATGATTTTCTTCTGGCCGTCACGCTCGACGAGGATCAGCGCGTGGATATGCAGGGTCTTGCCCTGCTGCTTGAACTCTTCGATCTCGACGGTGATCTGGTACGGCAGCTCGGCGCCCATCTGGCGCATGATTTTCTCGCGCACCAGTTCGGCGGCGAGGAAACGGCTGCTGCGGTCGGTGATCTGGTCTTCCGGGAAGAAGTGATCGTTCTCCGGCAGATGATCGGCGATGACCTTTTCCAGCGCGTCGAGGTTGTGCCCGTGTTGCGCGGAAATCGGGATGATCTGTGCGTTCGGCAGCTGTTCCTGCAACCACGACAGGTGCGGCATCAGCTCGGCCTTGTCTTCGATGCGGTCGGTCTTGTTCAGTGCGACGATCAGCGGGCCGGTCACGTACTGCACGCGCTCCAGGACCATCTGGTCTTCTTCGGTCCATTTGGTGCGGTCAACCACGAAGATCACCACGTCGACGTCTTTCAACGCTGCCGAAGCGGTTTTGTTCATGTAGCGGTTCAGGGCCTTTTCGCCACCCTTGTGCATGCCGGGGGTGTCGACGTAGATCGCCTGCACGTCACCCTCGGTCTTGATCCCGAGCATGTTGTGGCGGGTGGTCTGCGGCTTGCGCGAGGTGATCGCCAGTTTCTGGCCGAGGATGTGGTTGAGCAACGTCGACTTGCCGACGTTGGGACGGCCGACGATGGCAACGTAGCCACAGCGAGTTGCGTTTGTATCAGTCATTGCCATTCTCCACGCCCAGGGCAATCAGTGCTGCGGCGGCCGCTACCTGTTCGGCAATACGACGGCTCACACCCTGACCTCGACTTTTTTCATTCAATAAGACCACTTCGCACTCGACGAAGAAGGTACGGCAGTGCGGCTCACCCTGGATATCCACCACTTCGTAGCGTGGCAGTTCGCAACCGCGCGATTGCAGGTGTTCCTGCAGACGGGTCTTGGGATCCTTGTTGGTGTCGACCAGCGTCAGGCCTTCGAACTCACCGGCCAGCCAGGCCAGTACGCGTTCGCGGGCGACGTCCATGCCGGCGTCGAGGTAAATCGCGCCGATCAGCGCTTCGAGGGCATCGGCCAGAATCGATTCGCGACGGAAGCCACCGCTTTTCAGTTCGCCCGAGCCCAGACGCAGGTAGTCGCCCAGGTCGAAACCACGGGCCAGCACCGCCAGTGTCTCACCCTTCACCAGACGTGCGCGCAAACGCGACAACTGGCCTTCGCGGGCCAGCGGGAAGCGATCGAACAGCGCCTCGCCGGCGACGAAGTTGAGGATGGCATCGCCGAGGAATTCCAGGCGTTCGTTATTACGCCCGGCAAAGCTGCGGTGCGTGAGGGCCAGCAGCATCAGCTCCTGATCCTTGAAGGTGTAACCGAGCTGGCGCTCGAGACGGCTTAGAGAAACGCTCACGGTTTACCCACGCTGAGTTCGTGGCTGGATTCCACTGCCATCGCCGGGGTACGGCGCAGGCCTGGGACAATTAACGCTGTGTTCAAAAATGACGTCCTGAATATCGTGGCTTCATGCCCTGGTGCCGATTTGTGTCGACTCCAGAAATGCATTCGGCGCTGTGGTCAACAGCGCCGTGATTGATTACTTGATCAGGCCAACCCGCGAGAAATTCGGCAGGTGGCTGAGTTTCGGTTCCGGCCAGCTCATCCAGACAGCGAAGGCTTTGCCGACGATATTCTGGTCGGGAACCATGCCCAGCAGATCCTTGGGAATGTTCGGGTCATCCCAGTAGCGACTGTCGTTGGAGTTGTCGCGGTTGTCGCCCATCATGAAGTAATGGCCGGCCGGCACGGTCCAGGTATGGTCCGGGGTAGCACGGTAGCGGCTCATTTCCTTGCGGATCAGGTGCTCGGCAGCGCCGAGTTTTTCCTTGTAGAGCTCCGCGCTGCCCAGCGTGCCCGGCTCGGAGCCGACCAGTTGCTCGGCAATCGACTCGCCATTGACCAACAGACGCTTGTCGGCGGTGTAACGCACCGTGTCCCCCGGCAGGCCGACTACACGCTTGATGTAGTTGACGTTCGGGTCGCTCGGGTAGCGGAACACCATCACATCGCCACGCTGCGGATCACCGACTTCGATGATTTTCTTGTCGATCACCGGCAGGCGGATCCCGTAAGAAAACTTGTTCACCAGAATGAAGTCGCCCACGTCCAGGGTCGGTTTCATCGAGCCGGATGGAATCTGGAACGGTTCCACCAGGAACGAACGCAGCACCAGCACGATGAACAGCACCGGAAAGAACGACTTGCCGTATTCAACCAGCAACGGCTCTTTGTTCAGCTTCTCGACCACCACGGGCTCGGGCTGGCTGACACTGCCTTGATAAGAGGCAATGGCAGCACGCCGACGCGGCGCCAGGAACAGCAGATCGAACAACGCCAACAGGCCGCAGACGAACACGGCGATGACCAGCAACAGCGGGAAATTTAGTGACATAGGACCTGACTATTCCAACCTGAGCACGGCAAGGAAGGCTTCTTGTGGAATTTCCACGTTGCCGACCTGCTTCATGCGTTTCTTACCGGCCTTTTGCTTTTCAAGCAGCTTTTTCTTACGGCTTACGTCACCGCCGTAGCATTTGGCCAATACGTTCTTTCTGAGTGCCTTGACGGTTGTCCGGGCAACGATCTGACCGCCAATGGCCGCCTGGATCGCCACGTCGAACATCTGACGAGGAATCAGTTCCTTCATCTTCTCGGTCAACTGGCGACCTTTGAAGTGCGAATTGTCACGGTGCACGATCAACGCCAGCGCATCGACCTTGTCACCGTTGATCAGCACGTCCAGCTTCACCAGATTAGCCGATTGGTAACGATCGAAATGGTAATCCAGCGAAGCATAGCCGCGGCTGGTGGATTTGAGACGGTCGAAGAAGTCCAGGACCACTTCGTTCATCGGCAGGTCGTAGGTCACCTGGACCTGATTGCCGAGGAACAGCATGTCGACCTGTACGCCGCGTTTCTCGATGCACAGGGTGATGACGTTACCCAGGTGTTCCTGCGGAACCAGAATGTTGGCCCGCACGATCGGCTCGCGCATGTCTTCGATGGCCGACACATCCGGAAGCTTGGATGGGTTGTCGACGTAAATCGTTTCACCGGTTTTCAGCACCAGCTCGAAAATTACCGTTGGCGCGGTGGTGATCAGATCCAGGTCGTATTCGCGCTCGAGGCGCTCCTGGATGATCTCCATGTGCAGCATGCCGAGGAACCCGCAACGGAAGCCGAAGCCCAGTGCGTCGGAGCTTTCCGGGGTGTACTGCAGCGACGAGTCGTTCAGGGTCAGTTTCTGCAGCGCTTCGCGGAAGTCCTCGAAGTCGTCGGAGCTGACCGGGAACAGACCGGCGTAAACCTGTGGCTGGATGCGTTTGAAGCCGGGCAGAACCGGCACATCCGGGGTCGAGCTCAGGGTCAGGGTGTCACCGACCGGTGCACCGTGAATGTCCTTGATGCTGGCGATGATGAAGCCCACTTCGCCAGCCTTGAGGTCAGCGGTAGCAGTGTGCTTCGGATTGAATACACCAACGCTGTCGACCAGGTGGATCTTGCCGGTGGATTTCACCAGGATCTTGTCGCCCTTCTTCACGCGGCCATGACGCACGCGCACCAAGGAGACAACGCCCAGGTAGTTGTCGAACCAGGAGTCGATGATCAGCGCTTGCAGCGGATCTTCGATGTTGCCGGTCGGCGCAGGAATGGTCGCGACCAGACGCTCGAGCACTTCGTCGACACCCAGGCCGGTCTTGGCGCTGCAGGTGACGGCGTCGGTGGCGTCGATGCCGATGATCTTCTCGATCTCGTCCTTGACGCGGTCCGGCTCGGCCTGGGGCAGGTCGATCTTGTTCAGCACCGGCATGACCTCGAGGCCCTGCTCGATGGCGGTGTAGCAGTTGGCCACGGACTGGGCTTCAACACCCTGACCGGCATCGACCACCAGCAACGCACCTTCACACGCGGCCAGGGAACGGCTGACTTCGTAGGTGAAGTCGACGTGGCCCGGGGTGTCAATGAAGTTCAGCTGGTAGGTGACGCCATCTTTGGCTTTGTAATAGAGGGTAACGCTGTGGGCCTTGATGGTGATCCCGCGTTCGCGCTCCAGATCCATGGAATCCAGTACCTGGGCCTCCATTTCACGCTCGGCCAGGCCACCGCACATCTGGATGAAACGGTCAGCCAGCGTCGACTTGCCATGGTCAATGTGGGCGATGATGGAGAAATTGCGGATATGACTCAAATCACTCACGGATCAACACTCAAAAAGGCTGCAGGCTTGGCCCGCCGAAAAATAGCCGGGAATTGTACCTGATACACGGCGCAAGCGTCACGTTCGCCTGTCACCCCGATTGCATACGAAAACGCCCCGATCTGTCGACCGAGGCGTTTTCGCGGTTAAAGCGTTGGCAACAACGCGGCCATCAACCGGCCCGTCGCAGCAACCAGACACCCGCCAGCGCACAGACCGTGGCCGGCACCAGCACCGCGAACAGCGGCGAGAAACCGAACACCAGGCTCGAAGGGCCAAGCAGATCCTGGACGATGCGGAAGGTGAAGCCCACCAGCACACCAGTGAACACTCGCTGACCGAGGGTGACCGAACGCAACGGACCGAAGATGAAGGAGATCGCCATCAGCACCAGCGCGGCGGTGACCAGCGGCTGCAACACCTTGACCCAAAATGCCAGCCAGTAGCGGCCGTTGCTCAGGCCCTGATCCGCCAGATAGTGGATGTAGCCCCACAGACCGGAAATCGACAGCGACTCAGGCGCCATCACCACCGTGTTGAGCAATTGCGGGCTCAGCGACACGTCCCACTCCTCGCTCGGCGCATTCACCACTTCGGTGCTGCGCTCGTGGAACACCGTGGTGGTCACGTCGCTGAGCAGCCAGCGCTTGCCGTCGAACTCCGCACGCTTGGCGAAGCTGGAGCTGAGCAGGTGGCGCTCTTTGTCGAAGTGATAGCGGGTCACCCCATACAACAGGCCGTCGGGTTGCACGGCGTTGATATGGATGAATTCCTCACCCTGACGGTGCCACATGCCGTGCTTGGCGCTCTGCGCGTCGCCGCTGCCTTGCGCCAGCGAGCGATTGGCCTGGGCCATGCTTTCGGTGGCTGGCGCCACGTATTCGCCGATCAGTACGCCGGCCAGCATCAACACCAGCATTGGCTTCATGACGGCCCAGACGATGCGCCCGATGGACACACCCGCGGCACGCATGACCGTCAGCTCGCTGCTGCTGGCCAGACTGCCAAGGCCGATCAGACAGCCGATCAGCGCGGCCATCGGCAGCATTTCGTACAGGCGACGCGGCGCGGTGAGCAGGACGAAGCTCAGCACGTCGGCCAGCGTGTAGGTATCGCTGACGTCGCTCATCTCGTCGATGAAGGCAAACAGGGTCGCCAGACCCAGAATGATCGCCAGCACGGCGATGATCGCCACGAATACGCTGCTGCCGATGTAGCGGTCGAGTTTAACCACGGGCCACCTCCAGCGCAGCGCTGCGACGGCTGGCCAGCTTCAGACGCATCGGCTCCCAGTACAGCAGGCCGAGACCGATGACCAGGAAGATCCCGTGCACCCACCACAGGCCAAGGGCCGGCGGGATCTTGCCTTTTTCGAGGGCGCCGCGGGCGGCAATCAGGATGGTCAGGTAAGCCATATAAAGAAGAATCGCCGGCAGCAGCTTCAGGAAACGGCCCTGACGCGGATTGACCCGCGACAGCGGCACCGCCATCAGGGTCACGATGAACACCAGCAACGGCAGGGAAATCCGCCATTGCAGTTCGGCCTTGGAACGCTCGTCGTCGGCGCCCAGCAGGGTCGAAGTCGGGATCGCGTCACGGTCGGTGACTTCGTCACTGGCATCAGGTTTTGGCAGCAATACGCCGTAGGTGTCGTATTTGATCGCGCGGTAATCGGCCTGACCCGGGCTGCCGTCATAGCGATAGCCGTTGTGCAGGATCAGATAGCGGTTGCCGTCCGAGTGAACTTCCTGGCGGCCTTTTTCGGCCACCAGCACGGAAATCCCGCGGTCCTTCTGATCGGAGCCGAGGTTTTTCTGCGAGATGAACACGCCACCGAGGTTGACGCGATCGTCGGTCAGGCTTTCGGTGTAGGTCACCCGAGTGCCGTCACGCAACGCCTGGAAACGGCCAGGTTCGAGGGTATCGAATTCGGTCAGGGCGTCCTGCTTGTTCAGCAGCAGCTGGAACTGGTTGGCGCCCTGCGGGGCCAGACTCAGGCTCAGCCACGCCACCACCAGTGCCACCAGCGTTGCCGGGAACAGGGTCATGCGCAGCAGACGCTGCTGACTCATGCCGGTGGCCGAGAGCACGGTCATTTCGCTTTCGAGGTACAACCGGCCGTAAGCCAGCAGGATCCCGAGAAACAGACCCAACGGCAGGATCAGTTGCATGAAACCCGGCAGACGGTAACCCATGATCAGGAACAGCGATCCCGGATCGAGTTGGCCCGCAGCGGCCTGGGCAAGGTATTTGATGAAGCGACCGCTCATGATGATGACCAGCAGCACGGCGCTGACGGCGCTCAGGGTCAACATCACTTCACGGGACAGATAACGGAAGACGATCAAACCAGACACTCCAGGGTTGTCAGGCTAAGGCGGCCAAACAAGCAAATGTTTCGAGCGACCCGCAAGGCAGAGCCGTCGAAAAAAGATGCGGCATTATCCTGTGATTGAGGGCGCCTGTCACTGCGCACACTCACCCAAGCGTAGATTCCGTTGAAGATCGCACAACCGAGGGTTGTCAGGCGCGGTGAGCGAGGTTCAAACTGCCGCCTTCGTCGCAGGCACAGACCTGCGCCTCTTCTATCTATAAGCAGGCGACTGCGGACACCGTCGAACGCCTGTGTGTTGACCATTCATTCAGGGATCCGGACATGGAACTGGTTGTAAAAAGCGTTAGCCCAGAAACGTTGAAAACCGCCACCCTGGTGGTTGCCGTCGGCGAAGGCCGCAAACTCGGCGTCGCCGCCAGACAGGTCGACGAGCTGAGCGGTGGCGCGATCAGCGCCGTGCTCAAGCGTGGCGATCTGGCCGGCAAGGTCGGTCAGAGCCTGCTGCTGCACAGCCTGCCGAACCTGAAAGCCGAGCGCGTGCTGCTGGTCGGCGTGGGCAAGGATGAAGAACTGGGCGACCGTCCGTTCCGTAAAATCGTGGCTGGCATCCTCAATACCCTGAAAGGTCTGGGTGGCAGCGATGCCGTGCTGGCCCTGGATGAAATCATCGTCAAGAACCGCGACAGCTACGGCAAGACCCGTCTGCTGGCGGAAACCCTGGTGGACGGCGAATACACCTTCGACCAGTTCAAGAGCCAGAAAGCCGAACCGCGCGCCCTGAAAAAAATCACCCTGCTGACCATCAAGGCTGCTCAGGCTGAAGTGCAGCGCGCCGTGAACCATGCCACCGCGATCGCCAACGGCATGGCCTTCACCCGTAATCTGGGCAACCTGCCGCCGAACATCTGCCACCCGACCTTCCTCGGCGAGCAAGCCAAGAACCTCGGCAAAGAGTTCAAGGATCTGAAAGTCGAAGTCCTCGACGAGAAGAAGATCAAATCCCTGGGCATGGGCTCGTTCTACGCCGTCGGCCAAGGCAGCGCCCAACCGCCGCGCCTGATCGTCATGCAATACAACGGTGGCAAGAAGTCCGAGAAGCCTTACGCGCTGGTCGGCAAAGGCATCACCTTCGACACCGGCGGCATCAGCCTCAAGCCTGGCGCCGGCATGGACGAAATGAAGTACGACATGGGCGGCGCGGCCTCCGTGTTCGGTACCCTGCGTGCGGTGCTTGAGCTGAAGCTGCCGATCAACCTGGTGTGCATCCTCGCCTGCGCCGAAAACATGCCGAGCGGCAACGCCTCGCGTCCGGGCGACATCGTCACCACCATGAGCGGCCAGACCGTGGAAATCCTCAACACCGACGCCGAAGGCCGTCTGGTGCTGTGCGACGCCCTGACCTACTCCGAGCGCTTCAAGCCGCAAGCAGTGATCGACATCGCCACCCTGACCGGTGCCTGCGTGGTTGCACTCGGTGCACACACGTCTGGTTTGCTGGGCAACAACGACGAGCTGATCGAGCAACTGCTCAGCGCCGGCAAAGCTGCTGACGACCGCGCCTGGCAACTGCCGCTGTTCGACGAATACCAGGAGCAACTGGACAGCCCGTTCGCCGACATCGCCAACATTGGCGGGCCGAAGGCCGGCACCATCACCGCCGCGTGCTTCCTGTCGCGCTTCACCAAGAACCTCAACTGGGCGCACCTGGACATCGCGGGCACCGCGTGGACCAGCGGCGGCAAGGACAAGGGCGCCACCGGCCGCCCGGTTCCGCTGCTGACCCAATACCTGCTGGACCGCGCCAAGGCCTGAAACCGATGAACCTGGGCGGCGTCACTTTGCGGTGACGCCGCTCAAGGCTCAGGGAACCGCGATGACCAAAGTCGACTTCTATATCCTGCCCAGCGCCGATCCTTCGGCTCGTCTGGACTTTGCCTGCAAGCTCACCGAGAAAGCCTGGCGCATGGGCCACCGCATCTACCTGCATTGCAGCGATGCTGCTCAGCGTGACGATCTCGATGCGCGCCTGTGGGCGTTCAAGGGCGAAACGTTCGTGCCGCACGGCCCTGCCGAGAGCGAGCCGGATGGTTTGATCGTGCTGGGACTGGGCGCTGACTGCGGCGAGCATCAAGATCTGCTGGTCAACCTCGACCTGAAAGTCCCGGCTTTCGCCAGCCAATTCGCCCGCGTGGCGGAAGTGGTGGTGGAAGATCCGACGATTCGCGCGGCGGCACGGGAGAGTTTCCGTTTCTACCGCGAACAGGGCTATCCTCTGCAAGACCACCGTTTACAGCGACTCTGAGTACGCCGATGGACACTCCAAAACCGCTGCAAAAGCCTGCGCACCTGCTGGACGATCTCGAGTCGATCCGCCAGTTGCTTGGCGATGACAACCTGCAACCGCCCTTGCTGACCGACACGGTCGAGGACGGCGAACAGGAACAGATTCCGATGCTGTTCGAGGCCGTCGACGCCACGCCGCCGACCATCGAACCGCCACCTGCTCCGGCCCCGGCACCTGCTGCCGCACCTGTGGATAAAGGCCCGGACGCCCTTCTGCACCTCGATAGCGAACTGCGCGCCGCCGCGCAATTGATCATGCAGGACGTGATCGACGACTTCGCGCCGCACATCGAAACCGAAATCAAACGCCGCCTCGAGGCGCGGATGGAACGGCTTTTGAGCCAATACGAATAACCACAAATCCCCTGTGGGAGCGGGCTTGCTCGCGAATGCGGTATGTCAGGCACCATCATCGCTGGCTGACACACCGAATTCGCGAGCAAGCCCGCTCCCACATTTGAACCGCGCACTACCTCCCCCGCTCGCCCTCGGCCCCATGCCCCGCTATACTTCCCGGCTTTTCCTGAATAAATGCCAATAGGGTCCCGCCGCGCATGGATAAGACCTACCAGCCGCACGCCATTGAAACTTCCTGGTACAACACCTGGGAGTCCGAGAACTATTTCGCACCGCAAGGCGCGGGCGATTCCTACACCATCATGATCCCGCCGCCAAACGTCACCGGCAGCCTGCACATGGGTCACGGTTTCAACAACGCGATCATGGACGCCCTGATCCGTTTCCGCCGCATGCAGGGTCGCAACACCCTGTGGCAGCCGGGCACCGACCACGCCGGTATCGCCACGCAGATGCTGGTGGAGCGTCAACTGGAAGCCACCGGCCAGAACCGCCACGACCTGGGCCGCGAGAAATTCCTCGAGAAAGTCTGGGAGTGGAAGGATCAGTCCGGCGGCAACATCAGCCGCCAGATCCGTCGCCTCGGTTCGTCCGTGGACTGGAGCCGCGAGCGCTTCACCATGGACGACGGTCTCTCGGAAGCGGTTAAAGAAGCCTTCGTACGCCTGCACGAAGACGGCCTGATCTACCGCGGCAAGCGTCTGGTCAACTGGGACACCAAGTTGCACACGGCGATTTCCGACCTCGAAGTGGAAAACCACGACGAGAAAGGTTTCCTGTGGAACCTCAAGTACCCGCTGGCCGACGGCGCGAAAACCGCTGAAGGCAACAATTTCCTGATCGTCGCGACCACCCGTCCGGAAACCATGCTCGGCGACTCCGCCGTCGCGGTTAACCCGAACGACGAACGCTACAAAGCCCTGATCGGCAAATTTGTCGAGCTGCCACTGGTTGGCCGCCGCATCCCGATCATCGCCGACGATTACTGCGATCCAGAATTCGGCACCGGCTGCGTGAAGATCACCCCGGCCCACGACTTCAACGACTACGAAGTCGGCAAGCGCCACAACCTGCCGCTGCTGAACATCTTCGACAAGAACGCCAACGTGCTGCCCGCCGCCCAGGTGTTCAACCTCGACGGCACGTTGAACGACAGCATCGATGGCCAGATCCCGGCCCAGTACGCCGGTCTCGAGCGTTTCGAAGCGCGCAAGCAGATCGTCGCGGCGTTCGACGCCGCCGGCCTGCTGGTCAGCGTCGACGATCACAACCTGAAAGTGCCGAAAGGCGACCGTTCCGGTACCGTCATCGAGCCGTGGCTGACCGACCAGTGGTACGTGTCGACCAAACCGCTGGCTGAACCGGCGATTGCTGCCGTTGAAGACGGCCGTATCCAGTTCGTGCCGAAGCAGTACGAAAACATGTACTTCTCGTGGATGCGCGACATCCAGGACTGGTGCATCAGCCGTCAGCTGTGGTGGGGCCATCGGATTCCGGCCTGGTACGACGAGTCGGGCAAGGTCTACGTCGGTCGCGACGAAGCCGAAGTGCGTGCCAAGCACAACCTCGGCCCGGACGTTGCGCTGCAACAGGACAACGACGTGCTCGACACCTGGTTCAGCTCGGGCCTGTGGACCTTCTCCACCCTCGGCTGGCCGGAAAAGACCGAGTTCCTGAAAAAATTCCACTCCACCGACGTGCTGGTCACCGGCTTCGACATCATTTTCTTCTGGGTTGCCCGGATGATCATGCTGACGATGCACCTGATCAAGAACGAGGACGGCACCCCGCAAGTACCGTTCAAGACCGTTTACGTGCACGGTCTGGTGCGTGATGGCCAGGGCCAGAAGATGTCCAAGTCCAAGGGCAACGTCCTGGACCCGCTGGACATCATCGACGGTATCGAGCTGGAAGCCCTGGTGCAGAAACGCACCTCCGGCATGATGCAGCCGAAACTGGCGAAGAAGATCGAGAAGCAGACCCGCGACGAGTTCGCCGACGGCATCGCCAGCTACGGCACCGACGCCCTGCGTTTCACCTTCTGCTCGCTGGCCTCGACCGGTCGCGACATCAAGTTCGACATGGGCCGCGTCGAAGGCTATCGCAACTTCTGCAACAAGATCTGGAACGCCGCGCGTTATGTTCTGGACAAGGGCGAAGACTGCGGCCAGAACGGCGAAGCCTACGAGCTGTCGCTGGCCGATCGCTGGATCATCTCGCAACTGCAGCGCACCGAAGCCGAAGTGACCCGTCAACTGGATCAGTTCCGTTTCGACCTCGCCGCGCAAGCGCTGTACGAGTTCATCTGGAACCAATACTGCGACTGGTACCTGGAACTGTCCAAGCCAGTGCTGTGGGACGAAAACGCGCCGGTCGAGCGTCAGCGCGGCACCCGTCGCACGCTGGTGCGCGTACTGGAAGTGGCGCTGCGTCTGGCGCACCCGTTCATGCCGTTCATCACTGAAGAAATCTGGCAGCGCATCGCGCCGCTGGCCGGTATTCAGGGCAAGACGATCATGCTGCAGCCCTGGCCGGTGGCCAACGAGGAGCGCATCGATCCGGCCGCCGAAGATGACATCGAGTGGCTCAAGGGCCTGATGCTCGGCACGCGCAACATCCGTGGCGAGATGAACATCGGCCCGGGCAAACCGCTGCCGATCTACCTGAAGAACGTCAGCGCTGAAGATCAGCGTCGCCTGACCGAGAACGAAGCGCTGCTGAAGAAACTGGCGCGTCTGGAATCGATCACCGTTCTGGCGGCTGGCGAAGAAGCGCCGCTGTCCGCCACCGCTCTGGTGGGTGAGATGGAAGTGCTGGTGCCGATGGCCGGCCTGATCGACAAGGGCGCCGAGCTGGCACGTCTGGACAAGGAAATCCTGCGTCTGCAGGGCGAAGTCCAGCGGGTTGGTGGCAAGTTGTCCAACGCCGGTTTCGTCGACAAGGCCCCGGCCGAAGTCATCGAGAAGGAACGCGCCAAACTGGCCGAGGCTGAACAGGCCCTGGGCAAACTGGCCGAGCAGCACGCGCGGATTTCCAGCCTGTAAGGGCAAGCCGCAATGAAAAAGGGAGGCCCGCAACGGCCTCCCTTTTTTATTCAAGAATCGCTACAAATCCCCTGTGGGAGCGGGCTTGCTCGCGAATGCGGTGTGTCATTCAACCTATGTGTTGGCGGACACACCACTTTCGCGAGCAAGCCCGCTCCCACAGTTTGAACGGTGTTGCCTTTAGATGTGGGACAATACCCGCCACTTTCAGCCATACCCGAATCGATCACACCCATGAACGCCCCCCGCACACCCAAACCTGCGCGCAAGAAGCCTGATGCCGCGACCCCGGCCAAAGCCGTCGAGCCGCGTGAAAAGGCCAGCCTGCACCCGCGCAATCGCCACCAGGGTCGCTACGACTTCCCGGCGCTGATCAAGACCACGCCGGAACTGGCGAAATTCGTGATCACCAACCCGTACGGCAAGGAAAGCATCGACTTCGCCAGCCCCGACGCGGTGCGGGTGTTCAACCGGGCGCTGCTCAAGGCGTTCTATGGCATCGAACATTGGGACATCCCGGCAGATTATCTGTGCCCACCGGTCCCGGGCCGTGCCGATTACGTGCACTTCCTCGCCGACCTGCTGGCCAGCATGAACGACGGCAAGGTTCCGCGCGGTGCGATCGTCAACGTGCTGGATATCGGCATGGGCGCCAACTGCGTTTATCCGCTGATCGGTAACAGCGAATACCGCTGGCACTTCCTCGGTTCGGAAATCGATCCGACCGCAGTGGCTGCCGCGAAGGCCATCGTCCAGTCCAACGGGCTGAACAAGGTGATCCAGCTGCGCCAGCAGGAAAACCGCAAGCACATCCTGATCGGCTTGCTGGAGCCGGGCGAGCGCTTTGACCTGACCATGTGCAACCCGCCGTTCCACGCTTCAATGGAGGAAGCGACCAAGGGCAGCGAGCGCAAATGGCGCGCACTGGGCAAGGCCGATCCGAAACGCAAACTGCCGGTGCTGAACTTCGGTGGTCAGTCGGCCGAGCTGTGGTGTGAGGGCGGTGAAGCGCGTTTCGTGACGCAACTGATCGCCGAGAGCGCGAACTTCCAGCACAAGGTGCTGTGGTTCAGCACCCTGGTGTCGAAAGCCTCGAACCTGCCTGCCATCGAAACCGCGCTGAAAAAGGCCGGCGTGCTGGAAAGCCAGGTGGTGGAGATGTCGCAAGGGCAGAAACAGAGCCGCTTCGTGGCGTGGACTTTCCAGACCAAGTCCGAGCAGCAGATCTGGCGGCGCGAGCGCTGGGTTCGCTAAACATTGCATCGCCGGACACCAATCAATTGTGGGAGCGAGCTTGCTCCGGGCGGCGCTCCGACGAATGCGGCGCATCTGTCAATTCAACTTTGACTGACACACTGCCTTCGCGAGCAAGCTCGCTCCCACAATGGCATATGGTGCTCAGGAGTCGGCCATCAAATCGCAGACACAAAAAAACCGTGCCCGGATCGCTCCGGTGCACGGTTTTTTTATCGCTGCGTCTTACTTGTTCACAGCGTCGGTCAGGCCTTTGGCCACAACCAGCTTGATCACTTTCTTGGCAGGGATTTCGATGGCAGCGCCAGTCGAAGGGTTACGGCCAGTGCGGGCAGGACGCTCGGTCACTTTCAGCTTGCCGATACCTGGCAAGGTGATTTCGCCGCCGTTTTCCAGCTGATCGGCAACGATTTGGCCCAGTTGGTCCAGAGCGTTACGCGCGGTGGTTTTCGGCGCGTCGATAGCTTCAGCGATGTCGGCGATCAGTTGGTCTTTAGTAAGAGCCATGTAGTGTTCCTTCCCTATCAAATTCATATGGATTGCAGAGTGCAGTGTCAGCCATCGAGCCCGATCTTCTGGATCTGGCACCCTCGGCGATAACCACGACGAGTCGGGTTATAGATGCCGAAATCAGGGTTTGGTTCGACCTGACAAATGCTGATTGCACGCTTAACGCAGTGACTTCGCGTAAGACCGGGCAAAACTAGCACAGAGACGGGGAAATATCCGCCTCTAGCTACCCATTTGGTCAGGTTTATTGCTCTAAATCGGTAAAAAACTGCATAAGGGCACCCACCCGCCCTGGATTTGCCCTTCACCCCGCGCCAAAACCAGTGGTTGCGGTACACTGGGCGCTTTTTCGGGGGAGCCTGCCCTCCTCCCTTCCACCAGCCGAGAAGCCCATGCCGATCCGTCATTGCATCGTCCACCTGATCGACAAAAAACCCGACGGCACGCCCGCAGTTCTGCACGCCCGTGACTCCGAACTGGCTGAGTCCGCGGCCATCGAGAACATGCTCGCCGACCTCAACGAGAGCTACAACGCCAAACAGGGCAAAGCCTGGGGCCTGTTCCATCCGGAATCCGGTGCGTTCCCGTTCAGCGGCTGGCTGAAGGAATACATGGACGGTGGCAAGGACTTCGCCGCGTTCAGCAAAGTCGCGGTCGAGCATCTGCAGAAGTTGATGGAAGAGTCGAACCTGTCGGTCGGTGGCCACGTGCTGTTCGCCCACTATCAGCAAGGCATGACCGACTACCTGGCGATCGCCCTGCTGCACCACAGCGAAGGCGTGGCGGTGACCGATGAGCTGGACGTGACGCCGTCGCGTCACCTCGACCTCGGCCAGCTGCATCTGGCGGCGCGGATCAACGTCTCCGAGTGGCAGAACAACAAGCAATCCAAGCAGTACATCTCGTTTATCAAGGGCAAGAACGGCAAGAAGGTTTCGGAGTATTTCCGCGACTTCATCGGCTGCCAGGAAGGCGTCGATGGCCCGGGCGAGACCCGCACCCTGCTCAAGGCCTTCAGCGACTTCGTCGAAAGCGAAGACCTGCCGGAAGACTCCGCCCGCGAAAAAACCAAGACCCTGGTCGATTACGCCAGCAGCCAGGCCAAGCTCGGCGAGCCGATGGGCCTGGAAGAGCTGTCGGAGCTGATCGATGAAGAACGGCCGAAAGCCTTTTACGACCACATCCGCAACAAGGACTACGGTCTGTCGCCGGAGATTCCGGCGGACAAACGCACCCTTAACCAGTTCCGCCGCTTCACCGGCCGCGCCGAAGGCCTGTCGATCAGCTTTGAAGCGCACCTGCTGGGCTCGAAGATCGAGTACGACGAAGAGGCTGGCACCCTGATCATCAAGGGCCTGCCGACCTCGCTCACTGATCAGCTCAAGCGCCGCAACTGATGCTCGGCAATGTACTGAAGAAGGTCGCGCTGGTTCTGCTGGTGGTGGTGATCTATCAGAACTGGGGCAAGATCGAGCGGGTGTTCAACCCGTCGCAGATGGTCTCTGAGCAGACGCGAGCGCAGGCCCGTGTCGTGCTGTATGCCACCGACTGGTGCGGCTACTGCAAACAGACCAGGCGCTTTCTCGACAGCAAGGGGATTCCTTTCAAGGAATTCGACATCGAGAAGGACGCCGAGGCGCGCAAGGCGTATGAGGCACTGGGCGGGCGCGGGATTCCGTTGATCGACGTGAATGGCACGTTGATTCGCGGATTCGACCCGGACGAAATTCTCGCTGCCCTGAAATAACACAGCTCCTCTGTGGTGAGGGGATTTATCCCCGATCGGCGGCGAAGCCGTCGCAAAATCTGCATGGTAAAGCGTGCAGTTTTTTGGGGGCGCTTCGCGCCCCATCGGGGATAAATCCCCTCACCACAATTGCGCCCCTCCCCTCAAGCAGAGGCTACTTGCTGATCAGCGAGCTTCGATGCGGAATCCAAAGCGCGGGAAGTGCACGTGCACCACGCCGCCACGCGGGTCTTCGCGGCGCAGGATCAGCTCTTCGCGGCCAGCAAACAGCAACTCACCCACCACCGGATCAACCCCGTAATCTGTCGCGGCAATCGCCACTTGCTGCCCGGCCTTGAAACCGTTCGGATCGACAAACTGCTCATCCGGCAGCGCCGCCGGCGTCGAACTGCGCGCGACTTCCAGCGCCTCCTCGGCAGTCATCTCACTCGCGGCACCATGACCAAAGCCCAGCACACGCCCCAGCCAGGCAGTCACGGCCGGATATTCATCGACCAACGGCGCAGTGACGTGCGTCGCCTTGAGGAACCACAGCGGATGCGCCAGGGCGAAGTCGGCAATCGACGGTTCACCGAACAGGAAGTCGCCCTGCTCGCGCTGCAACTGCTGCTCCAGCCGCGCCATGAGCGTTGGCCATTGATGCTTGGCCTGTTCGGCCGACAGCCGCGTGGCGCTGCCGCCACTGAACAGCCCGGCACGGTCAGCGATAAAGGCCTTGATCGCTTCCGGCGGCAACTTGCCGAAGCGCACCGCGACCGATTCCGGCTGGAACACCAGGCTGACCGCATGCTGGAACACCACCGAATCCGCCCACGCGGCGAAGCTGGCGCTGGTCATTTCCTGGCCTTCCGGGAAAAACGCCGGCAGGGCTTTTTCCTGCTCCAGACGACGGGCAATCAACGATGTGTCGCAATAGATGTCGGCGCCGATCTGCAACACCGGGGTCTTGCGGTAGCCGCCAGTGAGCGCAGTCAGATCCGGCTTGGGCATCACTGGCGAGATGTGCACCGAGCGCCAGGACAAGCCTTTGAAGCCCAACAGCAGACGAGCCTTTTCGGCAAATGGAGAGGTCGGGTAATGATGCAGAATCAACTCGGACATGCTCGGCTCCGCCGCACAGAAAGTGAGTCGGCAGCTTAGCGTGCATTTGATTAGCAGCCTACAGATCTGCCTGATGAGAACCAATCAGTCAGATTGATAAGACGCGACCAGGCATTCCTTGGCGCTCTTGCGCAGCTTCTTGATCAAGCGTTCCTGACGCAACGCATCGCTCTTGTCGCGGCAACGTTCGGTGTAGACCAGCGCCATCGCCGGGCTGGACAGGAAGAAGCGCGCGCCCTTGCCGCTCTGATGCTTGGCGAAGCGGCGCACCGGGTCGTCGCTGATCCCGCAGTACAGCGAACCGTTGGCCGCGCGCACGAGGTAGACGAACCAGGACTTGCTCACTGGCTCGACGACTTCAACCGGTTTTTCGCTGAGGCTGGTCACTTCGGGATCTGGATGTGTAGGAAACAGGCCGCGATCTTATCAGCGACCGGCCTGAAATGCCTTCAGCCCTTTCAGCGCCTGCGCACGGACGGCGTTGCGCACCAGCGGCGTCCAGCCCAGCAGCAAGCCTTTGAAACCCAACGCCTGCCGCGACCAGCGCCACAGGTCGAAGTGGTCGTGGTGCTCGCAGATCTTGCCGTCACGAAAGACGAAGCGCGCCTGTATATCGTTGATCACCACGTTGCCGGTCTGGCTGAACAGGTAAGTCGCCACCCAGTGCGCGCCGCCGCTGCGCTCGTCGGCGCGGACATTGTTGAAGGTCAGGGAGAAGTCCTTGGCGCGGGTGGTGAGCATGCGCCACATGTCGCCGGCATCGCGCCCGCGCAGTTCACCGAAGGCCGGATCGCTGAACACCACATCGTCGGTATAGCAGGCGGCCATGGCGTCGGCGTCGAGGCGCTGGAAGGCCTGGTAGAAGCGGGTGATCAGGGCGGCGTGGGCTTCGCTCATGGGCAAACTCCGGGAAATGGACAGATTGCCAGCACGATAAGCTGCAAATCGCAGAAACACTATCGGCATTCGCAGAGCGAATACCCCGCAAGATTTAAAGCACCGCAAAAACTGTGGGAGCGAGCTTGCTCGCGAAGAGGCCGGCACATTCAACATGATCTGTGCCTGGACCACCGTCTTCGCGAGCAAGCTCGCTTGTATGTTTAGACTTGAAGGGGTGGGCGAGCAA
>NZ_JALMEY010000024.1:0-75939 GCF_023100615.1 Pseudomonas sp. MWU12-3103b
GCGTCGTCGTAGCGGTATTCGGTGACCGCGCCCAGCGGATCCTGCTCGGCGATCAGCCGGCCCTGATCGTCATAAGCCTTGAGGTGCTCACCGCCATCGGCCTCGACCTTGCGCACCAGCCGTGCGCTGTCATCGTGGACGTAGGTTTCTTCGCTGCCATCGACGTAGTGCACCGCGACGCTGCCGTCATCGGCCCAGACGTAACGGGTGTCCATCTGCGCGAACGACGCCCAGTGCCGCATGCAGCGCGCCGCCTTGCCCGAGCGCTCCCACTCCCAGAAAAAGCTCGCGCCACCAGTCAACTGCCGCTGCAGGATGACGTGCTGATCGTCGTAGTCGTAACGCTCACTGTCACCGACCGCATTGGTCGCGGCCAACAACCGCTGACGCGCGTCGTAGCAATAACTGACCAGCGTTTGCTCGGTGCGCCAGCCATCAACCTCAAGCACCTGGTAATCAACCGCCACCAGATGCGCCCGGTCATAGCGCAAAAGCAGCGACCGACCCGCGCCATTGTCCAGGCGGACAATCCGCTGCTGATGATCGCGAGAAACGCTCAGACGATTGCCATACGCATCACTGACCGTCACCAACCGCCCGGCACGAAAGTGATAAAACCGCGCCGCATCCCCGGCCAGCGCGAGGATCAGTTCCTCCGGCTCATCGCCGAGAAAAATCGCCGCCCGCGACAGGCTGTTGTGAATCGCCGGGCGCTCAACGCTGGGCAACGGAAAACGCGTGCGGCGGTTCTCGTGATCGACCCAGATCACCGCCTCGCCATCGAACTCCAGCCGATGCGCCAGCGAATGACTCCAGCCAAACCCCAGCCCGACATCGATCTCCACCGCGCTGGTGCGGTACAGCCGGGTGAATTCGAACGGCAACACCCCATCGAGCGTGCCGTCGGTCAGGGTCAGCAATTCTTCACCGGTGACCATCGACACCGGACAGCCATTGGTGCAGGTCAGCGGTGCGCAATCGGCGCTGTCGCCGTTGGGGTTTTTGGCCTGGTTCGAAGCATCGTCGCGGGGTTCGTGACGCTCCATCCGGGTGGTGTTCCGCGACTTTTCCCGCGCCATCGGCGCCGGATTCGGCACACTCAGCACGACCGAGTCGGCCTGGCGAATGTTTAGAGGGATCGCTGGTGTCGGCTTCAAAGACACATTGCGTGCATTGACCATCAATGGCTTCAACGCGCCCGCGTGCTTGCTCAGATCCGCAGTGGAGGTCAGTTCGCTCAGGCGCAACGCCGATGCGGCCAGCCATTGCCGCGCCCGGGGCGACTTGATCTTGCTCAGCACCTTGCTGCTCAGTCGCACGGGCACGCCAACGCCGCCGGAAACCCGCATCAGCAGAAAACTGATCAACAACTCGACCCGGACTTCGGCCACTACTTCTGCCAGATACTGCGGCGGCAGCATCTTCAGCCAACTGGTGAACGCTGCCAGATGGATAAACAGCAACGGCTCGTCACTAAGGATCAGCAAGCCATTGGCGATAGCCTCGCTGGAGGCGTCGAGTAGCGCTTGCAGCTCGACATCGCTCAGGTACTGCAACAGTTTTTCGCTGTTGGCCTGCAGGTCGGCGAGCAGGGCAAACAGCTGTTTAACGTCATCCCAGATGTCGTGCAGGGCTTTCTCGAAACCGCGCCAGTCGGCCTGTTGCAACTGCTGGTAACGATCAGCCAAACCGGCGCCGGAAAACTCCGCCCACAGCGGCTGAAACCCGTCCCACTCCTGGCGAAGCCAGACCTCCATCCCGTCCAGAATCTCTTCATAGGAGGCGTACAGCGCTTGGATATGGTCGGTGGAAACATCAGGAAAGAAGGTGATGCGATAACGCTGGCCCCGGTCGCAGTCGCTGACTTCCAGAATGCCGCTCGGGCCGATGGTATGGCGCAGTGGTTCACCGAAACTCAATACCCCGTCGACCTCGCCGATTACTGGCTCGAGCATCACCGGCGTATCGCCGATCGGTACGAAGCGCGCCGCCTCGAACAGGTGCACCAGGGTCAACGGGCCGCTCGCGGGGCACATGACCACCGAGGTCTGGATCGGCTGGCGGGATTTGACCGGATCGCTGAGGTGCACGTCGTCGCCGACCTTGAACACCTGCTCGACATCCAGTGCCGTACCCGTCCAGAGCTGCTCGGCCCAGGCCTCGTAGTTGTTCAGGCACAGGCGGAACTCGCGGATCAGCGTTTCGAAGTCCGGGTGTTGCGGGTTCAGGGCGGCAACCACCAGCAGGCCGATGCTGTTGTTCAGGGCCAGGAGCCGATCGGTTTGGAACATTCGCAAGCACTCGCGCACATGAAAGAGGTGCGCGGACTTTGCGGGGGATCAACATGGAAAGAAGTCGGGAAAGTAGGCGTTATCTGTAGGGCATTTCGCTAAATGTCAGCGAGTCATTCCACCGCCCGTAAACATTGCCCGTTGCTCAATGTCCGCTGGCCTCGCTATGCTGCTGAACCCATTAATCAGATCCGTGTAGCGGCGCCGTTTGGGCCGCCCGGGATGTTTTTGATAACGGATCCGATGATGAATGCACCGATGAAGACGTTTGGCCCGATCAAGGCCGTGATTTTCGATATGGACGGTTTGCTGCTGGACACCGAAGGCATCTACACCGAGGTCACCTCGCTCATTGCCGAGCGCTACGGGCGGACCTTCGACTGGAGTGTTAAACAGAACATCATCGGGCGTGGCGCCAATGATCTGGCGAACTACGTGGTGCAGGCGCTGGATCTGCCGATCAGCGCCGAAGAGTTTCTGCTGATCCGCGAACCGCTGATGCGTGAACGCTTCCCCAAGGCCCAGGCCATGCCGGGTGCGGAGGAGCTGATTCGTCACCTCAAGGCGCACAACATTCCGATCGCCGTGGGCACCAGTTCGTCGCGGCAGTCGTTCGGCCAGAAAACCACCTTGCACCGCGACTGGTTTGCCCTGTTCGATTTCATCGTCACCGCCGATGACCCGGAAGTTGGCGCAGCGAAGCCGGCGCCGGACATCTTTCTCACCGCCGCCCGGCGTCTGGGTGTAGCGCCTGAAGACTGTCTGGTGTTCGAGGATTCGCCGTTTGGCGTCACCGCCGCGAAAGCGGCGGGAATGACTGCCATTGCGATTCCCGACGCGGCCATGGCCGATGAAAAATACGCGCATGCCGACGGGATTTTGCGCACGCTCAAGGCGTTTACCCCGAGTGCCTGCGGTTTGCCGGCGCTGGAGTGGGCTTGATCAGCCAATAAGCGCCGATAAAAAACGCCGCCCTCTGCAAAGAGGTGCGGCGTTTTTTGTATCCGGGATTCAGCGCAATCAGGCGCCAAAACCACCGTCGATGGTCAGGCTGGCACCGGTGATGTAACCGGCTTCCGGGCCGACCAGATAAGCGACGAAACCGGCGATTTCATCGGCGGTGCCGTAACGACCGACGGCCATCAGCGGGATCAGGCTCTCGGCGAAATCGCCATGGGCCGGGTTCATGTCAGTGTCGACCGGGCCGGGCTGCACGTTGTTGATGGTGATGCCGCGCGGGCCCAGATCACGGGCCAGGCCTTTGGTCAGGCCGACCAGTGCCGATTTGCTCATCGCATACACACCGCCACCGCCGAAGGGCATGCGGTCGGCGTTGGTGCTGCCGATGTTGACGATGCGCGACCCTTCGCCCATGTGCTTGGCGGCTTCCTGAGACGCGATGAACACGCTGCGCACGTTGATCGCCAGGGTCTGGTCGAAGTCTTCCAGTTTGAAGTCTTCCAGCGGCGCGATGGCCAGGACGCCGGCGTTGTTAACCAGAATATCCAGGCGGCCAAAGGCTTCGACAGTGGCGCTGACAGCATTGCGGATTGCGGCTTCATCGGCGCTGTCGGCCTTGATCGCCAAGGCTTTGCCGCCGCTGGCGGTGATGCTGTTCTGCAACTCTTCGGCCTTGGCGGTGGAGCTGACGTAGGTGAATGCGACAGCGGCGCCTTCGGCGGCCAGGCGTTTGACGATGGCGGCGCCGATACCACGGGAACCGCCTTGAATCAGAGCGACTTTGCCGCTGAGGTGTTGAGTGGTCATGTTCGATCTCCAGAAAATTCAAGGCAGGGTGCCTTGTTGTTGGAGCCGAGTATCGGCCTCGCATCGACAACCGTGTAGACCATGATTGCTATAGTCTGTGTAAACCAGAAGTTTATAGTGGCGATCATGGAAACTTTCAGCAGCATCGAATGCTTCGTGCGCAGCGCCGAAGTCGGCAGCTTTGCCGAAGCCGCCCGGCGCTTGAGCCTGACCCCGGCCGCCGTCGGCAAGAGTGTGGCGAAGCTCGAGGTGCGGCTCGGTGTACGGCTGTTCCAGCGTAGTACACGCAGCCTGACCCTGACCGAGGCCGGTCAGCTGTTTTTGAGTCAGGTCAGTGGCAGTCTGACGACGATTCAGAATGCGGTGGCCAATCTGGCGAGTGTGGAAGGGCTGCCGGCGGGGACGTTGAAAGTCAGCATGGGCACGGTATTCGGGCGCTTGTACATCGTGCCATTGCTGCAAGAATTTTTACGTCGGTTTCCGGCGATCAACCCTGATTGGCATTTTGATAACCGTCAGGTCGATTTGATAGGGCAGGGTTTCGATGCGGCGATTGGCGGGGGCTTTGAATTGCCCCAAGGCGTGGTCGCACGCAAGTTGACACCCGCACATCGCGTGTTGGTGGCGTCTGCTGACTATCTGCAAAGGCACGAAGCGATCGCCGAACCTGATGACCTGCAACGTCACGATGGCATCCTGATTCGTTCGCCGCAGACCGGTCGAGTGCGCTCCTGGCAGTTGATCAGTGGCCGCAGTCAGCTCTGTCAGCCCTTGAGCCTCAAGACGCGAATGACCATGAGCGACTCCGAAGCCGCCTGCGCTACGGCAGCACAAGGGCTGGGCATCGCGCTGGTCAGCATGCCGTTTGCCGTGGGTTACCTCGAGGCGGGCACCTTGCAGCGCGTGCTGCCGGACTGGTACATCGATGACGGCAACATTTCGATCTACTACGCCGAGCATAAATTGTTGCCGGGCAAGACTCGGGCGTTTGTCGATTTTGTGATTGAGCAGTTTGCGCAGCAGGGGTTGGCTCGGCGGTTCAGTGCTTTCTGAGCAAGACGTGGCACCGAGTTGACCCATTCGCGAGCAAGCCCGCTCCCACATTGGATCTGTGGCGTTCACAAATCCAATGTGGGAGCGGGCTTGCTCGCGAAGGATACGACTCGGTATTCGTCTGTGAACTCAGCGAGCAAACCGCTCCGCCCAGCCAATGATCTGTTTCGGTCGTGGCGTCGCATAGGTCCGCACCTTGGACGTCGACAACCCCAGCCGCACCAGCGATTCAGCAATGGTCACCGCCGCCGTCACGCCATCCACCACCGGCACCCCGGTGCGGCGACGAATCTGTTCATCCAGCCCGGCCATGCCGCCGCAGCCCAGGCAAATCACCTCGGCCTTGTCCTGAGTCACCGCCAGCTCCGCCTGCTGCACGATGGCTTCCAGTGCGCGCTGTGGTTCGTGCTCCAACTCCAGCACCGCAAGACCACTGGCCCGCACCGAGGCACAGCGATCCCACAGGCCCGAGAGTTTCAGTCGATCCTCGATCAGCGGCACGGTGCGATCCAGCGTGGTCACCACCGAATAGGCGTGGCCGAGAAACATCGCGGTACTGGCGGCGGCGTCGGTGATGTCCACTACCGGCACGTTGAGCAGTTCCTGCAAACCTTCGCGACCGTGTTCGCCGTAACCGGCCTGAATCACCGCGTCGAACGGTTGATCGTAGGACATCACCCGGTCCATCACGGCGATGGCCGCCAGGTAACTTTCGAAATTGCCTTCCACCGAGTCGGCGCCGAAGAACGGTGTCAGGCCGACGATCTCCGTACCGGCAGACGCGACGGCCTGCGCCGAGCGGGCGATGGCCTGGGTGATGGATTCGGTGGTGTTGACGTTGACCACAAGAATACGCATGGGAAGTCCTTATTGCGGGCAGTTCAGCGGCCCAAACCCGGGCCGCAAGGAAGTTAATGGCTGACGTTGTCGACGGCGATCGATTCGCCGCTGACGTCGGCGTAGTGCGGCTGACGTTTGGCGATGATCAGGTAGAGCATCGCGGCAATGCCGGCGCCCACCAGCCAGGAGAACGGCGAGATGCTGTGGAAGCCCGGCACCAGCGCTAGGACGATGGCGATCAGCGCTGCCGGAATGAACGCCGCCACCGCGCGGAAATTCACTCCACGGCTGTAGTAATAGGCGCCGTTGGGGTCTTCGCTGTACAACTGCGGGACGTTGATCCTGCCTTTGCGGATCAGCCAGTAGTCGACCATGATCACCCCGTACAGCGGGCCGAGCAGGGCGCCGAGGCCGGAGAGGAAATACACGATCACCAGCGGGCTGTTGTAGAGGTTCCACGGCAGGATCAGCACGGCGATGGTCGCGCTGATCAGCCCGGCGCGGCGGAAGGTCAGGTACTTCGGCGCCAGGTTGCTGAGGACGAACGCCGGGGCGACGAAGTTGGCCATGATGTTCACCGCCACGGTGACGATCAGGAACGCCAGGCAACCCAGTACCAAGAAAAACGTGTTGGGGATCGAAGCGATGATTTCGGTCGGGCTTTCGATGATCCGCCCGTTGATCTGAAATTGCGCACCGCAGAGCAGGACGGTGATGGCGGCGAATACCAGTATGTTCACCGGCAGGCCCCAGAAATTGCCGACCTTGATGGTGTTGCGGCACGGCGAAGAACGGGCGAAGTCGCAGAAATTCAGGATCAGCGTGCCGTAGATCGCCAGCCACAAGGCGCCGCCGGCAAAGATGTTGCGCCACATTTCGCCACCGCTCAGCGGTTCGCGGATCGACCAGGCGATGGTTGCGTTGGCCTGGGTGTACATCCACGCGGCGAGGGCGGCGACGGTCAGCAGAATCACCGGGCCGGCAAAAGCCTCGTAACGGCGAACCATTTCCATGCCGTAGGCGAGAATCGCCAGCTGCACGAACCAGATCGCTACGAAGCACACCCAGCCCAGCGTCGACAGGCCGAGAATCGAGTTGTGGTCGTAATCGGCGAAACCGGGGTGAATCGCTGTCAGCAGCACGCGAAACACCACCGACGCCAGATACGTCTGAATCCCGAACCAGGCGATGGCGATCACCGCGCGAATCAACGCCGGAATCTGCGCGCCGTGGATGCCGAAACTGATCCGGCTGATCACCGGAAACGGCACCCCGGTTTTCTGCCCCATGTAGCCGGACAGGTTCATGAAAAAGTACACCAGCGCCGCGCCGATCCCCAGCGACAGCAGAATCTGCCAGCCCCCCAGGCCCAACGCATACAGCCCGATGGCGAACGAGTAGTTGGCGATGTTGTGCACATCGTTGGTCCACAAGGCGAAGATGCTGTATTTGCCCCAGCGCCGACCTTCGGCGCGGGTCGGTGCCAGGTCGCTGTTGTGCAGGCGCGGGCTGAGTTGTAACGGTTGAGCCAGACCCGCGTCGGGCAATGGCTGGTCGAGGGCAGAGGCGGGCAGATTCAGCGCGATGTTGTTGGAGAGACTTGTACGCATTCCGGCAGGCTCCTGATGGGCGGGGCCGCGATGACTGTGCATGAGCTCAGTGCTCGACAAATCTTCGTCGCGGCCAGCAGACATCACTGGTTACGGGGCATCTGCAGCCTGTACGGGATAGGACGCTTCAGGCTTGCGGATCGAAAGTGTGGATTGATGTTTTGCAGTTTTGTATACAAAACATGTATGCACCAAAGCCAGATCTGTGCCAGTCAGCGATCTATGGAGCGCTGTGCTCATTTCGAAAAGTTATCGATGAGCGCTAAGTGTTTGAAAATAATTGGTTATAAATTGACCGATTGAACAGGTATTTATTTTTTGCGGGGGATTTTGCGGAGGTGGCAGAGCGCAGGGGAATTCAGCAGGGATGTAACTTTTCAGGGCGTGAAAGCAAAAAGTGCACACATAAATGGCACCGATGGTGACATTCGTGTGTACACATTTTTTCATGGCACCACGAAGCAAATGTGGGAGCGAGCTTGCTCGCGAAGGCATCTTCCCAGTCAACAAATTCGCTGACTGACAGACCGCTTTCGCGAGCAAGCCCGCTCCCACAGGGGGGACATCATTGGGGCGATATTTACGCCTTGCTGATGATATTCCCCGCATGCAGCCCGCACTCTTTCTGCGTCGCTTCTTCCCACCACCAGCGGCCTTCGCGCTCGTGCTGGTTCGGCAGCACCGGGCGGGTGCACGGTTCGCAGCCGATGCTGATGAAGCCGCGTTCATGCAGGCTGTTGTACGGCAGTTCGAGCATGCGGATGTAACCCCAGATCTCTTCGCTGGTCATCTGCGCCAGCGGGTTGAACTTGTACAGGGTGCGTTCGGGCGTGGAGAACGCGGTGTCGATCTCCAGCACCGCCACGGCGCTGCGGGTGCCCGGGCTCTGGTCGCGGCGCTGGCCGGTGGCCCAGGCTTTGACGCCGGACAGTTTGCGCCGCAGCGGTTCGATCTTGCGGATGCCGCAGCATTCGCCATGGCCGTCCTTATAGAAGCTGAACAGGCCTTTTTCCTTCACGAACGGTTCCAGTTTCGTGTAGTCCGGTGACACCAGTTCGATATCGATCTTGTAGTGCTCGCGCACCTGATCGATGAAACGGTAGGTCTCCGGGTGCAGGCGGCCGGTGTCGAGGCTGAACACCTTGACGTTCTTGTTCAGCTTCCAGGCCATGTCCACCAGCACCACATCCTCGGCGCCGCTGAAAGATATCCACAGCTCGTCACCGAACTCGGCGAACGCGAGTTTCAGGATGTCTTGGGCGGATTTGTTGGCATAGGTCGTGGCGAGTTCCACGACATCGAACGTTGGGCTCATCAGGGCGGCTTCCTACAGGTCGGTGGCGCTGGGCGCTCTATATGGCGGCGATGGTAACAAAAAGCGGCGGAGTAGGGTGTGCCCGCTGCGTTGCGCGGTGGCGGGGGAGTCGCTAGAGTTCGGGCTCGCTCGACTCAATAATCACTACAAACGGGAGTGTCTTGTGGAAATTGCTTGCCTGGATCTTGAAGGGGTACTGGTGCCGGAAATCTGGATCGCCTTCGCCGAAAAAACCGGAATCGAATCCCTCAAGGCCACCACCCGGGACATTCCCGATTACGACGTGTTGATGCAGCAACGCCTGCGCATCCTCGACGAGCACGGCCTGAAGCTCTCGGACATCCAGGAAGTGATCGCCACCCTCAAGCCGCTGGACGGCGCGGTGGAGTTCGTCGACTGGCTGCGCGAGCGCTTTCAGGTGGTGATTCTCTCGGACACCTTCTACGAATTCTCCCAGCCGCTGATGCGGCAACTGGGCTTCCCGACCTTGCTCTGCCACCGCCTGATCACGGACGACAGCGGGCGAGTGACCAGCTATCAATTGCGTCAGAAAGATCCCAAGCGTCAGTCGGTGCTGGCGTTCAAGAGCCTGTACTACCGGGTAATTGCGGCGGGAGATTCGTATAACGACACGAGCATGCTGGGTGAGGCGGATGCGGGGATTCTGTTCCATGCGCCGGACAACGTGATTCGCGAGTTCCCGCAGTTTCCGGCGGTGCATACGTTTGCCGAGTTGAAGCAGGAGTTCCTCAAAGCCTCAAACCGGGATTTGAGTTTGTAATTACAACATTGTGGCGAGGGAGCTTGCTCCCGCTCGGCTGCGCAGCAGTCGTAAGATTTTGGGGAGCGCTTCGCACTCCAGCGGGAGCAAGCTCCCTCGCCACAAAAAGTTATAGGTTTTGCAGGGTATCGAGGAGGATTCTGACCTTGGTAATCGACTCCTGATACTCCGCCTGCCAGTCCGAATCGGCCACGATCCCGCCGCCACCCCAGCAGCACACCTGCCCATCCTTGACCAACAGACTGCGAATCGCGATGGAGCTGTCCATCTCGCCGCGTACGTCCAGGTACAGCAACGAACCGCAATACAAACCGCGCCGGGTCGGTTCCAGTTCATCGATGATCTGCATCGCACGGATCTTCGGTGCGCCGGTGATCGAGCCGCCGGGGAAGCTGCCAGCAATCAGATCCAGCGCATCGCGATCCTCGGCCAGTTCGCCGGTCACGCTGCTGACCAGGTGATGCACGTTGGGATAGCTTTCCAGGCTGAACAGCTCTGGCACTCGCACCGAACCAATCCGGCAGGTGCGGCCGAGGTCGTTGCGCAGCAGGTCGACGATCATCAGGTTTTCCGCGCGATCCTTGGGGCTGGCCAGCAGCTCGGCGGCGTTGGCGGCGTCTTCGGCAGGTGTCAGGCCGCGCGGGCGGGTGCCCTTGATTGGGCGGGTTTCCACCTGACGCTGGCTGACTTTGACGAAGCGCTCCGGCGACAGGCTCAACACCGCATCGCCGTCGGGCAGGCTCTGAAACCCGGAAAACGGCGTCGGGCAGGCCTCGCGCAACGCGCAATAGGCCAGCCACGGATCGCCCTGACACGGTGCGCGGAAACGCTGGGCGAAGTTCACTTGATAGCAGTCGCCGGCCTGGATGTATTGATGAATGCGTTCCAGCGCCTGGCGATAGTCATCGGCCGACAGGTCGGCGGTCATCGGCGTGTCCAGCTTGAACGGCGTCAGCGGCGCTGAAGTCGGTTGGCTGAACAGCGCGATCAGCCGTTGCCGTTCGCTGTCGGCCAGTGACGGGTGAAATATCAGTTGGCTGGTGGCGGTCTGGTGGTCGCTGATCAGCGCCCAGTCGTACAGGCCGAACCGCGCGTCGGGCAATTGCAGATCATCCCGGGCCTGGCTCGGCAGGTGTTCCAGATGCCGGCCAAAGTCGTAGCTCAGGTAGCCGATCAGGCCGCCGGCGAATGGCAGGTCATATTCGCCAGGCAGCTGCGCCTCGCCCAGACGGCTCAGATTATCGCGCAGGCGTTGCAGGAAAACGCTGCCGCTTTCGTCGGGCAACACCGCCAGTTGTTCCAGCGGCCAGGCGCTGAGCAGATCATAACGGCCACGGTCGGCGCTCGGCCGGCCGCTGTCGAGCAGCACGGCGCCGGGTGCATGGCGGATGGCCGCGAAGTAGTCGGCGGGGTTGGCGCGGTAGGGCAGCGGGTGTACGGAACAGGTCAACATGGGCGGGGCAGATCGGCCATCGAGGCGGGGTGGGGATTGTAGTCCTCTCGGCTGCCAGATCAAAATCAAAAGCTACCCCTTCACCCCAGCCCTCTCCCCCAAGGGGGCGAGGGGGAAAGGGGGCGGATCTTCATGCTTTTCAAGTTCTGAGTTCGACTCGAACTTGCAGGTCGATGTACTTCGAGCATCCAACACGGTCAGTCCCCTCGCCCTCCGGGAGAGGGCTAGGGTGAGGGGCTCTTCAGCTTTTCAGCTTCAGCCCTCGACCGCCGGAATATGCCCAAACATCTCCTGAGTAAACGCCACCCGCTCTTCAACTGACTCCGTCACCCCACGCGCCTTCAGGTCTTCCAGATGCGCCTCGACCGCATGCGTACGCTGGGTCAGCCCGCAATCGTTGGCAATCTGGATATTCAGACCTGGCCGCGCATTCAGTTCGAGAATCAGCGGGCCTTTCTCCTGGTCCAGCACCATGTCCACGCCGATGTAACCCAGGCCGCACAGCTCATAACAGCCGGCGGCGAGTTTCATGAAACCATCCCAGTAGGGCAGTTGCACGCCGTCCACCGCGTTGGTGGTGTCGGGGTGTTTGTTGATGATGTTGTTCAGCCAGGTGCCGCGCAGGGTCAGGCCAGTGGCGAGATCGACACCGACGCCGATGGCGCCCTGGTGCAGGTTGGCCTTGCCGCCGGACTGGCGGGTCGGCAAACGCAGCATGGCCATCACCGGATAGCCCATCAGCACGATGATGCGGATGTCCGGCACGCCTTCGTAGCTGATGCTCTTGAAGATCTGGTCCGGAGTCACCCGGTATTCGATCAGTGCGCGGTCGCGGTGACCGCCCAGCGAATACAGGCCGGTGAGGATGCTCGAGATGTGGTGTTCGAGTTCTTCATGGGCAAGGATCTTGCCCGAGACCGTGCGATAGCGGCCCTCGAAGCGGTCAGCGATGACGATGATGCCGTCACCGCCGGCGCCCTGGGCCGGCTTGATCACGAAGTCGTTGTGCCCGCCGATGATCGCGTCGAGCTTGTCGATTTCCTTCTCCGTGGAGATCACGCCGTACAGCTCCGGCACATGAATGCCGGCAGCGATGGCGCGCTCCTTGGTGATGATCTTGTCATCGACGATCGGGTACAGGCTGCGCTTGTTGTATTTGAGCACGTAGTCGGCGTTACGCCGATTGATGCCCATGATGCCCCGCGCCTCCAGCGCCTTCCAGGTCTTCCAGAAACCGAACATCAGGCGTCAGCCTTCTTCAGGAAAGCCTTGAAGCGCACCAGTTCAGTCAGGCGGTAGCCGCGATAGCGACCCATCGCCAGCATGAAGCCGACCAGAATCAGCAGGATCGCCGGGAAGGTGAACACGAAGTACACCAGCTCGGGCACGGTCATGATCAGGTGTGCCAGCGAGGCGGCGAACAGCGTGCCGATCGCCACTTTCATGGCATGGCTGGCGCCACGTTCTTCCCAGGTGATCGACAGGCGTTCGATGGTCATGGTCAGAATCACCATCGGGAACAGCGCCACCGACAAACCGCGCTCCAGGCCGAGTTTATGGCTGAACAGACTGATGGCGGCAATCAGCACCACCACGAAGGTCAACACCACCGACAGGCGCGGCAGCATCTGCAGCTTCAAATGTTCCAGATACGAACGTAATGACAGGCCCAGCGCGGTGATCACGGTAAACAGCAGGATGCCGAAGCCCAGTTGCGTTTCGCGGAAGGCCAGGGCGATCAGCACCGGGGTAAAGGTGCCGAGGGTCTGCAGGCCGATCAGGTTGCGCAGGATCAGGATCACCAGCACGCCGATCGGGATCATCACCATGATCATGAACGTTTGCTGGGTCTGCAGCGGCAGGCCGTACAGCGAGTATTCGAGGAAGTTGGCGTCGGTGTTTTCGTCGGTCAGCTTGGCCAGACGAATCGCGTTCATCTCGCTGTTGTTCAGGCTGAAGGTCACGTTGGCTTTCTTCGCGCCCTCGATGGTGATCAGGTTTTCATCACCGGTCCACCACAGCAGGCGGTCGGTCGGCAGGCCTTGTTCGCCGGTTTCCGGGTTGAAGTACAGCCAGTCGTTGCCGTTGAAACTGCGCAGCCACAGTTCCGGGGTTTGCGGCTGATCGGCGACGAGGCGGATGGTGTGGACTTTTTCTACCGGCACGTGAGCGATCGACAGCAGCAGTTCGACGATCTTCGCCTTGTGCGGCGTCGACGGGTCGCCGGCCAGCAGCAGTTTGACGTTGTCATCGTTGGCGTTGTTGACGCGTTTGATCGCTTCGCCGATGAAGGTTTCGACGTCGGCCGAGTGCTGGCGGATCGGCGCGAGCAGAGCTTCGGCGGCGATTTTTTCCGGGCCTTCGATGGCGATGCTGTCGCGGAAGGTCGGGCCTTTGATCTTGGATTTTTCCGCGGTGTAGCGCTTGGTCAGCACCAGACGGTAATAAAGGGTCTGGTTGCCCTTGGCCCGGCGCGCCGACCAGGTGACCTTGCGGTTGCCGTCGACACGGTTGACCGCTACGCCGTAATTATTGGAGATAAAGCTTTCGTTGAGGCTGACGTAATCGCGGCTCAGCGGTGGCACGAACATCTGCACCTTCACCGGGTCCTTGGTGCTGGCGACGAACTCGACTTTGGCGTCGATGTTCCACAGGTCGTCGGTGGCATCTTCGGTCACCGGGATGCCGAGCACGAAAATCTGATAGGCCGTAACCGAAACGCCCAGGAGCACCAGAATGGTGATCAGGATTTTCAGGTGGAAGGTTAGAGAACGCATGGAAATTACTCGGCGGTATGAGCGGCGATGGTGCAGGCAGGTTTGCCGGCAGCGTATTTAAGACTGGGGTCGACCAGCGCGTCGAAGCGTTTCAAGGCTTCGGAGCCGATCAAAAGCGGGTATTGGAACGCACTTCGGTCGGTCAGGTTCACTTCGATGCTGCGCAACGCCGTGCCCATGCAGATATCCAGCTCGATCACCGGGCGCGCGGTGTACTTTTTACCTTCTTCCGGGTCGTAGTCGCCGGCGCGGCGCTTGATCTTGCTGACCCGGGCCAGCGGCCGCTCGATCGGGTGCGAATGCGCCGCGTCGATCGCCAGGTAGAAACGCACCCAGGACTCGCCGTTGCGTTTGAAGCGTTTGATGTCGCGGGCACTCAGTGAGGCGGTTTTGGCGCCGGTGTCGAGTTTGGCCGCGACTTGCAGATTGATGCCGTCAAGCGATGCGTATTCGTTGAGGCCGTACACGGTTTTTTCCCCCGCCGCGGCGAGGCCGGGCAGGCAAAACAGCGCAAAAAATGTGGGGAAGGGCTTGAGTCTCATAAATCCTGGTGCGCAGCGTTCCGTTTTCGGTTCAGGTTCCTGGCAATACTGCGCAAGCTCCTTCGTGTGCCTATCAGCTTTTTATGACAAGCCGTACAAATGGCCAGCAAATGCGGGCGGCATTCTAGCACGGTGGTTTTATGGCGCCAGCGCCCGCACCGGTCTATAACCCTTGGGGTAGTCAAGGAGGGTTATTAGACGATTGTCGACAATGTGTATTTATCCTTTGACTGATGTGGGCGAATTGGCTAGTTTTTGCCGCATTGGATTTAAAGGTGTCGACAATCATGCTGGATCAACTCGATCCCCCGGTCATCAGCGGCGACGATTCCGAGACGCTCTCGGAAAACGTCTTCCGGCGCATCCAGGCGGCCATCGTCAAAGGCGAGATCGCCCCAGGCAGCAAGATCTCCGAACCCGAGCTGGCGCGCACTTATGGCATCAGTCGCGGGCCGCTGCGCGAGGCCATTCATCGGCTTGAAGGCCAACGGCTGTTGGTGCGCGTACCGCATGTCGGCGCGCGGGTGGTGTCGCTCAGCCACGCCGAATTGCTCGAACTCTACGAAATCCGCGAATCCCTTGAAGGCATGGCCTGCCGGCTGGCGGCCGAGCGCATGAGCGTCGAAGACATCGACGAACTGCGCCGGGTGCTGGAAACCCACGAGCGCGACGCGGCGTTCCAGGCCGGGGTCGGCTATTACCAGCAGGAAGGCGATTTCGACTTTCACTACCGGATCATCCAGGGCAGCGGCAACCGCACGCTGACCCAGATGCTCTGCGGCGAGCTGTACCAACTGGTGCGCATGTACCGCATCCAGTTTTCCACAACGCCCAACCGCCCGCGTCAGGCCTTCGCCGAACACCACCGGATTCTCGATGCCATCGCCGACCGTGACGGCGAACTCGCGGAATTGTTGATGCGCCGCCACATCGGCGCCTCGAAACGCAACATCGCCCGTCATTACCAGGACGGCGCCGACAATAAGACAGCCACTGAACGAGGTGAGTCATGAGTTCCAAGCAGAACACTCCAGGCCAGCGTTTCCGCGATGCGGTCGCCAGCGAGCATCCATTGCAGGTGGTCGGCGCGATCAACGCCAACCACGCGCTGCTGGCCAAGCGCGCCGGTTTCAAGGCGATCTACCTGTCCGGTGGCGGGGTGGCCGCAGGCTCGCTCGGCGTGCCGGACCTGGGCATCACCGGCCTGGATGACGTGCTCACCGACGTGCGGCGCATCACCGACGTCTGCGACCTGCCGCTGCTGGTGGACGTCGACACCGGTTTCGGCTCGTCGGCGTTCAACGTGGCGCGCACTGTGAAGTCGATGATCAAGTTCGGCGCCGCGGCGATTCACATCGAAGACCAGGTCGGCGCCAAGCGTTGCGGCCACCGTCCGAACAAGGAAATCGTCAGCCAGCAGGAAATGGTCGACCGCATCAAAGCCGCCGTCGATGCCCGTACCGACGACAGCTTCGTGATCATGGCGCGTACTGACGCGCTGGCGGTGGAAGGTCTGGAGTCGGCACTGGATCGCGCCGCGGCGTGCATCGAGGCCGGCGCCGACATGATTTTCCCGGAAGCCATCACCGAGCTGGAGATGTACAAGCTGTTCGCCAACCGGGTGAAAGCGCCGATTCTGGCCAACATCACCGAGTTCGGCTCGACGCCGCTGTACACCACCGAGCAGCTTGCAGGGGCGGATGTGTCGCTGGTGCTGTACCCGCTGTCGGCGTTCCGCGCGATGAACAAGGCAGCGGAAAACGTCTACACCGCGATCCGCCGCGACGGCACACAGCAGAATGTCATCGACACCATGCAGACGCGCATGGAGCTCTACGATCGCATCGACTACCACACGTTCGAGCAGAAGCTCGATGCGTTGTTTGCACAAAAGAAAGGCTGAATTAAACCCTGTGGGAGCGGGCTTGCTCGCGAAGACGGACTGATATCCAACATTGATGTCGACTGATCCAGCGCTTTCGCGAGCAAGCCCGCTCCCACACGTTTCCCCTACAAATTCAAGAAAATAGGAGACAGCAATGGCCGAAGCAAAAGTACTCAGTGGCGCCGGGCTCCGTGGCCAGGTTGCCGGGCAAACCGCACTGTCCACCGTGGGCCAGGCCGGTGCCGGGCTGACCTATCGCGGCTACGACGTGCGTGAACTGGCAGCAGACGCGCAGTTCGAAGAGGTGGCGTACCTGTTGCTCTACGGCGAGCTGCCGACCCAGGCGCAACTCGACGCCTACCAGCAAAAGCTGAGCAAGCTGCGCGACCTGCCGCAAGCACTGAAAGAAGTGCTCGAACGCATCCCCGCCGACGCCCACCCGATGGACGTGATGCGCACCGGTTGCTCGTTCCTCGGCAACCTCGAGCCGGAGAAAGACTTCTCCGAACAGCGCGACAAGACTGACCGCCTGCTCGCCGCGTTCCCGGCGATCATGTGCTACTGGTATCGCTTCAGCCACGACGGCAAACGCATCAACTGCGTCAGCGACGAACCGACCATCGGCGGCCACTTCCTGCACCTGCTGCACGACAAGAAGCCGAGCGAACTGCACGTCAAAGTGATGAACGTGTCGCTGATCCTTTACGCCGAGCACGAATTCAACGCCTCGACGTTTACCGCTCGCGTTTGCGCATCGACCCTGTCCGACCTGTACTCCTGCGTCACTGCGGCTATCGGTTCGCTGCGTGGCCCGCTGCATGGCGGCGCCAACGAGGCGGCAATGGAAATGATCGAGCGCTTCTCGTCGCCGCAAGAGGCGATCAAAGGCACCCTCGGCATGCTCGAGCGCAAGGACAAGATCATGGGCTTCGGCCACGCGATCTATAAGGACAGCGATCCGCGTAACGAGGTGATCAAGGGCTGGTCGAAAAAACTCGCCGACGAAGTCGGTGACAAGGTGCTGTTCCCGGTCTCCGAAGCCATCGACAAGACCATGTGGGAGCAGAAAAAACTGTTCCCCAACGCCGACTTCTACCATGCCTCGGCGTACCACTTCATGGGCATCCCGACCAAGCTGTTCACGCCGATCTTCGTCTGCTCGCGCCTGACCGGCTGGGCCGCGCACGTGTTCGAACAGCGCGCCAACAACCGCATCATCCGTCCAAGCGCCGAGTACATCGGCGTCGAACAGCGCAAGTTCGTGCCAATCGAACGTCGCTGAATGGTGAGGCTGCCACACGGGTAACTGGATAAACCGGGAGCCAATGTGGGAGCGGGCTTGCTCGCGAATGCGGTGTATCAGTCGACAAATCCGTTGAATGACACTCCGCATTCGGGAGCAAGCCCCCTCCCACAGTTGACCGAGCCCATTTCAGTACCAGTGTCGGCCCCACCCTTTGAAACTACCGTGACCCGAGTCCTGACCCGATGAACACAGAATTCCGCAAAAACCTGCCCGGCAGTTCCCTGGATTATTTCGACGTCCGTGCGGCGGTCGAGGCGATTCAGCCCGGCAGCTACGACACCCTGCCGTATACCTCCCGCGTGCTGGCGGAAAACCTCGTGCGTCGCTGCGACCCGGCCACGCTCACCGATTCGCTGAAACAGCTGATCGAGCGCAAGCGCGACCTCGACTTCCCGTGGTTCCCGGCGCGCGTGGTGTGCCACGACATTCTCGGCCAGACCGCGCTGGTCGATCTCGCCGGCCTGCGCGACGCAATCGCCCTGCAGGGCGGTGACCCGGCGCAGGTCAACCCGGTGGTGCCGACGCAACTGATCGTCGACCACTCGCTGGCGGTAGAAGCGGGCGGTTTCGACAAGCAGGCCTTTGAGAAGAACCGCGCCATCGAAGACCGCCGTAACGAAGACCGTTTCCACTTCATCAACTGGACCAAAAAAGCCTTCAAGAACGTCGACGTGATCCCGCCGGGCAACGGCATCATGCACCAGATCAACCTGGAGAAAATGTCTCCGGTGATCCAGGTGCGCGACGGCGTGGCATTCCCCGACACCTGCGTCGGCACCGATAGCCACACCCCGCACGTCGATGCGTTGGGCGTGATCGCCATCGGTGTTGGTGGCCTCGAAGCCGAGAGCGTGATGCTCGGCCGCGCCTCGTGGATGCGCCTGCCGGAAAGCGTCGGCGTCGAACTGACCGGCAAGCTGCAACCGGGCATCACCGCCACCGACATGGTGCTGGCGCTGACCGAATACCTGCGCAAACAGAAAGTCGTCGGCGCCTGGCTGGAGTTCTTCGGCGAAGGCGCGTCCGCGCTGACCCTCGGCGACCGCGCGACCATCTCCAACATGGCCCCGGAATACGGCGCCACGGCCGCGATGTTCTACATCGATCAACAGACCATCGACTACCTGAAACTCACCGGTCGCGAAGACCAGCAAGTGCAGCTCGTCGAGCAGTACGCCAAGCTCAACGGCCTGTGGGCCGATAGCCTGAAAGGCGCGCAATACGAGCGCGGCCTGAGCTTCGATTTGTCTTCGGTGGTGCGCAACATGGCCGGCCCAAGCAACCCGCATGCACGCGTCGCGGTGTCGGATCTGGCCGCCAAAGGCATCTCCGGGCAGTGGGATGACGTACCGGGGCAGATGCCCGACGGCGCGGTGATCATCGCTGCCATCACCAGTTGCACCAACACCAGCAACCCGCGCAACGTGATCGCCGCCGGCCTCTTGGCGCGCAATGCCAACAAGCTGGGCCTGACCCGCAAACCGTGGGTCAAATCCTCGCTGGCGCCGGGTTCGAAAACCGTGGCGCTGTACCTCGATGAAGCGGGGCTGACCACCGAGCTGGAGCAACTTGGTTTCGGTGTCGTCGCGTTTGCCTGCACCACCTGCAACGGCATGTCCGGCGCCCTCGATCCGGTGATTCAGCAAGAGATCATCGACCGCGATCTGTATGCGACTGCCGTGCTCTCCGGCAACCGCAACTTCGACGGCCGCATTCACCCGTACGCCAAACAGGCGTTCCTCGCGTCGCCGCCTCTGGTGGTCGCGTACGCCATCGCCGGGACCATCCGTTTCGACATCGAGAAAGATGTGCTGGGCGTGGTCGACGGCAAGGAAATCCGCCTGAAGGACATCTGGCCGAGCGACGAAGAAATCGACGCGGTGGTGAAGTCGTCGGTGAAGCCGGAGCAGTTCCGGCAGGTCTACATTCCGATGTTCGCCATCCACGAAGACACCGGCCCGAAAGTCGCGCCGCTGTACGACTGGCGCGAAATGAGCACCTATATCCGCCGGCCGCCATACTGGGAAGGCGCGCTGGCCGGCGCGCGGCCGCTGAAGGGTATGCGCCCGCTGGCGGTGCTGCCGGACAACATCACCACCGATCACCTGTCGCCCTCGAACGCGATCATGCTCGACAGCGCCGCCGGTGAATACCTGGCGAAAATGGGCCTGCCGGAAGAGGACTTCAACTCCTACGCCACGCACCGTGGTGACCACTTGACCGCGCAACGCGCGACCTTCGCCAACCCGAAACTGTTCAACGAAATGGTTCAGGAAAACGGCAAGGTCAAGCAGGGCTCGCTGGCGCGGGTCGAGCCGGAAGGCCAGGTGATGCGCATGTGGGAAGCCATCGAAACCTACATGGAGCGCAAGCAGCCGCTGATCATCATTGCCGGCGCCGATTACGGTCAGGGTTCGTCCCGCGACTGGGCGGCCAAAGGCGTGCGTCTGGCAGGTGTCGAAGCGATCGTCGCCGAAGGTTTCGAGCGCATCCACCGCACCAACCTGGTGGGCATGGGCGTGTTGCCGCTGGAGTTCAAACCGGGCACCGACCGTCACACGCTGGCCATCGACGGCAGCGAAACCTACGACGTGATCGGCGCCCGTACCCCGCGCGCGGACCTGACGCTGGTGATCCATCGCAAGTCCGGCGAGCGCGTTGAAGTGCCGGTGACCTGCCGTCTGGACACCGCTGAAGAAGTGTCGATCTACGAGGCCGGCGGCGTGTTGCAGCGCTTCGCCCAGGACTTCCTCGAAGAGTCGGCGGTTGCCGTTTAAATCTACTGATACAGGCGTGAGATCGCCATCTCACGCCTGTGGTTAAGGAGCATCATGGCTCACGCAGCTAATTTCGCACCGCAGATCAAAATCCCCGCCACCTACATGCGCGGCGGTACCAGCAAAGGCGTGTTCTTCAGCCTCAAGGATCTGCCCGAAGCCGCGCAGGTTCCCGGCCCCGCCCGCGATGCTTTGCTGCTGCGGGTGATCGGCAGCCCCGACCCGTACGACAAGCAGATCGACGGCATGGGCGGTGCCACCTCGAGCACCAGCAAAACCGTGATCCTGTCGAAAAGCAGCAAGGCCGATCACGACGTCGATTATCTGTTCGGTCAGGTCTCCATCGACAAGCCGTTCGTCGACTGGAGCGGTAATTGCGGCAACCTCTCGGCAGCGGTCGGTTCGTTCGCCATCAGCAACGGTCTGGTGGAGGCCAGCCGCATTCCGCACAACGGCGTGGCGGTGGTGCGCGTGTGGCAGGCCAACATCGGCAAGACCATCATCGCCCACGTGCCGATCACCAACGGCGAAGTGCAGGAAACCGGTGATTTCGAACTCGACGGCGTGACCTTTCCGGCCGCCGAAGTGCAGGTCGAATTCATGGACCCGGCGGCGGAAGAAGAGGGCGGCGGCGGTTCGATGTTCCCCACCGGCAACCTGATCGATCAGCTTGAGGTGCCGGGTGTCGGCACGTTCCAGGCGACCATGATCAACGCCGGGATCCCGACGATTTTCGTCAACGCCGCAGACATCGGCTACACCGGCACCGAGCTGCAAAGCGCGATCAACAGCGACCCGCAAGCCCTGCAGATGTTCGAAACCATCCGCGCCTACGGTGCATTGCGCATGGGCCTGATTTCCAATCTGGACGAAGCGGCCAAGCGACAGCACACGCCGAAAGTCGCGTTCGTCGCCAAGCCTGCGGATTACGTGGCGTCCAGCGGCAAGGCGATTGCCGCCGCTGATGTGGATCTGCTGGTGCGTGCGTTGTCGATGGGCAAGTTGCACCACGCGATGATGGGTACGGCGGCGGTGGCAATCGGCACGGCGGCGGCGATTTCCGGGACTCTGGTGAATCTCGCGGCGGGCGGTGTCGAGCGCAATGCTGTGCGCTTCGGCCATCCGTCCGGGACGCTGCGCGTAGGCGCCGAGGCGAGTCTGGAAAACGGTGAGTGGGTAGTGAAAAAGGCCATCATGAGCCGCAGTGCGCGCGTCCTCATGGAAGGTTTCGTCCGTATCCCTGGCGACTCTTTCTGATCCAGTATCGATGCCCTCACCCCAGCCCTCTCCCGGAGGGAGAGGGAGCAGACCGAGTTGTAATTGGATGTCCTGCGACCTGAAGCATCTTGGCGATTATGGATTCACGGGAGAGCTTTCAGGTCGACGTATGTGTTGAATATCACCCTAGCCTCTCCCGGAGGGAGAGGGAGCAGGCCGAGTTGTAATTGGATGTCCTGCGACCTGAAGCATCTTGGCGATTATGGATTCACGGAAGAGCTTTCAGGTCGACGTAAGTGTTGAATATCACCCTAGCCCTCTCCCGGAGGGAGAGGGAGCAGACCGAGTTGTAATTGGATGTCCTGCGACCTGAAGCATCTTGGCGATTATGGATTCACGGGAGAGCTTTCAGGTCGACGTATGTGTTGAATATCACCCTAGCCTCTCCCGGAGGGAGAGGGAGCAGACCGAGTTGTAATTGGATGTCCTGCGACCTGAAGCATCTTGGCGATTATGGATTCACGGAAGAGCTTTCAGGTCGACGTATGTGTTGAATATCACCCGGTCGGTTCCCTCTCCCTCCGGGAGAGGGCTAGGGTGAGGGAAACAATCCACTGACGAAACATCACAAAGCAGACACCACGATCTGCTCTAAACAAAAAACCAACCAGCCCCTGAGGAAGACCACCCCACTCATCATTCCCCACCAGGAGAACCGCAATGAGCGCCAACGTCGACCAGAACAACCGCCCCGACTACGACCGTGTCCTGCAGGACATCGCCGATTACGTCCTCACCTTCAACGTCGAATCTGCCGAAGCCCTCGACACCGCCCGCAACTGTCTGATGGACACTCTCGGTTGTGGCTTGCTGGCGTTGCGTTTTCCCGAGTGCACCAAACACCTTGGCCCACTCGTCGAAGGCACCGTGGTGCCGTTCGGGGCGCGAGTGCCGGGCACTTCCTATCGCCTCGACCCGGTGAAAGCCGCGTGGGACATCGGCTGCGTCGTGCGCTGGCTCGATTACAACGACACCTGGCTCGCCGCCGAGTGGGGGCATCCGTCGGACAACCTCGGCGGAATTCTCGCGGTGGCCGATCACCTGTCGCAAAAACGCGTTGCCAATGGTGAGAAGCCGCTGACGATTCGCGATGTACTTGAAGCGATGATCATGGCCCACGAGATCCAAGGCGTGATCGCTCTGGAAAACTCGTTCAACCGCGTCGGCCTAGACCACGTGCTGCTGGTGAAAGTCGCTTCGACCGCCGTCACCGCCAAACTGATGGGGGCCAATCGCGAGCAACTGCTGTCGGCGTTGTCCCATGCGTTTGCCGACGGTCAGGCGCTGCGCACCTATCGCCATGCGCCGAACGCCGGATCGCGCAAGTCATGGGCGGCGGGGGATGCGACCAGTCGTGGCGTGCGTCTGGCCGACATCGCCCTGCGTGGCGAGATGGGTATTCCCGGGGTGTTGACGGCCAAACAGTGGGGCTTCTATGACGTGTCTTTCAGCCACACCAACAATGATCTGGCGCTCAAGCCCGAAGGCAAATGCACCTTCAGTTTCTCGCGGCCCTACGGCAGTTACGTGATGGAAAACGTGCTGTTCAAGATCAGCTTCCCCGCCGAATTCCATGCGCAAACAGCCTGCGAAGCGGCGGTGACCTTGCATCCGTTGGTGCGCAACCGCTTGCATGAAATCGACCGCATCGTCATCACCACCCATGAGTCGGCGATTCGCATCATTTCCAAGGTCGGGCCGCTGGCCAACGCGGCGGATCGCGACCACTGCCTCCAGTACATGACCGCCGTGCCGCTGGCATTCGGCAATCTGCTGGCCGAGCAATACGAGGACGATTTCCACGCCGCGCACCCGATCATCGATGTGCTGCGCGAGAAGATGGTCATCGTCGAAGACCCGCGTTTCACCCGCGAGTATCTGGAGGCCGACAAGCGCTCGATTGCCAACGCGGTGCAGGTGTTTTTCAAGGACGGGTCGAGCACCGAGAACGTGGTGGTGGAATACCCGATCGGCCACCGTCGCCGCCGCGCCGATGGCATCCCGTTGCTGGAGGACAAGTTCAAGGCCAACCTGGCGACGCGTTTCACCGGCCAGCGCAGCAACGAGATCTTCACCCTGTGCAAGGATCAGCAAGCGCTCGAAGCCACGCCGGTCAATCGCTTCGTCGATCTGTTGGTGATTTAGACCGGTCATTCAGGCTTTTTCAAAACGCAGGATCACGCGCCGGTGGGTACTGCTCTTCTTCTCGATCTTTTCGCAATACACCCGGCCGATTTCCCGGGTGTTGTGCACGTGGGTGCCGCCGCAGGGCTGGATGTCGACGCCGCTGACCTCGACCATGCGCAAGTCACCCTGAATGACGGGCGGCTTGACCGTCTTGTTGCCCGTCCTCTCCAGCAAGGCGGGGTACTCGGCGGCCGGCATCGACAGGGTATTGACCGTGCAGGCCTGTTCGATCAGCGCGTTGAGGTCGCGGGTGATGCTGTCCTTGTCGAGGGTCATTTCCGGCAGATCGAAATCCAGTCGGCCCTTGTCGGCGCTGATGCTGCACCCGGTGACTGGCGCATTGATCAGCGCACCGAGCAGATGCAGGCAGGTATGCATCTTCATGTGCTGATAGCGCCGCTCCCAGTCGAGACTGGCGTTGACCAATGCGCCGGTACACAACTGCGGCGGACACTCCTGCACCTGATGCCAGATGATCGACGGCAGCAGGGGATCGCGCACCGTCCCGGTGACTTCGATCCGCGTACCATCCACCAGACTGAAATGCCCGGTGTCACCCGGCTGCCCGCCACCGGTTGGGTAGAAAAGGGTGTGTTCCAGCACGACGGCCTGATCGACCACTGCGATGACTCGGGCACCAAAGGCGCGCCGGTAGGGTTCGCTGTTAAACAGGCTGAGGGTTTCCATGGTGTGTACCGACATTTGAACCTCCGATGTTCAAAGTTGAGTGGTGTGTGAGCCCTTGTGCTCACGTCGGGTCGTGGGCTTTCAGCGTTTGAGCGGTAGCTTGGTGATCGCGAAACCGGCGAGAAGGATTGCCGAGTACAGCATCAGGTCTCGCGAGATCGGCGTGCCTTCGTACCAGGCGCCGATGAGCAGGGCGAATACCGGGAAGATAATGAACACGAACGACAACAGCACCGGGCTCAGGCGTTTGAGCAGGATGAAATACACGATAAAGCCGCCCACTGACGCCACCAGTCCGAGGTACAGCAGAGCGCCCCATGAGCGCGCGGTCACGTCCTTGAATACCGGTGCTTCCACGTTCAAGCCGACAATAAATAACATCAGCCCGGCGATGCCGATCGGCAGGGTGTTGTAGGTGATCACGCTGATCGCGCTGCCGTGCTTTTTAGTCACCACGTAACACAGCGCATGCAGGATCGCCGCGCACAGAATCGCCAATACGCCGAGCCATTCCGCCTGATCCAGATGCAGGCCCTGGCTGCGAATGATCATGAACAGACTGGCGAAACCGATGGCGATACCGAGCATCTGTGTGGGGAGGATTTTCTCGCGCAGGAACAGCGCGGAAAACATCAGGATAAACACCGGCATGCAACTGAACAGCAGCGCTGTCAGACCGGAAGAAACGTGCATCTCGCCGTAGTTGAGCAGGTAGTACGGCAGGCTGAAGTACGACAGCGTGACGAACACGAAAAACCAGCGGCTCTGTCGCGGGAACAGCAGCGGTTCCCTGCGCAGTGCGGCGAAGCTCAGGAACAGCGGAAAGGCGATCAGAAAGCGCAGGCCCGCGGCGGTCAGTGGCGGCACGCTTTCCACGGCAATCTTGATCCCCAGCCACGTAGTGCCCCAGCTCAGGCAGACGATCAGAAACAAGGTGCTGGTGAGCAATCCGGCGAGCCAGGGTTTGCTGATGTTCAGCGGTGCGCTGATGGCAGTCGACATGCTTGGTGCTCCGCAGCAAAGGAATTGACCCGGTTGTTGAAAAGGGCTATCCCTGATTGAACCTGTTTTCAGCACGCTATTCGGGGCGACAATGACTGTCAAAGTAAGTATTGCCATGGTGTCAATCCTCCGCGACGGCCTCGCCAACGGGGTGGGGGTGAAGTACAAGCGCCTGGCGGATGCGGTGCAGCAGGCCATCGCTGAAGGCGTGATTGCGGCGGGAGCGAAATTGCCGCCGCACCGGCTGTTGGCCGATAGCCTGGGTGTGACCATCGGCACCATCAGTCGCGCCTATGGCGAACTGGAGCGGGTCGGTCTGGTGGTGGCCCGGGTCGGCGATGGCACGTATGTGCGTGAGCGCGGGATGGAGCGGCCGCAGGACAAGGGTTTTCGCAATGTCAGCGATGAGCCGCGCGCCTGTTTCGACATGAGCCGCAATCAGCCGATCCCTGGGCAGGAAGCGGCATTCATGAGCCAGACCCTGCACAGCCTCGCCAGTGATCCGCGCGGCTTGCAGCAGTTGGCCGGTTACACCGTCGAAAGCGGTTTGCTGCGGCATCGGCAGGCGGGGGCGCGCTGGTTGAGTCATGGCGCGTTTCAGCCGCACGCCGATCAGGTGTTGTGCGTCAATGGCGGCCAGCATGGCTTGCTGTGCGCCTTGATGGGCCTGCTCAAGGCCGGCGATACGCTGGTTACCGAGCATCTGACCTATCCAGGCCTGATCAGCGTCGCGCGCCAGTTGGGGATCAAACTCATCGGTGTCGCAATGGATGACGAAGGGCTGCTGCCGGCAGCGCTGGACGACATCTGCCGGCAGCACCGTGTCTCGGCGCTGTACTGCACGCCGACGATTCAGAACCCGACGGCAGCAGTCATGTCGGTGCCGCGGCGCGAAGCGATTGCCGACATCTGTCGCCAACACAATCTGCTGATTTTCGAGGACGACGCACATGCGGTGCTGGCCCGCCAGCGACCGTTGCCGCTGAGCCATTTCGCCGCCGAGCGCGCGGTGTTGATCGGCAGTCTGAGCAAGGCCGTTTCAGCCGGTCTGCGGGTCGGTTATCTGCATGCACCGCAAGCGCTGATCGGGCGCCTGAGTGCGGCTATTCGCGGCACCTGCTGGATGGCTAATCCGCTGGCGATGGAGTTGGCGAGCCGCTGGATCGACAACGGCATGGCCGAGCGTTTGCTGGATGAGCAGATCAGCGAAATCGGCCGGCGCAAGGCGCTGGTCGCACCGGTGTTGGCGGGGCTCAATTACAAGGCGGATGCGCATAGCCCGCACTTCTGGATTGAGGTGCCGGAGCTGTGGCGCGCCTCGCAGATTGCTGCGGAGCTGAAGGAAAACAACTACCTGGTGGCCACCGCCGAGGCCTTTGCGGTCGGGCATGCGGCGGTGCCGCAGTTCATTCGCGCGAGTGTATGCAATGCGGTGGGAGATGATCGGTTGCTGCTGGGAGGGTTCGAGGCTCTGGCGCGGGCATTAACGGAAATCGTGTAATCGTTCTTCGCGAGCAAGCCCGCTCCCACATGCGATTGCATTCCAACTGGAGGAGCTCGATCAACCTGTGGGCGCGGGCTTGCTCGAAGGCGTCGGAACAGACGCCACAAATCTATTTGAACCGCCGCTCCACGCCTTTCTCCACCAGAATCTTCGCCGAAATCTCTTCCACCGAAAAATGCGTGGAGTTGATGTGCGGGATGTTCTCGCGGCGGAACAGGTTTTCCACTTCGCGCACTTCGAATTCGCACTGGGCGTAGCTCGAATAACGGCTGTTGGGCTTGCGCTCGTTACGGATCGCGGTGAGGCGGTCCGGGTCGATGGTCAGGCCGAACAACTTGTGCTGATGGGCGCGCAGGGCGGTCGGCAGGGTCAGGCGCTCCATGTCGTCTTCGGTCAGCGGGTAGTTGGCCGCGCGGATACCGAATTGCATTGCCATGTACAGACACGTCGGCGTCTTACCACAACGCGACACGCCCACTAGTATCAGGTCGGCCTTGTCGTAATAGTGGGTGCGCGCGCCGTCGTCGTTGTCGAGGGCGAAGTTCACCGCCTCGATGCGCTCCATGTAATTGGAGTTATGCCCGATCGAGTGGGACTTGCCGACGGTGTAGGAAGAATGCTCGGTCAGTTCCTGTTCGAGCGGGGCGAGGAACGTCGAGAAAATGTCGATCATGAAACCATTGGAGGTTGCGAGAATCTCACGGATGTCCTGATTGACGATGGTGTCGAAGATGATCGGACGGAAGCCGTCGGTTTCGGCGGCTTTGTTGATTTGTTGTACCATGGCCCGCGCTTTGTCCGCGTTGTCGATATACGGCCGCGTGAGCTTGGTGAAGGTAATGTTTTCGAACTGCGCCAGAAGGCTTTGACCCAGGGTTTCGGCGGTAATGCCGGTGCCATCGGAGATAAAGAAAGCAGATCGTTTCATTTGCACCTTGGGCCTTAAGCTAAAGAGTATTTCTGGATATGATAGGCGCGATTTGCCGGCCGCCATTGGCCCGCATTCTCACTTATTTTCCAGGTCCAGGCCATACAGCCGGCCCACGCTCCCCCGAGCCGCCGGTTTCTGAGCTTTTCCAACACAGTTAGTGGAGAGATCACCTTGGTAGAGTACGTAGTTTCCCTCGATAAGCTCGGCAAACACGATGTTGAGCATGTGGGGGGCAAGAACGCATCCCTGGGCGAGATGATCAGCAACCTGGCGGGTGCCGGTGTGTCGGTCCCCGGCGGCTTTGCCACCACCGCGCAGGCCTATCGCGACTTTCTCGAACTGAGCGGCCTCAACGACCAGATCCACAAGGCTCTCGACGCCCTGGACGTCGATGACGTCAATGCGCTGGCCAAGACCGGTGCGCAGATCCGTCAATGGATCATGGACGCCGAATTCCCTGAAAAACTCAATACCGAGATCCGCACCGCGTTCGCCGCGCTGTCGGCCGGTAACCCTGACGTGGCCGTGGCCGTGCGTTCTTCCGCCACCGCCGAAGACTTGCCGGACGCCTCGTTCGCCGGTCAGCAGGAAACCTTCCTGAACATCCGTGGTGTGGAAAACGTTATCCGCGCCGCCAAAGAGGTGTTCGCTTCGCTGTTCAACGACCGGGCGATTTCCTACCGCGTGCACCAGGGCTTCGACCACAAACTGGTCGCCCTGTCGGCTGGCGTGCAGCGCATGGTGCGTTCGGAAACCGGTACCGCCGGCGTGATGTTCACCCTCGATACCGAATCCGGTTTCCGTGACGTGGTGTTCATCACCGGCGCCTACGGTCTGGGCGAAACCGTTGTTCAAGGCGCGGTCAACCCCGACGAATTCTATGTACACAAAGGCACGCTGGAGGCTGGTCGTCCGGCAATTCTGCGCCGCAACCTCGGCAGCAAGGCGATCAAGATGATCTACGGCGACGAGGCCAAGGCCGGTCGTTCGGTGAAGACCGTCGATGTCGACAAGGCCGAACGCGCGCGTTTCTGCCTGACCGATGCTGAAGTCAGCGAGCTCGCCAAGCAGGCGATGATCATCGAGAAGCACTACGGCTGCCCGATGGACATCGAGTGGGCCAAGGACGGTGACGACGGCAAGCTGTACATCGTGCAGGCCCGTCCGGAAACCGTGAAAAGCCGCACCCAGGCCAACGTCATGGAACGTTACCTGTTGAAAGAAACCGGCACCGTGCTGGTGGAAGGTCGTGCCATCGGCCAGCGCATCGGCGCCGGTAAAGTGCGGATCATCAAGGATGTCTCGGAAATGGACAAAGTCCAGGCCGGCGACGTGCTGGTCTCCGACATGACCGACCCGGACTGGGAGCCGGTGATGAAGCGCGCCAGCGCCATCGTCACCAACCGTGGCGGCCGTACCTGCCACGCGGCGATCATCGCCCGTGAACTGGGGATTCCAGCGGTCGTGGGTTGCGGCAACGCCACCCAACTGCTGAAGGATGGTCAGGGTGTGACCGTGTCCTGCGCCGAAGGCGACACCGGTTACATCTTCGAAGGCGAGCTGGGCTTCGACGTCAAGAAGAACTCCGTGGACGCCATGCCGGAGTTGCCGTTCAAGATCATGATGAACGTCGGCAACCCGGACCGCGCCTTCGATTTTGCGCAGCTGCCGAACGCCGGTGTGGGCCTGGCCCGTCTGGAATTCATCATCAACCGCATGATCGGCGTGCACCCGAAAGCGCTGCTGAACTACGACGGCCTGCCGCAGGAAATCAAGGACAGCGTCGACAAGCGCATCGCCGGTTACAACGATCCGGTCGGTTTCTACGTCGAAAAACTGGTGGAAGGCATCAGCACCCTCGCTGCTGCGTTCTGGCCGAAGAAGGTTATCGTGCGTCTGTCGGACTTCAAGTCCAACGAATATGCCAACCTGATCGGCGGCAAGCTGTACGAGCCGGAAGAAGAAAACCCGATGCTCGGCTTCCGTGGCGCTTCGCGTTACATCAGCGAATCGTTCCGTGACTGCTTCGAACTCGAATGCCGCGCGTTGAAACGCGTGCGCAACGAGATGGGCCTGACCAACGTCGAAATCATGGTGCCGTTCGTTCGTACCCTCGGCGAAGCCAGTCAGGTAGTCGATCTGCTCGCCGAAAACGGCCTGGCCCGTGGCGACAACGGCCTGCGCGTGATCATGATGTGCGAACTGCCATCCAACGCGATCCTGGCTGAAGAATTCCTCGAGTTCTTCGACGGTTTCTCGATCGGTTCCAACGACCTGACTCAGCTGACACTGGGCCTGGACCGTGACTCCGGGATCATCGCGCACCTGTTCGACGAGCGTAATCCAGCGGTGAAGAAGCTGCTGGCCAACGCGATTGCCGCTTGCAACAAGGCCGGCAAGTACATCGGAATCTGCGGCCAGGGCCCTTCGGACCACCCGGATCTGGCCAAATGGCTGATGGAGCAGGGCATCGAAAGCGTGTCGCTGAACCCGGATTCCGTACTGGAAACCTGGTTCTTCCTCGCGGAAGGTCAGGCCCAGGCTTGATCCATATGTGAACGGCCATCCTCCCCTGTGGGAGCGGGCTTGCTCGCGAAGACGGAATGAGATCCGCCACAAATGTTGGCTGATACACCGCTTTCGCGAGCAAGCCCGCTCCCACAAAGGTCGGGGGCTTTGAGATTGAAGTAGGGCGGGCTCCTGTAGATGCCGCCCTTTTTTGTGCAAGAGCATTATGCAAAGCAGCAGCAACCTGTTTCCTGTCGCCCTGATCAGCGCCGAACGTCGCGGTGATCTGAGCGAAGATGTGTATCGACTCAAACCCGGCAACAGTCCCGACTGGTCCGTGGAAATCGCCGTGACCCGCTTGGGCATGGCCGACGACACGACACCACGCGGCGTGCCGGTGATTTTGTTGCACGGCAGTTTTTCCAATCGGCGCTTCTGGTTTTCCCCCAAGGGCCTCGGGTTGGGTGCGTACCTGACCCGTCTGGGCTTCGACGTGTGGATCCCGGAGATGCGCGGTCACGGCTTGTCGCAGCGCAACGAGGACTACCGGCGCAACCGCGTGGCTGACTACGCCCGTTACGATCTGCCGGCGATTGCCGCGTTCGTCCGCGAGCAGAGCGGGCAGGTGCCGCACTGGATCGGCCATTCGCTGGGCGGCATCACGCTGGCGGCGGCGCTGGGTGGCGAATACCTCGGCGAGCCGGCCGTGGCCTCGGCGGCGTTTTTCGGCACGCAGGTCAGCCGCACGTACTGGCCGCTGAAGATTCCACCGGTGGAGTGGAGCGGGCGCTTCATTCTCAAGCGTTTCGCGCAGTTGTCCGGCTCACGCCTCAAGCGCGGCCCGGAAGACGAGCCGATCGGGCTGGCGCTGGAAAGCATGCGCTGGTATGGCTTGTTCGGGCGTTTTGGCGACAAGGACAAGGACTGGTGGGCCGGCCTGGCCGAGGTTCAGGTGCCGGTGCTGGCAGTGACTGCGGCGGGCGATCATCAGGATCCGGCATGGGCCTGTCGCAAACTGTTCGAGCAGATCGGCTCCGAGCACAAACAGTTCGTCAATCTGGGGCGCGAGCAGGGTTTCAGCGACAACTTCGGGCATGTCGAGATGTTGGTGAGCAAGGCGGCACAGGCCGAGGTCTGGCCACTGGTGGCACGCTGGTTGAACGATCAGCAGACGCCGTTGCTCGGCGATAAGCCGGATCTTGCCGCTGCGGTCTGAGTCCGAGGCTCTGAAAAGGGCATTTCGTTCAGGTCGGCTTGCGGCTAAGATATGACGCATTGTGCGGTTCTGGTCATATTTGGTGGCTGTTTAGCTATTACGTTTCAGCGTTTGTTCAGGTTCGTTCAGCGACCATTGCATGAACTAAGGTAAACAGCGACCGCCGGGACTCGTTTCAAAAGAGTGCGACATCCTTGATCGTCTTCCTTTTTACAGGAGTTTTTCGATGAACCATTACCTCACGCCTGACCTGTGCGACGCCTATCCGGAGCTGGTGCAGGTGCTGGAACCGATGTTCAGCAATTTCGGCGGCCGTGATTCCTTCGGCGGCGAAATCGTGACCATCAAATGTTTCGAAGATAACTCGCTGGTCAAAGAGCAAGCCGAACTCAAGGGTAACGGCAAGGTGCTGGTGGTCGATGGCGGCGGCTCGCTGCGTCGCGCGCTGCTGGGCGATATGATCGCCGAGAAAGCCGCGAAAAACGGCTGGGAAGGGCTGGTCATCTACGGTTGTATCCGTGACGTCGACGTTATTGCCCAGACCGATCTCGGCGTTCAGGCGTTGGCCAGCCATCCGATGAAAACCGAAAAGCGCGGTATCGGCGATCTCAACGTACCGGTGACTTTCGCCGGCGTGACGTTCCACCCGGGCCACTACATCTATGCGGACAACAACGGCGTGATCGTTTCGCCAAGTCCGCTGCAGATGCCTGAATAAGTTTTTCGACAAAGGGATGCGGATGTTCGAGGAAGAAAACGCGCAGTGGGGGCTGGTGCATGCCCTGGTGCTGGACGGTAAAGGCGGTGCGCGTTCGATTGCCCGGACTGAGCTCGACGATCTGCAACTGCAGGCCCATGAGAGCCTGTGGCTGCATTGGGATCGCAGCCATCCGCAAACCCAGACCTGGCTGCGCAAATCCAGCGGCCTGAATGAATTTGCCTGCGACCTGCTGCTGGAAGAGAACACCCGGCCACGCCTGTTGCCGTTGCCGGATGCCGAACTTCTGCTGTTTCTGCGCGGGGTCAACCTCAACCCCGGCGCCGAGCCGGAAGACATGGTCTCGGTGCGGATTTTCGCGTCGGCGCAACGGGTCATCTCGCTGCGTTTGCGTCCGCTGCGTGCCACCGATGAGCTGCTGGCGCTGCTAAGCGAAGGCAAAGGCCCGAAAACCTCATCTGAACTGATCCTGTATCTGGCGCAATTCCTCACCAACAAGGTGCAGGATCTGGTCACCTGCCTGTCGGAACTGGTCGATGAAGAGGAAGAAAAACTGGATGCCGACGAACGGTATACCCCCGAGCATGGCTCTATTTTGCACATCCGCCGCCGGGCGGCCGGACTGAAGCGTTTTCTGGCACCGCAGCGGGATATTTTCGGACAACTGACCCGGATAAAACTGCCGTGGTTTGTCGACGATGACGCTGACTACTGGAACGAATTGAACAACAGCCTGACGCGCTATCTCGAAGAGCTGGAATTGACCCGAGAGCGCATGGGGCTTGTGCTGGAGGCCGAAGACCGGCGTTTGAACGTGCGCATGAATCGCACGATGTACCGCTTCGGCATCATCACCTGCATCTTTTTGCCGATGAGTTTTCTCACCGGCCTGCTGGGCATCAATGTGGGCGGCATTCCGTTCTCGAGCAGCCCTTATGGTTTCCTGATTGCCTGTCTGACGGTGCTGGCGATGGCCTTCGGTCAATGGTGGTTGTTCCGCCGTTTGCGCTGGGTGTGAAGATGCAACATGTGACCCGACCAAATTTGCCCGCGTCTTTCACAGACATCACGAGAGGTGCGTATGCACGATCCGTTTGAACAGTCTTTGCGCGACATGCTCAACGCCTCGCCGTCCAGCCGTGACGACGACGCATGCCTGGGTCGCGTACTCAAAACCGCCAACCGCCAGGTGGGCGCCGGTGATCTGTTCAGCCTGCTGGGCCGCTGGCTGCCCGCGCTGATGATCGCCCTGAATAACGGATCGGCCCACGTCTCGCCGGTTTCCCGTCTTCGTAAAACTACTGCACGCACTGCTGATAAGGCTGATTGAATATGGAACTTGATCTCTGGACTCAGAGCCTCGTCACTGCAATGACTGCGTTGTGGACCAAAGTCGCCAACTTCATCCCGAACCTGTTCGGCGCACTGGTGGTGCTGCTGTTGGGTTTCGTGGTGGCCAAGCTGCTCGATACCTTGCTGTCCAAATTGCTCGCCAAACTGGGCCTTGATCGCCTGATGGGCGGCACCGGTCTGACCAAGTTGATGTCGCGGGCCGGCCTGCAAGTGCCGATCTCGACCTTGATCGGCAAGATCGTTTATTGGTTCGTTCTGCTGATTTTTCTGGTTTCTGCGGCAGAGTCCCTTGGACTTGAGCGAGTTTCAGCTACGCTGGACATGCTGGCGTTGTATTTGCCGAAGGTTTTCGGCGCCGCGCTGGTGTTGCTGGTCGGTGTTTTGCTCGCGCAATTGGCCAACGGCCTGGTGCGCGGAGCGGCAGAAGGCGTAGGGCTGGACTACGCTTCGGGTTTGGGCCGAATCGCCCAGGGGCTGGTGATCATCATCAGTATCTCGGTCGCGATCAGCCAGCTCGAGGTAAAGACTGACCTGCTGAACCATGTGATTGTCATCGTATTGATTACCGTTGGTCTGGCCGTTGCGCTGGCCATGGGTTTGGGAAGCCGGGAAATTGCCGGTCAGATTCTTGCGGGAATCTATGTGCGTGAGTTGTATCAGGTTGGGCAACAAGTGCGTGTTGGCGAGGTCGAAGGCCAGATCGAAGAGATCGGCACGGTTAAAACCACATTGCTGACCGATGAGGGTGAGCTAGTCTCACTCTCCAATCGGATCCTGCTGGAACAGCATGTGAGTAGCCGCTAACCCGGCAAACCCTGCTAATGTATGCCGCCGCAAAATGCCCTGAGAGGGGTGCGGCGGACATTGACCTGACTGTCGGCACGACTTGTTTTGAATAAAGCCCAAACGCTATCCACGCGCTATGACCCCCGTGAGCTCTCTGATGAGGAGTTGGTCGCGCGCTCGCATACCGAGCTGTTTCACGTGACGCGCGCCTATGAAGAGCTGATGCGGCGTTACCAGCGAACATTATTTAACGTTTGTGCGAGATATCTTGGGAACGATCGCGACGCAGACGATGTCTGTCAGGAAGTGATGCTTAAGGTGCTGTACGGCCTGAAGAACTTCGAGGGGAAATCGAAGTTCAAAACCTGGCTCTACAGCATCACGTATAACGAATGCATCACGCAGTATCGGAAGGAACGGCGAAAGCGTCGCTTGATGGACGCCTTGAGTCTGGACCCGCTGGAAGAAGCGTCGGAAGAAAAGGCGCCGAAACCCGAGGAGAAGGGCGGACTCGATCGCTGGCTGGTGTATGTGAACCCGATTGACCGTGAGATTCTGGTGCTACGATTTGTCGCAGAGCTGGAGTTTCAGGAGATCGCAGACATCATGCACATGGGTTTGAGTGCGACAAAAATGCGGTACAAACGTGCTCTAGACAAATTGCGTGAGAAATTTGCAGGCATTGCTGAAACTTAGTTCAGCGCAAATATCTCTTACGTGTAGGCAAGTTCTGATAGACTTGCCGCCGAGTTGTCCCCCGGTTTGCGGGACTGCTTCACAATCACCAGATGGGGATTTAACGGATGAAACTGAAAAACACCTTGGGCTTGGCCATTGGTTCTCTTATTGCCGCTACTTCGTTCGGCGCACTGGCACAAGGCCAAGGCGCAGTTGAAGGCGAGATCAACTACAAGAAGCAGTACAACGACAGCATTGATCATGTCGAAGACGGCTTCAACCCAGGCGCCAAAATCGGTTACTTCCTGACCGACGACGTCTCGATCAACTTCGGCTGGGATCGTAACAACCACACCCGTTCGAACGACGGTACCGGTAGCCAGAAACTGCGCGGTGACAACTTCGGTCTGACCGCTCAGTACCACTTCAACAACGCTGGCGACGCTCTGCGTCCTTACGTTGAAGGTGGTGTCAAGCACGGCAACCTGACCAACGTAGCTGCTGACGGCCACACCGGTCGCGACCAGTCGACTTTCCTGACTGCTGGCGCTGGCGTTAAGTACTACTTCGCTGAAAACTTCTTCGCCCGTGCTGGCGTAGAAGCTGACTACAAACTGGACAACGGCCGTTGGGACTACGCTCCATCGGTTGGTCTGGGTGTGAACTTCGGTGGCGGCGGCAAGCCAGCTGCTGCTCCAGTTCCAGCTCCGGCTGAAGTCTGCTCCGACAGCGACAACGATGGCGTTTGCGACAACGTTGACAAGTGCCCGGACACCCCAGCCAACGTAACTGTTGACGCTGATGGCTGCCCAGCAGTTGCTGAAGTTGTTCGTGTAGAGCTGGACGTGAAGTTCGACTTCGACAAGTCGGTCGTCAAGCCAAACAGCTACGCTGACATCAAGAACCTGGCTGACTTCATGAAGCAGTACCCAGCCACTCACACCACTGTTGAAGGTCACACTGACTCCGTCGGTCCTGACGCTTACAACCAGAAACTGTCCGAGCGTCGTGCAAACGCCGTTAAGCAGGTTCTGACCCAGCAGTACGGTGTTGAGTCGTCCCGCGTTCAGTCGATCGGCTACGGCGAATCCCGCCCAGTTGCTGACAACAAAACTGAAGCTGGCCGTGCTGTTAACCGTCGCGTAGAAGCGCAGGTTGAAGCTCAAGCTAAGTAATTAGCTGCCGCTACGAGAAAAGCCCGGCTCAGGCCGGGCTTTTCTTTGCCTGCGATTTGGCTTTACAGGGCGTACACAGTTCCCATGGGGGAGCTGCCGGAGACTGCGATCCTTTGCTCTGCAATGGCAGCCACTGCGCCGATGACGAGTATGGCCGGGCTCTTGAGCTCAAACCGGCAGGCATCGTCACTCATGCTCATCAGATCAGTGCGGCACTCACGCTGTTCTGGCAGAGAGGCATTCTCGATCATCGCCACCGGCGTATCTGCCGCCATCCCGCCGGCCAATAGCTGATCGCGAATCTCGCCAAGCTTGGCCACCCCCATATAAATCACCAGTGTCGTCCCACCTCGCGCCAACGCCTGCCAGTTCAATTGACTGTCGTCCTGGGTGTGCGCGGTCACCAGCGTCACCCCGCGCGCCACACCGCGCAACGTCAGCGGAATATCGCATTGCGTCGCGCCGGCGAGTCCGGCGGTAATACCGTTGACCAACTCGACCTCAATCCCACGTTCGCGTAACCACTGCGCCTCTTCGCCGCCACGACCGAAAATGCACGGGTCACCGCCCTTGAGCCGCACCACGCAGTTGCCTTGGCGCGCATAACGCAACATCAGCCGATGGATGAACGCCTGCGGTGTCGAGCGACAGCCGCCGCGTTTGCCCACGGCAATGATTCGCGCGGTGGGGCAATGCTCCAGCACCGCGGCATTGACCAGATCGTCAATCAACACCACCTGCGCTTCACGCAATGCGCGCACCGCTTTGAGCGTCAGTAGTTCGGGATCACCGGGACCTGCACCCACCAGCCAGACTTTTGCATTCATGGTGTTTTCCTTATCAGCTGGATACCGGCTGCAGATCGGCCGCCAGCAATCGTTTGATTTCCGGGACGCACGAACCGCATTGCGTGCCGCATCCCAGTTGTTGTTTGAGGCCTTGCAGATCGAGACCCTGGCGAATCCCGGCACACACCGCGCGGTGGCTGACGTTTTGGCAGTTGCACAGGGTTTTTCCCGGATTGGCCTGCAAACTGGCACTGCCCGGCGGCGCACTCATCGGCGCCAGCAGCCAGCGTCGCAGTTGTTCATCGGCGCGCCCCTCCAGCCATAGCCCCTGCAGCCAATGCCGGGCTAGGGTTTCGCCGGCCAGGCGGATCGCGGTGATGCGGCCGTTTTCGATGCGTACCCGTTTGCCGATGGCGCGACGCGCGTCGTCGTAGGCCAGTACCGGCCCGTCGAGCAGCGCCAGACACTGATCGATATCGCGCAGCAGTTGCGGCTCCGGCGCCGTGGCGCTGGCAGCGCGTATCAGCAGCGCGGGCCGTTCACGTCCGGCAAGGCTGAGGCTGACGTAGGAAAACGCCTCACACAGGGGTCGTAGTGTCTCGAAATGCCGTTGAACATCGCCCTCGATGAGTGCGAAGAGCTGCCATGGCAGATTCACCGGTTCCAGACGCACGCCGCTGTGCTTGAGTTCGGGCTGCTTCGACAGCGGGTCGAAGGCCGCCAGGGTCAGGCTGTTTACTCCGCCCTTGAGAAAGCGCTCGCCCCAGTGCATCGGCAAAAAAGCCTGACCCGGACGCACGCCGTCGTCGCTGCCGACAGCCACAATCACCGCACCGCGTCGACTCTTCAGATTGACCAGATCTCCCGGCTGCAAACGATGACGGCGCATTTCGTCCGGATGCAGGCTCAACAGCGCTTCGCTGACATGCCCGAACAATTGCGCTGCGGTGCCGGTGCGGCTCATACCGTGCCATTGATCGCGCAGACGGCCGGTGATCAGGGTCAGCGGAAACCGTGCATCGCGTTGTTCTTTGGCCGCGCGATAAGGATCGGCAACGAATTGCGCACGACCGTTGGCCGTGGGAAAAATCCCGTCGCCATACAAACGCGCGGTGCCTTGTCGGGCGCCAGTGGGGAAGGGCCACTGCTGCGGTCCCAGTTCATCGATCAATTGATGGCTGATGCCCGACAGGTCCAGATCGCGTCCACGGGTCAGTTGCTTGTATTCGTCGAACAACTGCGCCGGATGCTCGAAAGCAAACAGGCTTGGTTGTTGCGGACGCAGACGTTGCTCCAGCCGTTGTGCGAAATCTATGGTAATCGCCCAGTCCGGCCGCGCTTCACCGGGTGGGAGAATGGCCTGGCGCACGTGGGAAATGCGCCGTTCGGAGTTGGTCACCGAGCCTTCCTTTTCGCCCCAACTGGCAGCGGGTAACAACAGGTCGGCGAAGGCGGCGGTTTCGGTGGTGCGGAAGGCTTCTTGCAACACCACGAACGGGCAGGCCTGCAGCGCCTCGCGAACCGCGTGTTGATCGGGCATGGACTGTGCGGGGTTGGTGCAGGCAATCCACAGCGCCTTGATCTGGCCGCTGCGCATCCGCTCGAACAGCTCGATGGCGCTCAGTCCAAAGTTTTCAGGCAGTTGATCGACGCCCCAATAGGCTGCCACTTCGGCGCGGTGTTCGGGGTTGGCTGCCTCCCGGTGACCGGGCAGCAAATTGGACAGGCTGCCGGTTTCCCGCCCGCCCATGGCATTTGGCTGACCGGTCAATGAGAAAGGTCCTGCGCCTGGCCGGCCGATCTGCCCGGTGGCCAGGTGCAGATTGATCAGCGCGCTGTTTTTTGCGCTGCCAGCGGTGGACTGATTCAGGCCCATGCACCACAGCGACAGGAAACTCGGCGCCGTGCCCACCCATTCCGCGCACTGCTGCAATTGCTCGACACTGATCCCGCACAGTTGCGCGACCATTTGCGGGGTGTAATCGCGCACCCGATTTTTCAGTTCAGGCAAACCGTCGGTGTGCGCCTTGATGAAGTCGCGGTCGATCCGGTCTTCCCACAGCAGCAGATGCAAAATCCCATGGAACAGAGCGACATCGGTGCCGGGCAAAATCGCCAGATGCAGGTCCGCCAACTCACAGGTGTCGGTGCGTCGGGGATCGATGACGATGACCTTCATCTGCGGTCGGCGCGATTTTGCCTCTTCAAGGCGTCGGAAAAGAACCGGGTGGGCGTAGGCCATGTTACTGCCGGCGATCATCACGCAATCGCTGAGCTCCAGATCTTCATAGCTGCACGGCGGCGCATCGGCGCCGAGGCTGCGCTTGTAACCGACCACCGCTGACGACATGCACAGTCGGGAATTGCTGTCGATGTTGTTGGTCCCGACCAGCGCTCGCGCCAATTTGTTGAAGGCGTAATAGTCCTCGGTCAGCAACTGTCCGGAGATGTAAAACGCCACGCTGTCCGGGCCGTGTTCGGCGATGGTCTCGGCAAAGACCTGGGTCGCGTGATCCAGCGCCGTATCCCAGTCGCAACGGCTGCGGGCCAGGCTTTTGCCCAGACGCAGCTCCGGGTACAGCGCCCGGGCGGCCAGGTCGCCCGTCAGGTGCAGGGTCGAGCCTTTGCTGCACAATTTGCCGAAATTGGCTGGATGCGTCGGATCGCCGCTGACACCGAGAATGCGCTCGCCGTCATGCTCGATCAGCACGCCGCAGCCGACGCCGCAGTAGCAGCAGGTCGAGGCGGTCGTCTGGCGGTTCATCAGACCGCATCCCGCAGTGCCAACTGCACGCGGCCGTTTTCGACCCGGGCCGGATGATGGTGCGCGCAGCCGATGTCCGGTGCCTGAGCCTCGCCGGTTTGCAGGTCGATCTGCCAGTTGTGCAGCGGGCACGCCACACGTTTGCCGTAGATCAAACCCTGTGACAACGGCCCGCCCTTGTGCGGGCAGCGGTCGTCGAGGGCGAAAACTTCGTCGTCGCTTGTACGGAAAATTGCGATGTCACCTTTCGGCCCGGCAATGATCCGCGAACCGAGGGCATTGATCTCTTCCAGGGCACAGATATCGAGCCAGTTCATGCCGGCACCTCCAGGTTTTTCACAGGGATCACCTCGAATTCTTTCTTCAGTTGCGGCTGCGCCAGACGCTCTTTCCACGGGTCCTGTTCGAACGACAGGGAGAACTGCAGACGCTCGTTCAGGGCCTTGCGCCGCTCCGGGTTTTCGAGCACGGCTTGCTTGATGTGCTCCATGCCGACCCGTTGCAGGTAGTGCACGGTGCGTTCGAGGTAAAAGGCTTCTTCGCGATACAGCTGCAGGAACGCGCCGTTGTATTCACGAACTTCCTCGGCGGTTTTCAGCTTGACGAAGAACTCGGCGACTTCGGTCTTGATCCCGCCGTTGCCGCCGATGTACATCTCCCAGCCGGAGTCGACACCGATGATTCCTACGTCCTTGATCCCCGCTTCCGAGCAGTTGCGTGGGCATCCGGAGACAGCGAGTTTCACTTTGTGCGGCGACCACATGTTGAACAGGTCGTGCTCAAGCTCGATACCCAACTGCGTCGAGTTCTGCGTGCCAAAGCGGCAGAACTCGCTGCCGACGCAGGTTTTCACGGTGCGAATGGATTTGCCGTAGGCGTGGCCGGAGGGCATGTCGAGGTCTTTCCAGACGCCCGGCAAGTCCTGCTTCTTGATCCCCAGCAGGTCGATGCGCTGACCGCCGGTGACCTTGACCATCGGTACGTTGTACTTGTCAGCCACGTCGGCGATGCGGCGCAGTTCCGAAGGGTTGGTCACGCCGCCCCACATCCGTGGCACCACCGAATAGGTGCCGTCCTTCTGAATGTTGGCGTGGGCGCGTTCGTTGATCAGGCGCGATTGCGGATCGTCCCTGGCTTCGCCGGGCCAGGTGGAAATCAGGTAGTAGTTCAGTGCCGGCCGGCAGGTGGCACAGCCGTTCGGGGTGCGCCAGTTGAGGTAGCTCATGGTGCCGGCGATGGTCAGCAGATGCTGTTCGCGGATCGCCTGGCGGATCTGCCCGTGGTTGAGGTCGCTGCAACCGCAGATGGCTTTTTCGCTTTTCGGTTTGACGTCCGCCGCGCCGCCGACGGTGTTGATCAGGATCTGCTCGACCAGCCCGGCGCAGGAGCCGCAGGAACTGGCAGCCTTGGTGTGCTTCTTCACGTCATCGACGCTGAACAGGCCGTGTTCCTGAATCGCCTTGACGATGGTGCCTTTGCACACGCCGTTGCAGCCGCAGACTTCGGCAGTGTCGGCCATGCTCATGGCTTTGTCCTGGCCCTGATGTCCTACGTCGCCGATAGAATTTTCACCAAACATCAGGTGATCGCGGATCTCGCCGATGGCGTGATTCTCACGAATCTGTCGGAAATACCAACCGCCATCTGCCGTATCGCCGTACAGACAGGCGCCGACCAGCACGTCATCCTTGATCACCAGTTTTTTGTACACGCCGCCGATCGGGTCGGAGAGGGTGATGGTTTCGGTGCCTTCGCCGCCCATGAAATCACCGGCGGAAAACAGGTCGATGCCGGTGACTTTCAATTTGGTTGAGGTCACCGAGCCCTGATAGCGGGCGAAACCCAGTTGTGCGAGGTGATTGGCGCAAACCTTGGCCTGTTCAAACAGCGGCGCCACCAGGCCATAGGCGATGCCGCGATGGCTGGCGCACTCGCCGATGGCATAGATGCGCGGATCGTAGGTTTGCAGGGTGTCGTTGACCAGAATCCCGCGGTTGCAGGGGATGCCGGCGCGTTCCGCCAGTTCGGTATTGGGGCGGATGCCGGCGGCCATCACCACCAGATCGGCGGGGATGATCTCGCCGTTCTTGAACTGTACCGAGCCGACCCGGCCATTGCCTGCGTCGTGCAGGGCCTGCGTCTGTTCGCACAGGCGAAAATGCAGGCCACGGGCTTCGAGCGCCGTTTGCAGCAGTTGGCCGCTGGTCTTGTCCAGCTGTCGCTCCAGCAGCCATTCGCCGATGTGCACCACGGTGACGTGCATGCCGCGCAGCATCAGGCCGTTGGCGGCTTCGAGGCCGAGCAGGCCGCCGCCGATGACCACCGCGTGCTTGTGGGTTTTGGCGGTGTCGATCATCGCCTGGGTGTCGGCGATGTCGCGGTAGCCGATCACACCCTGCAAGTCATTGCCCGGAATCGGCAGGATGAACGGCGTCGAGCCGGTGGCGATCAGCAGGCGATCATATTCAGCCTCGGTGCCGTCCTCGGCGATCACCCGGCGTTTGACCCGGTCGATCTGCACCACCTTGCGGTTGAGCAGCAACTTGATGTGGTTTTCCAGGTACCAGTCGAGGTCGTTGAGCACGATCTCTTCGAAGGTCTGTTCACCGGCCAGCACCGGCGACAGCAGGATGCGGTTGTAGTTGGTGTGCGGTTCGGCACCGAAGACCGTGATGTCGTACAGCTCGTTGCTCAACTTGAGCAGTTCTTCCAGGGTGCGAACCCCAGCCATGCCATTGCCGATCATCACCAGTTTGAGTTTTTTCATCAGGTTCTCCGGGGAGCGGTGGCTGGCCTCTTGTGGGCAGTCAGGCCGTGCTCGACAAATGTTGCGCAAACAAAAAAAGGCGTCCCGCTAGTTGCCTAGCGAGGACGCCTTTGTCCTGGTCCCGTTCTCTCGGGAAGCGCAGCCTTCGTCGTTGAAGGTTGGGCTTTATGTATGGTGAAAGGGGTAATGCAGTGGTTGTGCCAAGTGTGGGGGTGGCGGGTTTATTGCGTTTAGTCAGCGTTTATCAAGGTTTTTTGCACCTTATCGAAGCGGGCTGCCCATTCGTGGAGCGTTCAAACAGAAGGATTTGTAGTGATTGGACGGACGCCTTCGCGAGCAAGCCCGCTCCCACAGTGGAACCGAGTCGTTCACAAATCCCCTGTGGGAGCGGGCTTGCTCGCGAAGGGCGCGACGCGGTATCAGCGATGAAACAACACCACCAGCAGCACCAGATTCCCCAGCAAAGCCAGCAATGCTACCGTCCGCCAGACCGTCAACGGCTCACGCTCCAGCAAAGGCCTGGGTCGCACACTCAAACTGCGCCGCTCGCCTTTTTCCAGCACCAGCAACCATTCCTCAGCCGTTTCAAAGCGCTGTTGCGGATCCGCCGCCACGCCACGCTCCAGACTCTGCGCAATCCATTCCGGCACGTCCGGGCGGTAGCGACCGGCACTCACCGGTAGGCCAAATCGCGGCCGCTGGAACGCTTCGACCTCGCCATAGGGAAAATGCCCGGTCAGCAGGAAAAACAGGGTCACGCCCACCGCGTACAGATCCTGTTGCGCACTCGGTGGCTCGCCGCGAAAGGCTTCCGGGGCGATATAGCTGGGCGTTCCCGGCAGCGTTGACGGGGTGTCTTCGGACAGACCGGGGCAGTACGCCAGACCAAAATCCAGCAGGCGCAACTCGCCATCGTCACCCAGATGCAGGTTTTCCGGCTTGATGTCGCGGTGCAGAATCTGCCGCCGATGCAGCAGGCCTACCGCCCGCAGCAAACGCTCGGCAATCTCCTGCCACTGCGCCAGCGGCAACGGGTTGCTGTGTTGAAACAGCTGCGCCAGAGTCATCCCGGAATATTCGCGCATCACGTAGTACAAATGCTGACGCTGAGTGCCGGCATGGATTTCAGGAAAATGCCGCCCGGCGACACGCTTGAGGAACCATTCTTCCGACAGCAAGGCTTGCCCGGCCTGGGGATCATCGGCCAGCCGCGCCGGCAATGTTTTCAACAACCAGCCCCGGCCTTGGCCATCCAGCACTCGATACAGCAGCGATTGCTGGCTCTGAGCGACAACGCCCTGCACCTGCCAGCTTTCGAACATCTGCCCGGTTTTCAGCGCTGGCGGCAACGGCCATTGCTGTAAGTGAATCAGCGCATCGCCGATGTTCGCTTCGCCGAGCGCGTCGACCCGCACCAGCAGCGCACTGGCATTATCCTGACTGCCGGCCAGATGCGCAGCGTTGACCAACGTGTGTGCGGCGCTATCGAGATCCGGCTGATCGCGCAGAATCGCCGCGATTGCGGTATCGCCCAGCGACGACCACACGCCATCGCTGAGCAGCACGAAACATTCGCCCTCGCGTAATTCACCGTCGAGAAAATCCAGCACCAGATGCTGATCCAGCCCCAGCGCGCGTTTGAGCACGTGCTGCATGCCCGGCTGCTCCCAGACATGATCCTGCGAAATCCGCTGCAAAGCGTCGGCCTGCCAGCGATAGACCCGGCAATCGCCGACGTGGGCCAGGGTGAAACGCCGACCGCGCAGGACCAGCGCGCTGACCGTGGTCAGCAACGGTTGCCCGCCGCCATTGGCCTGTAACCAGCGATTTTGCGCGAGCAGCAGGCGATCCAGCGCCTGGGCCACGCTCCAGGTTTGCGGCGTGGCGTAGTAGTCCAGCGCCAGTGCCTGCAGGGTCGAGCGTGCGGCCAGGCCGCCGTCGGCGCATTGGCTTACACCGTCGGCAATGGCGACCAGATAGCCTTTGCTGGCGGCCAGCGCCGGGGCGGGCGTCACCAGGCGCATTGCGTCCTGATTTTCCGCGCGCGGGCCGGTGGCGCTGGCCTGGGCAAAGCTCAGTTGCAGGGGCATGAAGGCTTCAGACCCGCGCAGCGGTCACTGCGGCCGAACCCCAGGTGGTTCTCCAGCGACGTTTGACCCCGTGCAGACCGAACCACGCCAACACGCCGAGGCTGGCGAACAACCACAGCGCCAGTTGATAGCTGCCGGTGCTTTGCTTGATCGCGCCCATGCCGGCCGCCAGGGCAAAACCACCAATGCCACCGGCCATGCCGATCAGCCCGGTCATCACGCCGATCTCCAGGCGAAAACGTTGCGGCACCAACTGGAACACCGCGCCGTTGCCGGCACCGAGACCGAGCATGGTGCAGACGAACAGCGCCAGTGCAGCGTAGGAGCTGGGCAGGTTGAAACCGACAGCGGCGATGCAGATTGCCGCCACGGTGTACATCGCCAACAAGGTGCGGATGCCACCGAAGCGATCCGCCAACGCACCGCCGAGCGGACGCATCAGGCTACCACCGAACACGCAGGCAGCGGTGTAGTAACCCGCCGTGACAGGACTCAGGCCGTATTGGTCGTTGAAGTAGCCGGGCAGGGCGCTGGCCAGGCCGATGAAGCCGCCGAAGGTCACGCTGTAGAAAAACATGAACCACCAACTGTCGCGGTCGCCAAGGGCCTTGAAGTAGTCGGCCATGGCTTTGGCTTTGGGCCGCTGCGGGGCGTTTTTTGCCAGCCAGGCGAACAGCACAAGCGTCAGGATCAATGGAATCAGGGCGAAACCGAAGACGTTGCTCCAGCCGAACGCCGCAGCCAGCACCGGGGCGATCAGCGCGGCGAAAACGGTGCCGGAGTTACCGGCGCCGGCGATGCCCATGGCCTTGCCCTGATGCTGCGGCGGATACCATTGCGAGGCCAGCGGCAGGGCCACAGCAAACGAAGCACCGGCCATGCCGAGGAACAGTCCCAGAATCAGCGCCTGTTCATAACTGTGGATGCCGAGTTTCCACGCGCCGAACAACGCGCAGATCACGATCACCTGACCGATCAGGCCAGCGGTTTTCGGCGACAGACGATCGGCCAGCATGCCCATCACAAAGCGCAGCACCGCGCCGGCGAGAATCGGTGTCGCCACCACCAGACCACGTTGTTGTGTGGTCAAGTGCAGGTCGGCGGCGATCTGCACCGCCAACGGGCCGAGCAGGTACCAGACCATGAAGCTCAGGTCGAAATACAGGAACGCTGCGAACAGGGTCGGGGTGTGGCCGGATTTCCAGAAGCTTGAATTCATCGCGCACCTCAGCTGAAAAGAATCTCGAAAGGAGTCACAGCAGGTGGCGCGCCGCCACGGCCGCACCACCGGCCCCGGGCTGTGGGGCCAAAACGCAAAAACGCCGCTACCTGGTTCGCCGATGTGGGCGAGCGGGGTGAGCGACGTCTTTGTCGTGGGTGGGGCAACCGCCGTTGGTTACCTGTGCGGAATACTTAGCGAGATTTGTGCCAATAAGTGAAATGGCGTCGCGGCCTTCGCGAGCAAGCCCGCTCCCACAGGGAATGCATTTCAAAGTGGAACCCCGACCTGCTTCACAGGAGATTGCGTTCCAAATGTGGGAGCGGGCTTGCTCGCGAAGGGGCCGGGAAAGCCAGCGCAGGCCGTCAGCCGAGCAACTCACTCATGGCAATGATCTGCTCCGCCACCTGAATCAGCTTCTGCTGGCGGCTCATGGCCTGGCGGCGCATCAGGGTGTAGGCCTCTTCTTCGTTGCAGTCCTTCATTTTCATCAGCAGCCCTTTGGCCAGTTCGATGCGTTTGCGCTCGGCCAATTGCTGGTCGCGGGCCAGCAGTTGCGCGCGCAAGGCCTGATCGCTTTCGAAACGCGCCATGGCCACATCGAGAATCGGCTGCAGGCGCTGGGCGTGGATGCCCTCGACGATGTAGGCACTGACCCCGGACTTGATCGCCTGACGCATCACCCCCGGGTCATGTTCGTCGGTGAACATCACGATCGGCCGGGGCTGGTCGCGGCTGACCAGCACCACTTGCTCCATGACATCGCGGCTCGGCGACTCGGTATCGATCAGGATCACGTCCGGGCGCACCGATTCGACGCGGGCCGGCAGGTCGATGGTCAGACCGGACTCATCGATGACCTCGAAACCGGCCTCGGTCAGCGCGGCCTTCAGGCGCCCGACTTTTTTCGCGGTGTCGTTGATTAGCAGAATGCGCAGCATGTTGGCGGCCTCCTGTCAGCGGCGGGCGAGAAGGGCAGTGCTGTCGCTCAGGGCGTGCAGCTTGAAACTGCGGGCGTAACCAGCCGGATCGCTGCCGTCCCAGACTTTGCCATCGAGCAACTGGCTGCTGCGCATCTCCTTGCCCCACGCGGCGACACCGACGGCGGTGGCTGCTTCGCGGTAAATGTCCAGTTGCTGAACCTGGCGGGCCACCGCGAGGTAGTCGGGATCCTCGCGTAACAGGCCCCAACGGCGGAATTGGGTCATGAACCACATGCCGTCGGACAGGTACGGCAGATTCACCTCGCCGTTGCCGTGAAAGCGCAAGGCGTGCGGGTCCTGCCAGCGATTGCCGAGGCCATCGGCGTAATCACCGAGAAAACGCGGTTCGATGCAGGACAGCGGGGCGTCGAGGTATTCCGGGGCGCTCAGCAGCTGCGCGGTGCTGCGGCGGTTTTCCGGGTTTTGCTCGATGAAGCGGCTGGCCTCGAGGATCGCCATCACCAGCGCCCGTGCGGTGTTGGGGTATTGCTCGACGAACACGCGGGTGCAGCCGAGGACTTTTTCCGGGTGGTCAGGCCAGATGCTCTGGCTGGTAGCGAGGGTGAACCCCAGATCCTGCTGCACGGCGGCGGCCGCCCACGGTTCACCGACGCAGAAGCCATCGATGCGCCCGGCTTGCAGGTGAGCGACCATTTGCGGCGGCGGCACCACCACGCTGTCGACGTCCTGCAACGGATGAATGCCCTGACTCGCCAGCCAGTAATACAGCCACATCGCATGGGTGCCGGTGGGAAAGGTCTGGGCGAAGGTCAGTTTTGCGCGGGTTTGGTGCGCGTGCCGATCCAGCGCTTCAGGACTGGTCACGCCCAGTTGCTGCAAACCGTGAGAGAGGTTGAGGCTCTGGCCGTTCTGGTTCAGCCCCATCAGCACCGCCATGTCGCTCGGCGCCACGCCACCGATGCCCAGGTGCACCGCGTAAATCAGCCCGTACAGGCTGTGGGCCACATCCAGTTCGCCGCTGACCAGTTTGTCGCGCAAGGTCGCCCAGGACGCCTGGCGCTTGAGGTTGATCGTCAGGCCGTAGGGCTGGGCAAAGCCCTGTGTTGCGGCCACGACCACCGAGGCGCAATCGCTCAGGGCCATGAAGCCGAGGTTGATCACGCTTTTTTCCGGAGCATCACTGCCGTTGACCCAGGCCAGCGGCCCGACGGATGAATCACTCATATAAAGCCACCCTCAAAAAAAACGCCGTCCCAGGCTTTGCTAAGGCAAAACCTGCGAACGACGCCATTGTCCGTGCCCCCACGCCGCCATTGGCCTGTGGGCTGATACCCTGAAAGTGCAAGGCATATGCCAGTCAGGCTGATTTACCTGTGTGCCTCGCGCCGGGGGACGTTGCCCGGCTATAATCGCCGCCTCTTTTCGCCGCCCGAGTCATCGCCGCCCATGTACACCCTGGCCCGTCAGCTGTTGTTCAAACTTTCCCCGGAAACCTCCCACGATCTGTCGCTGGATCTGATCGGCGCGGGTGGGCGTTTGGGCCTCAACGGCATGCTGTGCAAGAAGCCGGCGAACGTGCCGGTGACGGTCATGGGCCTGGACTTCCCGAACCCGGTGGGTCTGGCGGCCGGTCTGGACAAGAACGGCGCGGCCATCGACGGTTTCTCGCAACTGGGTTTCGGTTTCGTCGAAATCGGCACCGTGACCCCGCGTCCGCAGCCGGGCAACCCGAAACCACGGATCTTCCGTCTGCCGGAAGCCGAGGCGATCATCAATCGCATGGGCTTCAACAACCTCGGTGTGGATAACCTGCTGGCGCGGGTCGCGGCGGCCAAATACAAGGGCGTGCTGGGGATCAACATCGGCAAGAACTTCGACACTCCGGTCGAGCGCGCGGTGGACGACTATCTGATTTGCCTGGACAAGGTGTATGCCCACGCCAGCTATGTCACGGTCAACGTCAGCTCGCCGAACACCCCGGGCCTGCGCAGCCTGCAGTTCGGTGATTCGCTCAAGCAGTTGCTGGCGGATCTGGCCACGCGCCGCGCCGAACTGGCCCTGCGCCACGGCAAGCACGTACCGCTGGCGATCAAGATCGCTCCGGACATGACCGACGAAGAAACGGCGCAGGTGGCTCAGGCACTGATCGAAACCGGAATGGACGCAGTGATCGCCACCAACACCACCCTGAGTCGCGTCGGCGTCGAAGGCATGGAGCACGGTGACGAGGCGGGTGGTCTGTCCGGCGCTCCGGTGCGTGACAAGAGTACGCATACCGTGAAGGTGTTGGCGGCTGAGCTGGGTGGTCGGTTGCCGATCATTGCGGCCGGTGGCATCACTGAGGGCAAGCATGCGGCGCAGAAGATCACCGCGGGTGCGAGCCTGGTGCAGATTTACTCGGGCTTCATCTATAAGGGCCCGGCGCTGATTCGTGAATCGGTAGACGCGATCGCCGCGCTGCGCTGAGGTTTTCTGAGGGCTCTGTGGCGAGGGGATTTATCCCCGTTCGGCTGCGCAGCAGTCGTAAAATTTGCTTCCGCCGTTCGCCTGGCACACTTGGGTGGATGGATTCGGGGCCGCTTCGCAGCCCATCGGGGATGAATCCCCTCGCCACAGGGACCTGTATCGTCCGGGGCGGGCATAAAAAAGGGCTCCTCGAAGGAGCCCCTGGGCCGTAGCCCGCCGTCCGGGAAGGACGTGCATGGTAAGTCGCTAAAAATTCAGATTGTCGTGTTGCAATAAGTGCCCTGTGTCAGCCGACGGCGTGAAGTTCGTTGAGTCTGTGGATCCCCGCAGTGCCGGTCATACCGTCCCAGTTGTCGCCGCGTCCTTCTCGCCAGCCGTTGATCCAGGCTTGACGTACCGACGGTAGAGTAAATGGGCAAAGCTCGCGGGATTTGCCACCAACGCCATATTGATATCCGCGCAAAAATGCTCTTTCCAACGGATCACGCTTAAGTCTTCTCATAGGGTGTTTCCCTCACTTGTTGACTGTTTTCGTCGCGTTGACCTCAACCGAGGTCTGGCAGAAAAAACTCTGCCGTTGGGCGGCTCGCTGCCGGCGTGGCGAGCCAAGGTGTTGACGCCGTTGCGACGTCAACCTGTGGTCAGTTCTAACCAATGAGTCACACCGAGGGAATGATCGTTTTGTCATAAGGACGTAACGAAAATAGTGCTACAGCCATAAGTAACGACGGGTTTCATGAACGTTTTTTCAGCAAACCCCGGTATGATCGGCCCCGCACTGGATGATGGGGTTAATCCTTTAGTGAGAATGACCCACGTTTACGCTGGGGTAATATTCGACGAAGGGTTGCTTTGAGTCATTTTGTTTCATCAACTTTAATACCTGTCCTTGCATCTAAGCTCTTTTAACCCGAGCAGCGGGGATGGAACGGCACACCTTCGTGCCACGCGGGCGCTCTTTTAGAAAAGCGCCTGATTGAAAACCGGATCGGCAATGCGTTGCCGGTTCACTAGCCAAAGGCTCTGGAAATACCATGTCCGACCGTTTCGAACTCTTCCTCACTTGCCCCAAAGGCCTTGAAGGCCTGCTCATCGAGGAAGCCGTCGGGCTTGGCCTTGAAGACGCCCGCGAGCACACCTCCGCCGTGCGTGGCATGGCGACCATGGAAACCGCTTATCGCCTGTGCCTGTGGTCGCGTCTGGCCAACCGGGTGTTGCTGGTGCTCAAGCGCTTCCCGATGAAAGACGCCGAAGACCTGTACCACGGCGTGCTTGACGTCGAGTGGCAGGATCACATGCTCGCCGACGGCACCCTGGCCGTCGAATTCAGCGGCCACGGCTCGGGCATCGACAACACCCACTTCGGTGCGCTGAAAGTCAAAGACGCCATCGTCGACAAACTGCGTACCCCGCAAGGAGACCGTCCGTCGATCGACAAGCTCAACCCGGATCTGCGCATTCACCTGCGCCTGGATCGCGGCGAAGCGATCCTGTCCCTCGACCTTTCCGGCCACAGCCTGCATCAGCGCGGTTACCGCCTGCAGCAGGGCGCGGCGCCGCTGAAGGAAAACCTCGCGGCAGCGATCCTGATCCGTTCCGGCTGGCCGCGCATTGCGGCCGAAGGCGGCGCGCTGGCTGACCCGATGTGCGGTGTCGGTACGTTCCTCGTCGAAGCCGGGATGATCGCCGCCGACATGGCGCCGAACCTGCGCCGCGAGCAGTGGGGCTTTACCGCCTGGCTCGGCCACGTTCCGGCGCTGTGGAAAAAACTCCATGAAGAAGCGGTCGAACGTGCCGCCGCCGGTCTGGCCAAGCCGCCGCTGTGGATTCGCGGTTACGAAGCCGACCCGCGGCTGATTCAGCCGGGCCGCAATAACGTCGAACGCGCTGGTCTGAGCGAGTGGATCAAGATCTATCAGGGCGAAGTCGCGACCTTCGAGCCGCGTCCGGACCAGAACCAGAAAGGTCTGGTGATCTGCAACCCGCCGTACGGCGAGCGTCTGGGCGACGAAGCCAGCCTGCTCTATCTCTATCAGAACCTTGGCGAGCGCCTGCGACAGGCCTGCCTGAACTGGGAAGCGGCGGTATTCACCGGCGCGCCGGATCTGGGCAAGCGCATGGGCATTCGCAGCCACAAACAGTATTCGTTCTGGAACGGCGCGCTGCCGTGCAAGTTGTTGTTGATCAAGGTGCTGCCGGACCAGTTCGTCACCGGCGAGCGGCGTACTCCGGAACAGCGTCAGGCCGAGCGTGAGCAAGCAGCCTACGATCAGACCCCGAACGAGCCGCAAGAGCGCAAGTTCAACAAGAACGGCAACCCGATCAAACCGACGCCAGCCCCGGCGCCAGTGGTCGAGCAGCCGCGCCTGAGCGAAGGCGGGCAGATGTTTGCCAACCGCCTGCAGAAAAACCTCAAGGCGATGAGCAAGTGGGTCAAGCGCGAAGGCATCGACTGCTACCGCGTCTACGATGCCGACATGCCGGAATACGCCATGGCCATCGACCTGTACCACGACTGGGTGCACGTGCAGGAATACGCCGCGCCGAAGTCGATCGATCCGGAAAAGGCCTCGGCGCGCATGTTCGACGCCTTGGCGGCGATCCCGCAGGCGCTGAACGTCGACAAGAGCCGCGTGGTGGTCAAACGCCGCGAGCGTCAGAGTGGCACCAAGCAATACGAGCGTCAGGCGGCGCAGGGCAAGTTCAATGAGGTCAGCGAAGGCGGCGTCAAGCTGCTGGTGAACCTCACCGACTATCTCGACACCGGGCTGTTCCTCGATCACCGGCCAATGCGCATGCGCATTCAGAAAGAGGCCGCCGGCAAGCGCTTCCTCAATCTGTTCTGCTACACCGCGACCGCCAGTGTGCATGCGGCCAAGGGCGGTGCCCGCAGCACCACCAGCGTCGACCTGTCGAAGACTTACCTCGACTGGGCGCGGCGCAACCTGTCGCTGAACGGCTTCTCCGACAAGAACCGTCTGGAGCAGGGCGACGTGATGGCGTGGCTGGAAAGCAGCCGCGACGAGTACGACCTGATCTTCATCGACCCGCCGACCTTCTCCAACTCCAAGCGCATGGAAGGCATCTTCGACGTGCAGCGTGATCAGGTGCAGTTGATCGACCTGGCCATGGCACGTCTGGCGCCGGGTGGCGTGCTGTATTTCTCCAACAACTTCCGCAAGTTCCAGCTGGAGGAGAACCTGGCCGAACGTTACGCGGTCGAGGAAATCAGCGCGCAGACCATCGATCCGGATTTTGCGCGTAACACCAAGATCCACCGCGCCTGGAAAATCACGGCTCGTTGACGCTTGGGCGGGTTGGATCCACAGAGCCTTGATTTTTAAAGGCTCTTGGATCCGATCAGCGCTAGCCAAATTAATGGCTAATAGCTATAACTCAACTCATGGCCAATGGGGTTTTCCCCCCGAAACAATGGCGTCGTGAGTTGCCCCTATGTCGTTGCACCCCGTGCGCCCAAAGATTCTGGGTTTTATCAGCGAAGACGTCTCGGCCTGGCTGGTCGCGCTGCTGGTATTGCTCGCCGGCGGGATTCTCACGGGGCTGCTCGCCTGGGCCACCCTCAATCAGTTTCACCATCAACTGCGCCAACGCTTCCAGCTGCTGGCCAATGAGCGTTACAGCCGCATCGAAGAACGTTTCCAGGATCAGGAACAGCGTCTCGACGGCCTGCGCCGTTTCTTCGCCAACTCCGATTCGGTCTCACGCAACGAATTCGACGGCTATGCCAAACCGCTTCTATTACGCACCCAGGCCTATTCCTATGCGCCGCGGGTCAGCCGTGCCGAACGCCCGGCGGTCGAACAAGCCGTGCGTAACGAAGGCTTCAGTACCTTCACCTTTCGTGAACTGAACGCTGACGATCAGTTGCAGACCGCCGCTGATCGCCCCGAATACGTACCGGTGATCTACACCCAGAGCCTCAGTCGCTTGCCCACGCCGCTGGGTTACGACTTGCTGGCGCAACCGCTGCGCCGGGCGACGCTGGAACGCGCCGACCGCACCGGGCACATGGTGGTGTCGCAGCCATTGCATCTGGTGGGGATTGATCCGGCGTATGCCCGGGGCGTCTTGCTGATGGCGCCGGTCACTCGTGAAGGGGCGCCGAAAGGGCCGCCGCAAGGCTATGTGATGGCGGTGATCAGCATGCAGCAGTTGCTGGCCGACGGACTGCCGGAGGAGCACCAGGATTTCCTCAATGTTCGCATTCTCGACCTGTCCACCGATGAACAGCATGAAGTGCTCTACGAGTCCGCCAACCAGGCCGGGGCCAGTGATCTGTCCGCCACACGTCTGTTGCGCATGGCCGACCATGACTATCAAGTGGATATGCAGCCCAGCGAAGCGTTTCTGCAGGCCAACCATTCGTCAATCAGCAGCCTGGTGGTGCTGGGGGCGCTGCTGAGTCTGTTGCTCAGCGCACTGCTTTACGTGCTGGTCAGTCAACGCCAGCGCGCCTTGCGCATGGTCGAACTGCGCACCCAGGAACTGCACGCCCGCGAGCAGGAATTGCGCGGCACCCACGGTCAGTTGCGTGGCGTGCTGAATGCCGCGACCCAGGTGGCAATCATCGCCACCGACCTGCGCGGGGTGATCAACACCTTCAACCCTGGTGCGGAACAGATGCTCGGCTACAGCAGCGCCGACGTGGTCGGCCACATGACTCTGGAAAACCTGCATCTGCCGCGAGAACTGGCCGCGCGTTCGGCGGAGTTGAGTGCGCGTTACGGCAAGAGCATTCCGACCTGCCACGCGATGTTGGTCGAGGGCGGCGAGGTCGGCGGTCATGAGGCGCGCGAATGGACGCTGGTGCGCAGCGACGGCAGTCATCTGCCGGTGAACATGCTCGCCACCCCGGTGCTCGATGAGCAGGGTTTGTGGGTCGGGCATCTGGCGATCTGCATCGACATCACCGAGCGCAAGCGCGTGCACGAAGCGCTGGCGGCGCGCGATGTATTGCTGAAAAAGCTCAGCGCCCACGTGCCCGGCGGCATCTACCAATTCAAGATGGAGTTCGACGGGCGCTTCAGCGTGATCTACGCCAGCGACGGCATCCGCGAGATCTACGAGCTGGAGCCGGACGTGCTGCTGCTCAATGCCGAGGCGATTTTCACCCGCATCCATCCACAAGACGTCTCGCGAGTGCGCAGCTCGATCCGTGCTTCGGCAGACAGCCTCAGCCCATGGCGCGAGGAATACCGTGTGCAGTTGCCCGAGCGCGGCCTGCGCTGGGTGCGCGGCGAGGCAACGCCGGAAGAGCTGCCGGGCGGCGGCGTGCTGTGGCACGGCTACATCTCGGACATTTCCGACTTGAAACGGGTGGAAGAGGAATTGCGGGCGCTGTCGGTCACCGACTCACTGACCGGCATTCACAACCGCCGCTACTTCCAGGAACGCCTGACCACCGAAATGGCCCGGGTCGAACGCGGCGGTGGCGAGCTGTCGGTGATCATGCTCGACATCGACCACTTCAAACGCATCAACGACCAGTACGGCCATGCCGTGGGCGACCGGGTGCTGCAGGCGGTGTGCGAGCGCATCGGCCATCGTTTACGGCGGACTGATGTGTTCTGTCGTCTCGGTGGTGAAGAGTTCATGGTGCTGTGCCCAGACATCGACGGCGAGCATGCGTACATGCTGGCGGTGGAGTTGTGGCAAGGCCTGCGCAGTGCGCCGGTGGATGTGGTCGGGGTGGTGACGGCCAGTTTCGGCATCGCCAGCTGGCGCCCGGGGGAGGGCGCGGATGCGCTGCTGCTGCGCGCGGATTCGGGGGTGTATGCGGCGAAGCAGGGCGGGCGCGATCGGGTCGAGCAGATGAGCTGAGCCTTGGCACGATCTACCTGTGGGAGCGGCTGTGTTTTTACAGGGCCGAAGCCGTCTGCGGCAGGCGCGGCTGCTTGTACAGGTCCAGCAGCACCTGATCCAGCACCGACGACGCGCCGAACGGGGCCTTGTCGTTGAGGATCGCCACCACCGCCCAGGTGTTGCCGTTGACGTCGCGGCTGAAGCCGGCGATCGCGCGCACGGTGTTCAGGGTGCCGGTCTTGACGTGGGCCTCGCCGCGCATCGCGGTGGTCTTCAGGCGTTTGCGCATGGTGCCGTCGGTGCCGGCAATCGGCAGCGAGCTGATGTACTCGGCGGCGTACGGGCTGTGCCAGGCGGCTTGCAGCATGTTGGCCATCTCGCGGGCGCTGACGCGTTCGGCGCGCGACAGCCCGGAACCGTTCTCCATCACCAGGTGCGGCGCGGTGATGCCTTTCTTCGCCAGCCACTGGCGGACTACGCGTTGTGCGGCCTTGGCGTCGTCACCGTCGGCTTCGTTGCGGTACTTCTGGCCAAGGCTCAGGAACAGCTGCTGGGCCATGGTGTTGTTACTGTATTTGTTGATGTCGCGGATGATTTCCGCCAGATCCGGCGAGTAGGCGCGGGCCAGCAGCTTGGCGCTGCTCGGGGTCGCGGCGAGGCGATCCTTGCCCTGGATGCTGCCGCCCAGTTCTTTCCAGATCGCGCGCACGGCACCGGCGGTGTAGGTCGCGTGGTCAAGCAGCGACAGATAAGTCTGCGAGCTGCAGCCTTCGCCCAATTGACCGGCGACGGTCACGGTCACGCTGCCGTCAGCCTGGGTTACCGGGTTGTAGCGAACGCCACCGGTGCACTGCTTGGAGTTGAGCGCCTTGACCGTGTTTTCGATGCGCACGCTGGCAATCGGCGGCTCCACCGAGATCAGCACCCGGCCCCCGTCATTGCGCGCGACGAAGCGCAGGGCCTTGAGGTTGACCAGCAGCGAGTCGGGTTTGACCAGGAACGGCTTGTTCTCGTCATTGCCGTCGTCGTTGAACTCGGGCAGTTGCGGCTGGATGAAGAAGCTGCGGTCGAGGATCAGATCGCCGGTGACCTGGGTCACGCCGTTGGCGCGCAGGTCGCGCATCAACAGCCAGAGTTTTTCCATGTTCAGCTTCGGATCGCCGCCGCCCTTGAGGTACAGGTTGCCGTTGAGAATGCCGCCACTGAGGTCGCCGTCGGTGTAGAACTCGGTTTTCCACTGATGGTTGGGGCCGAGCATTTCCAGCGAGGCGTAGGTGGTGACCAGTTTCATGGTCGAGGCCGGGTTGACCGAGACGTCGGCGTTATACACGGTCGGATTGCCCGGGCCGTCGAGCGGAATCATCACCAGCGACAGTGCAGTCGGCTGCAGCTTGCTGGCCTTGAGGGCTTTTTCGACGTTAGGGGTGAGGGCGGTATTGATAGTGGCAGCGGCAACCGGCAGGGCCAGGGGCAGAAGAAGGCCGGCGAGAAAGAGAGGACGCAACGATTTGATCATATGAAATAAAACCCTGCAGAAGAGGGGAAAAATAACGAGGGCATGGATGAAAAAGCCCTCAGTGGTCATGAAAGTGTCGGCATTATGCCCCAAGGTGTAACAGCTTGTGCCTTGCCCGGGGCGGCCATTTCGTTATTTTTTTTACAGGCGGTCGGCCTCAGCGCCCAGAGAGTCGGGCAATTGACCGCTTAAACTGGTAAAGTGCCGGCCGTTATTACTTAAGAGGATTGTTCCAATGGCGACTAACCGTTCCCAGCGTCTGCGCAAAAAACTGTGCGTCGATGAATTTCAAGAGCTGGGTTTCGAACTGAACCTGGGCTTCAAAGAAGACCTGTCCGAAGAAGCCATTGACGCTTTCCTCGAAGCATTCATCAAAGAAGCCATGGAAGCCAACGGTCTGGGCTATGTCGGCGGCGACGACTTCGGTCTGGTTTGCCTGCAGAAGCGTGGTTCGGTCTCCGAAGAGCAGCGTGCTGCTGTTGAAGCCTGGCTGAAAACCCGCTCCGAGCTGACTTCTACTGAAATCAGCCCGCTGCTGGACGTTTGGTATCCGGAAAAGCCGATCAACGCGGCCAAGTGATACTGAAAAAAACGGCGACCTGAGGGTCGCCGTTTTTTTATGCCTGGGCTTTACGCCAATTCAAAATCAGTAACGTCAAAACCCCCGCGACAATCCCCCAGAACGCCGAGCCGATGGAAAACAGCGTCAACCCCGACGCCGTGACCATAAAGGTGATCAGCGCCGCCTCGCGTTCCTTCACTTCGGTCATGGCAATGCTCAGGCCGTTGATGATCGAACCGAACAGCGCCAGCGCGGCAATCGACAGCACCAGTTCTTTTGGCAACGCGGCAAACAGCGCCGCCAACGTAGCGCCGAATACGCCGGCAATCCCGTAAAAAATCCCGCACCAGACGGCGGCGGTGTAGCGTTTGTTGCGATCCTCATGGGCGTGCGGCCCGGTACAGATCGCCGCGCTGATCGCCGCGAGGTTGATGCCGTGGGAGCCGAATGGCGCCAGCAACAGCGAGGCGATGCCGGTGGTGGTGATCAGCGGCGAGGCCGGCACGTTGTAGCCGTCGGCGCGCAGTACGGCGATGCCGGGCATGTTCTGCGAAGTCATCGCCACCACGAACAACGGAATGCCGATGCTGATGGTTGCGGCCAGCGAGAAGTGCGGCGTGGTCCAGACTGGCGTCGCCAGTTCCAGATGGAAACCGCTGAAATCCAGCAGCCCCATGAAACCTGACAGCGCAGTGCCGATCAGTAGCGCAGCCAGTACCGCGTAACGCGGTGACAGGCGTTTGACCAGCAGATAAGTGAAGAACATCCCCAGCACCAGCCCGGTGCGATGTTGCGCGGCGACGAAGATTTCGCTGCCGATCTTGAACAGAATCCCCGCCAGCAACGCTGCCGCCAGCGACGCCGGGATCTTCTTCACCAAGCGTTCGAAGCTGCCGGTCAGCCCGCAAATGGTCACCAGCACCGCGCAAGTGATGTAGGCGCCGATGGCCTCACCGTAGCTGACGCCGCCCAGGCTGGTGATCAGCAGGGCTGCACCCGGTGTCGACCAGGCGATGGTGATTGGCGTGCGATAGCGCAGCGACAGGCCGATCGAGCACACCGCCATGCCAATCGAGATCGCCCAGATCCACGAGGAAATCTGCCCGCTGCTCAGGCCCGCCGCTTGCCCGGCCTGGAACATCAGCACCAGCGAACTGGTGTAGCCGGTCATCATTGCAATGAACCCGGCAACGATCGCTGAGGGCGAAGTGTCGGCGAGAGGGCGCAGGCGGGTGTAGGTGGCGTCGTTCATGACGGCGGTGTTCCTTATACAGATGAAGATCCCCGCAATTACCTGAACCCCTGTGGGAGCGGGCTTGCTCGCGAAAGCGGTGGGTCAGTAAAAGCAGATGTGGTCTGACACACCGCTTTCGCGAGCAAGCCCGCTCCCACAGGGGGATTTGTGTTCTGGCTGCGGATTCTGCGATCAAGCCTAAACTCAATCGTAACGGATCGTTGCAATACAGCCGTGGTCACAAACAGCCATACAGTCGTGTTGCCACCATTCATTGTGTACAATCGCGCTGTTTTTTACGCGATACTTGCCAGCGACCTACTGTGCCGTATTACAGTCACGGTCTATTCGCCGCAGTTCTCCCGACTCGAGTGCCCATGAACGAACAGTTGCAACCCCTCAAGAAACAACCGCGAGCAGGCAAAGCCGGCCGCAGCGGAACCCAGGACGATATTGTCTACGCGCATATCTTCGAGGCCATCCTCGAACAGCGTCTGGCGCCCGGTACAAAATTGAGCGAAGAAGCGCTGGGGGAAATCTTCGGGGTCAGCCGCACCATCATTCGCCGCGCGCTGTCGCGTCTGGCCCATGAAGGCGTGGTCCTGTTGCGGCCGAACCGTGGCGCGGTCGTCGCCAGCCCGAGCGTTGAAGAAGCGCGTCAGGTGTTCATGGCCCGCCGTCTGGTGGAGCGCGCGATCACCGAACTGGCCGTGCAGCACGCCACCGCCGAGCAGATCGCCGAACTGCGTCAGATGGTCAACGACGAGCGCGACAGTTTCTCCCGTGGCGATCGCGGCGCCGGTATCCGTCTGTCGGGCGAATTCCACCTGAAACTGGCCGAAGCGGCGAAAAACGCGCCACTGATCAGCTTCCAGCGCAGCCTGGTCTCGCAGACCTCGCTGATCATTGCCCAGTACGAAAGCGGCAACCGCTCGCATTGCTCCTACGACGAGCACACCCAGTTGATCGACGCCATCGAAGCGCGCAACGGTGAGTTGGCGGTGGACCTGATGATGCATCACATGGACCACATCGACAGCAAGCTCAACCTCGATGAGGAGAGTGCGTCGGATGATCTGCATGCGGTGTTCTCGCATTTGTTGCAGACCAAGAAGCCTGGGCGCCCTGCGGCGAAACTCTGACTGATACCGAGTCGCGGCCTTCGCGAGCAAGCCCGCTCCCACATTGGATCTTCAGTGAATATAAAATTTGGCATCGACTGAGATCCCCTGTGGGAGCGGGCTTGCTCGCGAATACGGTCAGACAGGCAACAAAAATCCCCCGGTGCTAACACCACCGGGGGATTTTTTATGCCTTGAAAAAACTCAGCGCTGATGCACCAAAGCCCCCGCCGCATACGTCTGCTGCACCGTGCGGTCATCGCCCAGTGTCATCAGCACAAACAACGTTTCAGCAATGTTGTTAGCCTGTTTCAGGCGATAGCTCAGCAGTGGCGTGGCGTTGTAGTCCAGCACCAGGAAGTCCGCATCGGAACCCGGTTGCAGGTTGCCGATCTTGTCTTCCAGACGCAGTGCCCGCGCACCGCCCAGCGTCGCCAAGTACAGCGACTTGAACGGACTCAACCGCGCGCCCTGCAGCTGCATGACTTTGTAGGCTTCGTTCAGCGTTTGCAGCAGCGAGAAACTGGTGCCGCCGCCGACGTCAGTGCCGAGACCGACGTTGAGCTTGTGCTTCTCGGCCATCGGCAGATTGAACAAACCACTGCCGAGGAAGAAGTTCGAGGTCGGGCAGAACGAGATCGCCGAGCCGGTTTCCGCCAGTCGCGCGCATTCGTCGTCGCACAGGTGCACGCCGTGGGCGAACACCGAGCGCTCGCCGAGCAGTTGGTAGTGATCGTAAACGTCCAGATAGCTCTTGCGCTCCGGGAACAGTTCCTTGACCCACTCGATTTCCTTGAGGTTTTCGCTGATGTGGGTCTGCATGTACAGATCCGGGTATTCGGTCAACAGTTGGCCGGCGAGGGTCAGTTGCTCCGGGGTGCTGGTAGGAGCGAAACGCGGGGTGACCGCGTAGTGCAGGCGGCCCTTGCCATGCCAGCGTTCGATCAGCGCCTTGCTCTCGACGTAGCTCGATTCGGCGGTGTCGGTCAGATAGTCCGGCGCGTTGCGGTCCATCATCACCTTGCCGGCGATCATCCGCAGGTCGAGCTTCTCGGCCGCCTCGAAGAACGAGTTCACCGACTGCGGGTGCACGCTGCCGAATACCAGCGCGGTGGTGGTGCCGTTGCGCAGCAGTTCCTTGATGAAGATATCGGCCACGTCGTCGGCGTGGGCCTTGTCACCGAACTGGCTTTCGCACGGGAAGGTGTAGGTGTTGAGCCAGTCCAGCAGTTGCTCGCCGTAGGCGCCGACCATGCCGGTTTGCGGCAGGTGGATGTGGGTGTCGATGAAGCCCGGGGTGATCAGCGCGTCCTGATAGTGGGTGATCTCGATGTCCGCCGGCAGGGTCGGCAGCAGGTCGCTGGCGTGGCCGAGGGCGCTGATCTTGCCGCCATCGACCACCAGCAGGCCGTCCTCGAAATATTCGTAGGAGGCTTCGATCCCGACGTCGGCGGGGTCGGCGATGCTGTGCAGGATGGCGGCGCGGTAGGCTTTGCGAGTCAGAGGCATGAGGGTTCTCTAATCAGTTTGAGGCTTTGAGTTTGGCGGCCTGACTGCGCCGGGAAACCGGCAGCAATTTGGCAATCGGTTCGGCGCTGGCGCTGTGCTGGCCGAAATTGGCGTTATAGGTGGCGATGATTTCGCCGGCGATGGAGATGGCGATTTCCACAGGCAGTTTGCCTTTGACTTCGCCAATGCCCATCGGGCAGCGCATGCGTTGCACGACGCCGCTGTCGAAACCGCGATCACGCAGGCGATGTTCGAACTTGGCCCGTTTGGTCTTCGAACCGATCAGGCCGAAGTAAGCGAAGTCGTTGCGCTTGAGGATCGCGGCAGTGAGTTCCAGGTCGAGCTGATGGTTGTGGGTCATGACGATGCAGTAGCTGCCGGCGGGCAGGTCGTCGATTTCATCCACAGGCTCTTCGGCGACGATTTTACGCACGCCGTGGGGGATCTGTTCGGGGAATTCCTCTTCCCGCGAATCGATCCAGCGCACCCGGCACGGCAGGCTGGCGAGCAACGGCACCAACGCACGGCCGACATGCCCGGCGCCGAACACAGCGATCTGCGCCTGCACCTGGCCCATCGGTTCGAAGAGCAACACGGTGGCGCCACCGCAGCACTGGCCGAGGCTGGCGCCGAGGCTGAAGCGCTCCAGATGGGTGTCCTGCTTGCCGCTGGCGAGCATCTCGCGGGCGATCTGCATGGCTTTGTATTCCAGATGCCCGCCACCGATGGTGTCGAAGGTCTGTCTGGCGCTGACGACCATTTTCGAGCCGGCGTTGCGCGGGGTCGAGCCGAGTTCTTCAATGATCGTCACCAGAACACAGGGTTCGCCCTGGTTCTGCAGGTCGGCGAGGGCGTCGATCCAGTTGTACATAGTTCACCCCTACAACATCGTTGTCTGTTCGGGCCTATTCGCGAGCAAGCTCGCTCCCACATTTTTGATCTCTGTCTTCCACAAAATCTGTGCCCACTGAAGATCTACTGTGGGAGCGAGCTTGCTCGCGAATGGCCGCACCTCGGTCCCTAGAGCGGAGCCAGCTCGGTTTCAGCTTCGACCGCTTTCACTGTCTTGAGCTGACGCATCTGCTCACACCCCCACAACACCCGCTCCGGAGTCGCCGGCGCGTCGATCTGCGGCTGATGCTTGTAGTCGCCAAGGCTCGCCACCGCGTCCTTGATCGCGCACCACGCGGCAATCCCGAGCATGAACGGCGGCTCACCCACAGCCTTGGAATGGAACACCGTGTCTTCCGGGTTCTTGCGGTTTTCCACCAGCTTCACCCGCAGGTCCAGCGGCATGTCCGCCACTGCCGGGATCTTGTAGCTGGCCGGGCCGTTGGTCATCAGCTTGCCCTTGTTGTTCCAGACAAGCTCTTCCATGGTCAGCCAGCCCATGCCCTGGACGAAACCGCCCTCGACCTGACCGATGTCGATCGCCGGGTTCAACGAGGCGCCGACGTCGTGGAGGATGTCGGTACGCAGCATCTTGTACTCGCCGGTCAGGGTGTCGACGATCACTTCGCAGCACGCCGCACCGAAGGCGAAGTAGTAGAACGGCCGACCCCGTGCCTGGCTGCGGTCGTAGTAGATTTTCGGGGTCTTGTAGAAGCCGGTGCTCGACAGCGAGACCTGATTGAAATACGCCAGCTGGATCAGCGCTTCGAAGGTCATGATGTGGTCACGCACGCGCACATGGCCGTTGTGGAATTCCACGTCTTCTTCGCTGACCTTGTAGTGCCGCGCGGCGAATTCCACCAGACGCTGCTTGATGATCTCGGCGGCGTTCTGCGCGGCCTTGCCGTTGAGGTCAGCGCCGCTGGAGGCCGCAGTCGGCGAGGTGTTCGGCACTTTGTCGGTGTTGGTCGCGGTGATCTGCACCCGATCCATTTCCACCTGGAACACTTCGGCCACCACCTGCGCGACTTTGGTGTTGAGACCCTGGCCCATTTCCGTGCCGCCGTGGTTCAGGTGGATGCTGCCGTCGGTGTAGACGTGGATCAGCGCGCCGGCCTGATTGAGGAAACTGGCGGTGAAGGAAATGCCGAACTTCACCGGGGTCAGCGCCAGGCCTTTTTTCAGGATCGGGCTGTTGGCGTTGTAGCGACGGATCGCTTCGCGGCGCTCGGCGTACTGGCTGCTTTCTTCCAGTTCGGCAGTCATCTCTTCGAGCATGTTGTGCTCGACGGTCTGGTAGTAGTGGGTGACGTTGCGCTCGGTCTTGCCGTAGTAGTTGGCCTTGCGCACCGCCAGCGGATCGAGGTTGAGGTGACGGGCAATCGCGTCCATCACTTCTTCGATGGCGACCATCCCTTGCGGGCCGCCGAAACCCCGGTAAGCGGTGTTCGACGCGGTGTTGGTCTTGCAGCGGTGACCGTTGATGGTCGCGTCACCGAGGTAGTACGAGTTGTCCGAGTGAAACATCGCCCGGTCGACAATTGACGCCGACAGGTCCGGCGAACAGCCGCAGTTGCCGGCCAGGTCCATGGCGATGCCGTGCAGACGTCCGCTGCTGTCGAAGCCGACGTCGTACTCGACATAGAACGGGTGGCGCTTGCCGGTCATCAGCATGTCTTCGACCCGTGGCAGGCGCATCTTGGTCGGCTGCCCGGTGAGGTGCGCGATCACCGCGCACAGGCACGCCGGGCTGGCGGCCTGGGTTTCCTTGCCGCCGAAACCACCGCCCATGCGGCGCATGTCGACGACGATCTTGTTCATCGACACGTCGAGCACTTCGGCCACCAGCTTCTGCACTTCGGTGGGGTTCTGCGTCGAGCAGTAGACGATCATGCCGCCGTCTTCGGTGGGCATCACCGAGGAGATCTGGGTTTCCAGATAAAAGTGTTCCTGACCGCCGATGTGCAGCGTGCCTTGAATACGATGTTCGGCGGTGGCCAATGCCGAAGCCGAATCGCCACGCTGATGGGTGTGGCTGTCGAGCACGAAGTGGCGCTTGCGCAAGGCTTCGACCACATCCAGCACCGGCTCGAGATCTTCGTATTCGATGATCGCCGCCATCGCCGCTTTGCGTGCGGTTTCCAGGTCTTTCGCGGCCACGGCCAGTACCGGTTGCCCGACGAACTGCACGTCATCGATGGCCAGCAGCGGATCGCCCGGCAGCAACGGGCCGATGTCTTTCAGGCCCGGCACGTCTTCGTGGGTGATCGCAATGCGCACGCCTTCGAAGGCGTAGCAGGGCTTGGTGTCGATGCTGATGATTTTCGCGTGGGCGCGGTCCGACAGCCGTGCGTACACGTGCAGCTGATTGGGGAATTCCAGGCGGTCATCGATGTACTGCGCTTCACCGGACACATGCTTGGCGGCGCTGTCGTGCTTGACGCTGCGGCCGACACCGGTGGTCAGGTCCTTGGCGAACAGTTCCGCCAGTTCGGCTTGAGTCTTCTCTACGGCGTGATGGTTAGACATAAGCGGTCACCCGAGTCTCGATGTGCGGTGTTTGCAGTTCGATGAAGTATTTACGCAGCAGGTTCTGCGCGCTGAGCAGGCGATATTCCTTGCTGGCGCGGAAGTCCGAGAGCGGCGTGAAGTCTTCGGCCAGTGCGGCGCAGGCGCGTTCGACCACGGCGCTGTTGAACGGTTGGCCGAGCAGCACGGCTTCGCAGTGGGCGGCGCGTTTCGGAATCGCGGCCATGCCGCCGAACGCCATGCGCGCATCGCTGATCACGCCGTTTTCCACGCGCAGATTGAATGCGGCGCAGACGGCGGAGATGTCATCGTCCAGACGCTTGGAGACTTTGTAGGCGCGGAAGCGCTGTTCGGCGGTGGCACGCGGGACGATGATTTTTTCGATGAATTCGCTTTCCTGGCGGGCGGTGACCTTGTAGTCGATGAAGTAATCTTCCAGGTTCAGCGTGCGCCGGGTTTCACCTTTGCACAGCACCACCTGCGCGCCGAGGGCGATCAGCAGCGGTGGCGAGTCACCGATCGGCGAGGCGTTGCCGATGTTGCCGCCGAGGGTGCCCTGGTTGCGGATCTGCAGCGAGGCGAAGCGGTGCAGCAGTTCGCCGAAGTCCGGGTACTCGGCAGTCAGCGCTTCGTAGCAGTCGGAGAGGGCGGTGGCGGCGCCGATTTCGATGCGGTCGTCGAAGGTTTCGATGCGCTTCATTTCGGCGACGTTGCCGACGTAGATCATCACCGGCAGGGTGCGATGGAACTGGGTGACTTCCAGCGCCAGATCGGTGCCGCCGGCCAGCAGCCGGGCTTGTGGGTAAGCGTCGTAGAGGTCGGCCAGATCGGCGACGGTCAGCGGCACCAGGCAGCGCTTGTCGCCACTGTTGAGTTCACCGATATCGGTCGGGGCGATGGCTTTGAGGCGGGCGATGGTCTCGGCTTCGCGGGCGTCGAACTGGTCCGGTTGCTTGCCACAGCAGGATTGCTCGGCGGCGGCGAGGATCGGCCGGTAGCCGGTGCAGCGGCAGAGGTTGCCGGCCAGCGCTTCGTGCGCCTTGGCCTGATCCGGTGCATCGCTGTTCTTTTGCAGGGCGAACAACGACATGACGAAGCCGGGGGTGCAGAAACCGCATTGCGAGCCGTGGCACTCGACCATGGCTTTCTGCACGCTGTGCAGTTCGCCCTGGTGCTTGAGGTCTTCGACGCTGATCAGTTGTTTGCCGTGCAGCGACGAAACAAAGGTCAGGCACGAGTTGAGGCTGCGATAGCGAATGTGTTCGCGGCCGGCGTCATCCGTTTGCAACTCGCCGACCACCACGGTGCAGGCGCCACAGTCGCCGCTGGCGCAGCCTTCTTTGGTGCCGGATTTGCCCACGTGTTCGCGCAGGTAATTGAGCACGGTCAGATTCGGGTCCAGGGCGTGCTCGCTACGGAGTTCCTGGTTAAGTAAAAACTGGATCACGGAAGGCCTCGCAGACTCATTATTGTTGTTAACCGACTTCAACCGAATTTAGCAGGTCTGACTTTTCGGTCAATGGTTTTCTGACTTAAAGGTCAGGAAAAACGGTTTTGTCGATTAACGCGTGCTGTATTGAGTATTGACCCTGAGCGGATCCACTGCCTTTTTGCTTGAATCGTGCCAAAAAGCGCCGTGCGGGCACTCCGCCATGCACCTGCATTTGCGCTACACTGCGCCGCTTGTGCAGATCGAAGAGTTTGAAGGACAACCATGACGTTCAAGGCGCCGGACAGCCTCGCCGAGCAAATTGCTCACCACCTCGCCGAACGCATCATTCGCGGCGAAATGAAGCCGGGAGAGCGCATTCAGGAACAGAAGGTCACGCTGGCCCTCAATGTCAGCCGCGGATCGGTCCGCGAAGCCCTGCTGATCCTCGAGCGCCGACACCTGATCGCGATCCTGCCGCGACGTGGCGCCCATGTCACCGAACTCACCGCGCACAAGGTGCAGAGCCTGTGCACGCTGATGAGCGAGCTGTACATCCTGCTCGGCAATGCGGTCGCCAATGGCTGGCAGACCCAGGCCGACATGGCGCCGTTCGTGCAGATCCAGCAGCGCCTGACCGCCAGCTACGAGCGTCAGGACATCCGCACCTTCGTCGACGACAGCTTCGCCGTGATGCGCGCTGCGTACCCGTTTGCCAACAACCCGTACCTGCAAGAGACCGTCGAGAACCTGCAGCCGGCCATGAGCCGTGCCTATTTCCTCGCCCTCGAACAGCGCAAGGCCGAAATGAGCGAGTTTCTCGAACTGTTCGAACGCCTGCTGGCCGCTGTGCTCGCCCGTGATTTGCCGCAGATCCGCATCGTGCTGACGGCTTACGCCCAGCGCAGCTGCGATCTGGTGGTCTCCGCCCTGACGGTTGCCTGAGCGTGCGGCTGAAGTGCATCAAACTGGCGGGGTTCAAGTCCTTCGTCGACCCGACCACGGTGAACTTCCCCAGTAACATGGCGGCGGTCGTCGGGCCGAACGGTTGCGGCAAGTCGAACATCATCGACGCCGTGCGCTGGGTGATGGGCGAAAGTTCGGCGAAAAACCTGCGTGGCGAGTCGATGACCGACGTCATCTTCAACGGCTCGACCAGCCGCAAACCGGTGAGCCAGGCGAGCATCGAACTGGTGTTCGACAACTCCGACGGCACCCTGGTCGGCGAGTACGCGGCTTACGCCGAGATCTCCATTCGCCGCAAAGTCACCCGCGACAGCCAGAACAGCTATTTCCTCAACGGCGCCAAATGCCGCCGTCGCGACATCACCGACATCTTCCTCGGCACCGGCCTCGGCCCGCGCAGCTACTCGATCATCGAGCAGGGGATGATCTCCAAGCTGATCGAAGCCAAACCGGAAGACCTGCGCAACTTTATCGAAGAAGCGGCGGGCATCTCCAAGTACAAGGAGCGCCGGCGCGAGACTGAAAACCGCATCCGCCGCACCCACGAAAACCTTGCGCGTCTGACCGACCTGCGTGAAGAGCTTGAGCGTCAGCTCGAGCGCTTGCACCGTCAGGCCGAGTCCGCCAAGAAGTATCAGGAATACAAATCCGAAGAGCGCCAGCTCAAGGCGCAACTGTCGGCCCTGCGCTGGCAGGATCTGAACGATCAGGTCGGCCAGCGCGAGTCGATCATCGGCACCCAGGAAGTCAGTTTCGAAGCGCTGGTCGCCGAGCAGCGCAATGCCGATGCGGCTATCGAGCGGCTGCGCGACGGGCACCATGAACTGTCCGAGCGCTTCAATCTGGTGCAGGGCCGCTTCTATTCGGTCGGCGGCGACATCGCCCGGGTCGAGCAGAGCATCCAGCACGGCCAGCAGCGCTTGCGTCAGTTGCAGGACGATCTGAAAGAAGCCGAGCGCGCGCGTCTGGAAACCGAATCGCACCTGGGCCACGACCGCACGCTGCTGCTGACCCTCGGCGAAGAGCTGGACATGCTCACCCCCGAGCAGGAAGTCACCAGCGCCGCCGCCGAAGAAGCTGCCGCTGCGCTGGAAGATTCCGAAAGCGTCATGCACGGCTGGCAGGAGCAGTGGGACACTTTCAACCTGACCGCTGCCGAACCACGGCGCCAGGCCGAAGTGCAGCAGTCGCGGATCCAGCAGCTGGAAACCAGCATGGAGCGGCTGGCCGATCGGCAAAAGCGTCTCGCCGAAGAGCGCGATCTGCTTTCCGCCGACCCGGAAGACGCGGCGATCATGGCGCTCAACGAGCAGCTCGCCGAATCCGAAGCGACCCTCGAAGATTTGCAGACCAGCGAAGAAGCGCAGGTCGAAAAACTGGAACAGCTGCGTCAGGAATTGCAGCAGGCACTGACCGCGCAGCAGCAGGCGCAGGGCGATTTGCAGCGGCTCAACGGACGACTGGCCTCGCTGGAAGCCTTGCAGCAAGCCGCGCTCGATCCGGGCACCGGCACCGCCGAATGGCTGAAGGAACACAACCTCGTCGAACGGCCGCGTCTCGCCGAAGGCTTGAAGGTCGAGGCTGGTTGGGAGCTGGCGGTGGAAACCGTGCTCGGCGCCGATCTGCAAGCGGTGCTGGTGGACGACTTTAACGGTTTCGATCTGTCCGGTTTCACCCAAGGCGATCTGCGCCTGCTCAGCCCCGCCAGCGATGGTGTTCGGGTAGCGGGCAGCCTGCTGGATAAAGTCGAGGCGCAGATCGATCTGTCGCCGTGGCTCGGCCAGGTCAAACCGGTCGACAGCCTTGAACAGGCGTTGGCCCTGCGCGGCCAGTTGAGTGCCGGGCAGAGCCTGATCAGTCGCGACGGTTACTGGGTTGGCCGACACTTCCTGCGGGTGCGTCGCGCCAGTGAAGCCGAGAGCGGCATGCTCGCCCGTGGCCAGGAAATCGAGACGCTGCAGGTCGAACGCGAAGAGCGCGAAGCCACGGTCGAAGCCATGGAAACCCGTCTGCAAACCCTGCGGGCGCAACAGCGGCAGCAGGAAAACGGCCGTGAGCATTTGCGCCGTTTGCTGCAGGACGAAGCCCGCTCCCAAGGTGAATTGAAAGCCCAGTTGTCCGCCGGTAAAGCCAAGGCTGAACAGCTGACGCTGCGCCGCACCCGCCTCGATGAGGAGCTGATCGAACTCGGCGAGCAACGCGAACTGGAACACGAACAGATCGGCGAAGCGCGCATGCAATTGCAGGAAGCGCTCGATGCCATGGCGCTGGACACCGAGCAGCGCGAGTTGCTGCTGGCTCAGCGCGACAGCCTGCGCGAACGCCTCGACCGCGTGCGCCAGGAAGCCCGTCAGCACAAGGATCACGCCCATCAACTGGCGGTGCGTCTCGGTTCGTTGCGCGCGCAGCACGATTCCACGCGCCAGGCGTTGGAACGTCTGGAGATGCAGGCTGAGCGCCTGACCGAAAAGCGTGAGCAGTTGAGTCTGAATCTGGAGGAGGGCGAGGCACCGCTGGAAGAGCTGCGCCTGAAACTCGAAGAGCTGCTCGACAAACGCATGACCGTCGACGAAGAACTGAAGACCGCGCAGATCGCGCTGGAAGACGCCGACCGCGAACTGCGCGAGGCGGAAAAGCGCCGGACCCAGGCCGAGCAGCAATCGCAACTGATCCGTGGCCAGCTCGAACAGCAGCGCATGGAATGGCAAGCGCTGACCGTGCGGCGCAAGGCGTTGCAGGATCAATTGCTCGAAGACGGCTACGATCTCAATGGCGTGCTCGCGACATTGACCCCCGAGGCCAGTGAACGCGCCGCCGAAGAAGAACTCGAACGGATCAATGCGCGGATTCAGCGCCTGGGCGCGATCAACCTCGCGGCCATCGACGAATACACGCAACAATCCGAGCGTAAACGTTATCTGGATGCGCAGGACGCCGATCTGGTCGAAGCATTGGAGACCCTGGAAAACGTCATTCGCAAGATCGACAAGGAAACCCGTAACCGCTTCAAAGATACCTTTGATCAGATCAATGGCGGTTTACAGGCGCTTTTCCCGAAAGTTTTCGGTGGCGGCAGCGCGTATTTGGAACTGACGGGCGAAGATCTACTCGATACAGGGGTGACGATCATGGCGCGGCCGCCAGGAAAGAAGAACAGCACCATCCATTTGCTCTCCGGCGGGGAAAAAGCCCTGACCGCGCTGGCACTGGTTTTTGCGATCTTCAAATTGAATCCGGCGCCGTTCTGCATGCTCGATGAAGTTGACGCGCCACTGGATGACGCTAACGTTGGACGCTACGCACGATTGGTTAAAGAGATGTCGCAGACCGTGCAGTTCATCTATATCACCCACAACAAGATCGCCATGGAAATGGCCGATCAACTGATGGGCGTGACGATGCACGAGCCGGGTTGTTCGCGACTGGTTGCAGTGGATGTCGAGGAGGCGATGGCGATGGTGGACGCCTGAGTCAGCGTGGTGTCGGAAGGGTATGAGTAGTCTGTAGGACTTTTTTACCGACTTCGACTTGCTGGCCAATCGACATATTCGCGCAAGCCAATGTGACAGACGGTGTAAAGTTGTCTTTGGTCGTGCTAGTTTAATGTCAATTTTTCGTATACGTGGGCAAAACGCCTGTCAGAACATAGAGTTGGCGCCACGTTTTAAAGCGGTTTGCACAATGTAAACCCCTTATTTTTCAGCATTTTTTATAGAGGCACGGGATTACATGGAAATCGGTCTGCGCGAGTGGCTGATCGTCATCGGCATCATTGTGATAGCCGGTATTCTTTTCGATGGCTGGCGCCGTATGCGCGGCGGCAAGGGAAAACTGAAATTCCGTCTTGACCGAAGTCTGTCCAACTTGCCGGACGAGGACACCAGCGCTGAGCTGTTGGGCCCGGCCCGCGTGCTGGACACACATAAAGAGCCGCAACTGGACGAACACGATCTGCCGTCGGTGAGCATGCCGGCCCGCGAAGCACGCGAGCCTCGCGAATCCGGTTCGAAACGTGGCAAGCGCGGCAGCAATGGTCCGGCCCAGGGCGACCTGAACCTCGATCTGGATTTGGACGGCGGCCCGAGCTTCAGCAGCCGTGATGATGACTTCGTCGACGACAGCAAGCCTGCGCCAGCGGTGGCCGACAAGGATCAGCCGCAAGCCGAAGAAGTCCTGGTGATCAGCGTGATCTGCCGCGACGCCGCCGGCTTCAAAGGCCCGGCCCTGCTGCAGAATATTCTGGAAAGCGGTCTGCGTTTTGGCGAGATGGATATTTTCCACCGCCACGAAAGCATGGCCGGCAACGGTGAAGTGCTGTTCTCCATGGCCAATGCGGTCAAGCCGGGCATCTTCGATCTGGACGACATCGACCATTTCAGCACCCCGGCGGTGAGCTTCTTCCTCGGCCTGCCAGGCCCGCGTCATCCGAAGCAGGCCTTCGACGTGATGGTGGCGGCAGCACGCAAGCTGTCGCAGGAACTGAACGGCGAGCTGAAAGACGACCAGCGCAGCGTGCTGACCGCGCAAACCATCGAGCATTACCGTCAGCGCATCGTCGAATTCGAACGCCGCGCCCTGACCCAGAAGCGCTAAGGCCAGAGCGCAGTTGTGGCGAGGGAGCTTGCTCCCGCTCGGTGGCGAAGCCGCCGTAAATCCTGCAACCTGGTTGTGCCTGATGCAACACGGTGGATGGTATTGGGCTGCTTCGCAGCCCAGCGGGAGCAAGCTCCCTCGCCACAATGTCCATAGCCTTGAGCTATTGTGATTTAGAAGATTGAGCAGCCTCGGCTGCTCTTTTGCTTTATGAGAGAACACCCATGACCGCCGCCAAAAACCGCATTCTAGAGCTGCGCGCTGAACTCGATCAGCACAACTACCGTTACCACGTCCTTGACGAGCCGAGCATTCCGGACGCCGAGTACGACCGGTTGTTTCACGAGCTCAAGGCACTGGAAGCGGCCAATCCGGAATTGATCACCAGCGACTCGCCGACCCAGCGTGTCGGCAGTGTGGCGCTGACCGCGTTCACCCAGGTGCGTCACGAAGTGCCGATGCTCAGCCTCGGCAACGCCTTCGAAGAAACCGACATGCGCGAGTTCGACCGCCGGGTGACCGAAGGTCTGGATCTGCCGGCCGGTGATCTGTTCGGTGGCGGCGCGGCGGTGGAATACAGCTGCGAGCCGAAACTCGATGGCCTGGCGGTCAGCCTGCTGTATCAGGACGGCGTGCTGGTGCGCGGCGCCACCCGTGGCGACGGCACCACCGGTGAAGACATCAGCGTCAACGTGCGCACCGTGCGCAACATCCCGTTGAAGCTGCACGGCACAGGCTGGCCGGCGACCCTCGAAGTGCGCGGGGAAGTGTTCATGTCCAAGGCCGGTTTCGAGCGCCTCAACGCCTCGCAACTGGAAGTCGGCGGCAAGACCTTCGCCAACCCGCGCAACGCCGCTGCCGGCAGCCTGCGTCAGCTGGATTCGAAGATCACCGCCAACCGCCCGCTGGAATTCTGCTGCTACGGCATCGGTCAGGTCTCCCACGATATCTCCGATACTCACATCGGCAACCTCAAGCAATTGCAGAAGTGGGGCATGCCGATCAGCCACGAGCTGAAGCTGGCCAAAGGCATCGGCGAGTGCCTGGATTACTACCGCGACATCGGTGAGCGGCGTAACGCGCTGGCCTACGAAATCGACGGTGTGGTGTTCAAGGTCAACAGCATCGCCGATCAGCGCGAGCTGGGCTTCCGGGCCCGCGAACCGCGCTGGGCGATTGCGCACAAATTCCCGGCCATGGAAGAACTCACCGAACTGCTCGACGTGGAATTCCAGGTCGGTCGCACCGGCGCGGTCACTCCGGTGGCGCGGCTGAAACCGGTCAAGGTCGCGGGCGTCACTGTGGCCAACGCGACCCTGCACAACATGGATGAAGTGGCGCGCCTGGGCCTGATGATCGGCGACACGGTGATCATCCGTCGCGCCGGTGACGTGATCCCGCAGGTGGTGCAAGTGGTCACCGAACGTCGCCCGGAGAATGCCCGTCCTGTGGCGATTCCAGAGAATTGCCCGGTCTGCGGCTCCCATGTCGAGCGCACGCAACTGGTCAAGCGCAGCAAAGGCAAGGAAACCATCAGCGAAGGCGCGGTGTACCGCTGCGTTGGCCGTCTGGCCTGTGGCGCGCAACTGAAGCAGGCGATCATTCACTTCGTCTCGCGCCGGGCGATGGATATCGAAGGCCTTGGTGACAAGAGCGTCGAGCAACTGGTCGATGAAGGTCTGGTCAGCTCGCCGGCCGATCTGTACGCGCTGAAGTTCGACGACATTGTCGATCTGGAGGGCTTTGCCGAGGTCTCCAGCAACAAGCTGCTGGCGGCGATTGAAGACAGCAAGCAACCGGGACTGGCGCGGTTCATTTATGCGCTGGGCATTCCCGATGTCGGTGAGGAAACGGCCAAGGTGTTGGCGCGCTCGCTCGGTTCCCTGGAGCGCGTGCAGCAGGCGCTGCCGCAAGTGCTGACCTACCTGCCGGACATCGGCCTGGAAGTGGCGCACGAGATTCACAGCTTCTTTGAGGATGAGCACAACCAGCAGGTGATCACCGAGTTGTTGGGGCATGGCCTGCAGATTCAGGATCAGGGCGAACTGGGCGCCGAGTTCGCCGCCAGCACCACGCTCGGCGGTCTCCTCGACAAGCTGCACATTCCCTTTGTCGGCCCGGGCGGCGCGCAGAAACTGGCGGACAAATTCGGTTCGCTGGACGCGGTAATGAATGCCGACTGGCTGGACATGCGTCAGGCGCTACCGGAGAAGCAGGCCAATTCGGTGCGCGAGTTTTTTGCTGTGTCCGAGCATCGGCAGATCGCCGAGGCCGCCGAGAAACAGCTGCGGGATTTCGGCATGCACTGGCTGAGCGAGAAGAAAGTCGTCGAAGGCCTGCCGCTGTCCGGCGAGACCTGGGTGCTGACCGGCAAGGTCGAATTGATGAGCCGTGATGTGGCTAAAGAACACCTGGAAAGCCTCGGCGCCAAGGTTGCTGGCTCGGTCTCGGCGAAAACTCATTGTGTGGTCGCAGGGCCGGGTGCTGGCTCGAAGCTGACCAAGGCCAATGAGCTGGGGGTGAAGGTGATGGATGAAGAGGCGTTTATCGCTTTCCTCAAAACCCATGGCATTTCTGCCTGATAGGGCTCAAACCTGTAGTGAGGGGATTTATCCCCGACCGGCTGCGCAGCAGTCGTAAAGCCTGAGCACACGGTTTGTCTGATTCAACTGAGTTTTAGGATTTGGGGCTGCTTCGCAACCCATCGGGGCGGTGCGACGTTTCGCTAAATCCCCTCACCACAAGGGTGGTATCGGCCAATAGCCGTGGAGTATTCGGAACGATGTCGGCTCGGCAATGATCTAGTCTTGGCAAGCCCCAGGGAGAGATCGCCATGTACCGCTTTTTCGAGCAGCTCAGTTCCCGCATTGTCGCGCCGTTCATGGGCGAATCTTCACGCAACAGCAAAATCTGGCCGTGCCGCTGCGGCCAGTCGCTGTTCTTTCGCAACAGTCAGTGCCTGGCTTGCAGCGCGTTGTTGGGCTATCAGCCTGAAGAAAGTCGCCTGACCTCGTTGCAGCCCGGGCCACAGGACGGCAGTTGGACACTCGATGCCGATCCCGACGCCGGATTGTTTCGTCGCTGCGCCAACCTCGACACTCCCGCCGCGTGCAACTGGCTGCTGCCGGATAACGGCCACGACAGCCTGTGCATCGCCTGCAGCCTCAACCGCACCATCCCCGACCTTTCAGTGCCGGAAAACCCCGAACGCTGGCGCAAAGTCGAAATCGCCAAGCGCCGGCTGGTGGCGCAACTGATCACCCTCGGCCTGCCGGTCATCCCGAAAACCGTGGATGAGGCCACCGGCCTGGCCTTCGACTTCATCGGCGTCGATCTCGAAGGCAACGCGCCAATGACCGGCCACGCCAACGGTCTGATCACCCTCGATATCAAAGAAGCCGACGACGCCCATCGCGAGCAGGTGCGGGCGGCGATGCATGAGCCCTATCGCACGCTGCTCGGGCATTTCCGGCATGAGGTCGGGCATTATTATTGGGATCGACTGATCGCCAACGGCCCGTGGCTCGAAGCTTTTCGCAACCTGTTCGGCGACGAGCGCGCCAGTTACGCCGAAGCGCTCGACCGTCATTATCAACAGGGCGCACCGCTGGACTGGACGCAACACTACGTCAGCGCCTACGCGACCATGCACCCATGGGAAGACTGGGCGGAAACCTGGGCGCATTACCTGCACATGATGGATGCGGTTGATACCGCGCTGGGTTTCGGCATGAGCGCGCGGGAAATGGACTTCGACTACCAGCCGTTCCCGTCCAGCACGCTGTACGACCCGGAGCACCCCGGCGGCGCGGCGTTCCTGTCGTTCGTCAATGCGTGGATCGAACTGGCGGGCATGCTCAACGAGCTGTCACGCAGCATGGGGCAGCCGGATTTCTACCCGTTCGTGCTGCCGGCGGCGGCGATTGCCAAGCTGCACTTCATCCATCTGGTGATCCAGCAGGCGGGCGGCAAGGCGGACGAGGTGTTGCAGGCGCAATAGCAAGTGCTTGAAGCCCTTCATATTTTTTATCTGAAACCAACGGTTGTAACTTCGCTTCAGATAGGTACAATGGCGCGGCTCGCCGACAGGTGAGTGTCGTTATGGTGACCCCATCGGTCCCCCCGCAACGATTACCCGTGAACCTGGTCAGAGCCGGAAGGCAGCAGCCACAGCGGGAACATTGTGTGCCGGGGTGTGGCTGGTGGGGTTACCACCTTAACGAACGAAGAACGCTTCAACAGAACTGCATGGGTTTCGCCCACTGCGGTTTTTTTATGCCCGCGATTTGGGCTTTCACACCAGCCCCT
>NZ_JALMEY010000025.1:0-69200 GCF_023100615.1 Pseudomonas sp. MWU12-3103b
TTAGGGTGAGGGCCACTCCCAAGCCATGCACATTAGCGATGAGCAACACCGAACGCCTCATCCACCCGCGCCAGATCCTGTTCGTTCAACGTCCCCGCGTAGTAATGCAGCTTGGTCCAGGCCATCAAGTAGTCGTAGCGCGCCTGGGCCAGATCGCGGCGGGTGGTAAACAGTTGCTGTTCGGCGTTCAGCGCATCGAGGTTCGTCCGTTCACCGCCAAGAATGCTTTGCTTGGTCGACACCACCAGCGCTTCAGCCGAGGCCAGGGCCTTCTGGTAGGCGCGCAGTTTGTTGACGCCCGACAAACAGGCGCTGAACTGGCGACGCAGTTCGATCAGTGTCTCGCGGGTCTTGCCGTCGAGTTCGTATTCCGCCTGCTCCATGGTGCGGCTGGCCTGACGGGTCGAGGCCGATACCCCGCCACCGGCATACAGTGGCACGTTGACTTCAAAGCCGATGGTGTTGGTGTCGTAGCGCTGGTTATAGGTGTTGCCGCTGTCCGATTCAGTCTTGCGGATCGACGCGTAGGCACTGACTTTCGGCAGGTGCCCGGCGCGGTTGCGCTCGACTTCGTACTTGGCCACTTCCACCGCCTGGCGTTGCGACGCCAGATTGGGGTTGTTGCTGATCGCCAGCTCATGCCAGGTGTCGTAGTTGGCTGGCATCAGCGCGAAAGTCTGGAAATTCTGATCCAGTGGCGCCAGCTCGCTGATGTCCACCGTCTGCACGCCGACCAGCGCGCCCAGCTCACGCAGCGCGGCGTCCTGCTCGTTGCGTGCCTCGATCTCTTCGGCGGTCGCCAGTTCGTAGCGCGACTCGGCTTCGAGAATGTCGGTGCGGGTGCCCTCGCCCTGTTTGAACATGTGTTCGTTCTGCTGGAACTGCTGCTCGTAAGCCTTCTTCTTGGCCTGGGCGATGTCGATCTGATCCTGAGCGAACAAGGCTTTGGTGTAGTTGTCCAGCACCCGCACCAGCAGCTCCTGACTCTTGCCGCGAAACGCCTCGTCGGCGAACAGCGACTGCGCCACGCCTTTGCGATACGCCGCGTAGGCTTCGTAGTCGAGCAACGGTTGCTGCAAGGTCAGGGTCGAGCCATAGCTGTTGTAGTTGCGGTCTTCGGTGAGGTTGCCGCGGGCGGTCAGTTGCGTGGCCTTCGAGGTGTTGTGACCCCGGTTGTAGTTGTAACCCAGTCTCGGCAACAACCCGGCGCGGCCGATGGTGCGGTTTTCCAGGCCCGCGTCGCGCTCCTTGATCGCGCCGAGGAACACCGGATCGTTGCGCAATGCCTGTTCGTAGACCTCGAATGGCCCCATGGCCGCCAGCGCGCTGTTTCCTGCGAGCAGCGCGAACGCTGCTCCCAACATCGAAAGCTTATTCATACAGCCGAACATCCTTATTCTTCAGTCAACGCAGAGCCAGCGCGATCGAGCAGTGGTTTGAACAGGTAGTTGAGCAGTGACCGTTCGCCCGTGCGCACGAACATTTCCGCCGGCATACCGGGCTTGATCACCAGGCCCTGGAGTTTCTCCATCGCCTGATCACTGACGCTGCTGCGCAACACGTAGTACGGCACGCCGGTTTTCTCGTCGACCATCTGGTCGGCGGAAATCAGGCTGACCTCACCCGGTACACGCGGGGTCTTGCTCTGGTTGAACGCGGTGAACAGGATGTCGACCGGCAGATGCGTGCCGACCTTGTCGATCAGGTTGATCGGCAAGTGCCCTTCGACTTCCAGGGTGGTGCCTTGCGGGACGATCTCCAGCAGGGTTTCGCCCTGACGCACCACGGCGCCTTCGGTGTGCACGCCAAGGTTGACCGCCACGCCGTCGGCGGTGGCGAGGATCTCGCTGTGTTGCAGGTCGAAACCGGCCGAGGTCAGTTGCTCGGACAGGGTCACGCTTTTCAGCTGCGCGTCGGCCAGTTGCGTGCGCACTTCCTTTTGATATTCCTCGCCATGCTGTTGCAGTTTCAGGCGCGATTCGAGGATGCCCTGCTCCACCCGGCCGCTTTCACCGGTGTTTTCCGCCAACTGCTGCTGCACTTGCGACAGCTGCCGCTGGTACTCCATCAAACGGTTGCGCGGGATGTAGCCGTTGTCCGCCAGTGGCTGCAGGTTGCTCAGTTGCTGTTGCAGCGAATCGGCCTGGGCGTTGAGGTCGGTGCGGGCGCGGCGCATGCCCGCCAGCTGCGCGGTGGCGCCTTCGATGCTGGCGCGCAGACCGGCCTGCTCGCGGTAGAACGCTTCGCGACGGCTGCTGAACAGTTGACGCTGGCCTTCAAGAACCAGCGCCAGACGCGGATCCGCGTTGTTACTCAGTTCGGCAGGAAAGGTGATCTCTTTGAGGTTGTCGCGCTCGGCCTGCCAGCGTGCGAGGCTGGCCCAGGCCATGCGGTACTGGGCTTGCAGCGACTGCACGTCGGCGGCGACCTGGGTCTGATCGAGGCGGAACAACGGTTGACCCTGCTTCACGATCTCGCCTTCACGTACCAGAATCCGGCTGACCACGCCGCTGCTCATCGACTGCACAGCCTTGCGCTTGCCCGAGACCACCACGGTGCCCTGCACCGGAATGCCCTGATCCAGCGGCGCCAGTGCGGCCCAGGTGAAGAAACTGCCGGCGCCGACGATGGCCAGAATCCAGCCCATGCGGGCGAAGAATTTCGCATCGCGCTCCGGGCGCTCGGTGACGTACGCGTGTTCCATGGAGGCTTCGTTTTCAGTGTTCATGCTGGCGCTGCTCATACACCCGAATTCCTTGTCGAGGGCTGGTACTGCCGGCTCATGCTGAGCCCGCCCGGTGCCTGCGCGGATTTTTCCCGTTGTTGTTCCTGAGCGCCGGACAGCGCCTTGAGCACTTCCTGACTGGCGCCGAACGCCTGCAAGCGGCCATCGTTGAGCACCAGCAGTTTGTCCGCCTGAGCCAGTACCGAAGAGCGATGCGTCACCAGCACCACGGTGGTGCCCTTGGCCTTGAGCTGGGCGATGGCGCTGGCCAGCGCGGCTTCACCAACAGTGTCGAGGTTGGAGTTCGGCTCATCGAGCACCACCAGGCTCGGATCGCCATACATCGCACGGGCCAGGGCCACACGCTGCTTTTGACCGCCGGACAAGCCACTGCCGTCCTCGCCCAGTTGCGTGTCGTAGCCTTGCGGCAGGCGCAGAATCATCTCGTGCACACCGGCCTGTTGCGCGGCGGCCACGACCTTCTCCGGGTTGGCTTCGCTGAAACGGGCGATGTTCTCTGCGATGCTGCCGCTGAACAGTTCGATGTCTTGTGGCAGGTAGCCGATGTACGGGCCGAGCTCGTCGCGGTTCCAGCGATGGATGTCCGCACCGTCCAGGCGTACGGTGCCGCCGAGAGTCGGCCACACGCCGACCAGCACTCGGGCCAGGGTCGACTTGCCGGAACCGGAGGCACCGAGCACGCCGAGCACTTCACCAGCGCCCAGATTGAAATTGATCATCTGCAGGGTTGCCGCGCGCTGCCCCGGAGGGCCGGCACTGACTTGCTCGAAGGTGATCTGGCCTTTCGGCGCCGGCAGCGCCATGGCGTCGTCACTCGGCGGGAACGCCTGCAGCAAAGAGTCCAGACGACGATAGGCCAGCTTCGCCCCGCTCCACTGTTTCCACACGGCGATCAACTGGTCGATCGGGCTCAGCACGCGGCCCATCAGGATCGAACCGGCGATCATCATCCCGGCGGTCATGTCGCCCTTGATCACCAGTAACGCACCGAGGCCCAGCACCAGCGATTGCAGGCACAGGCGCAGGGTCTTACTGATCGAGCTGATCACCGCGCCGGTGTCGCTGGCCTGATTCTGCAGGCCGAGGAAACGCGAGTGCACACCGAACCAGCGCTTGCGCAACGCGCCGAGCATGCCCATGGCCTGGATGGTTTCCGCGTTGTGCAGGTGACTAGTGGCCAGTTGACTGGACTTCTGCGAGTAACCGGCGGCTTCGCCCAGCGGCTTCCTGGTCATGTATTCGTTGAGGCAGGCCAGCGCAATCAGCAGCAGCGCGCCGGCTGTGGCGAGCACGCCCAGCCAGACGTTGAACAGGTAGATGACAAACAGATAGACCGGGAACCACGGCGCATCGAAAAACGCGAACAGGGCCGGCCCGGTGACGAATTGGCGAATGTGGGTCAGGTCGCCCAGCGATTGCCCGGCGTTGCCCTCGCCCTTGAACAGGTTGCGCTCGAATGCTGCCTGATACACCCGCAGGTTGAAGCGGCGCTCCAGTTGGCTGCCGATGCGGATCACGATGAAGCTGCGGATCACCTCCAGCATGCCGATGAAGGCAAAGAAGCCAACCACCATCAACGACAGCATCGCCAACGTCGTTTCGTTCTGCGAAGACAATACGCGGTCGTAGACCTGCAGCATATAAATGGAGGGCACCAGCATCAGCACGTTAATCAGTGCGGTAAAGCACCCGACGCTGATCAGAATGCTTTTATAGTCACCCAAAGCCTTGAACAAGGGAGCGGTGGCTGGGGCCTTCGCCATCTTCATTGTTTCTTCCTGAAATGATAGATCCCGCCAGACTTCGACGAGCGCTCAATTAATGTTCCGCCTACCTGCGAAAGATGTTTTGCAAGTACTCGCTTACCATTCAACAACAACTGCGACGATCACTTATAACGTTCAAACACTGCCATATATTCAAATTGGATTAGTTGAGCGTTTATTTCGTCGCGCGTTCGAGTGTAACAATCAGGCCCGACTTCAAAGTGCTGGAATAGAGCCCGTCACCTTGTCGGCTGAAAAACACGATTCTTGAACCTTCCTTGCCGGTGATCGAAATTCCGTCGGGTTCCGGAAACCAGCCGATGGGTGAATCTTCCAGCCATGCGCCGAGGCATTCGGCGCCCTTGCCGACGGTCTGATTGGCTTGCAGTTCGAGGGCACAGGTGTTCGACGGTTTATCCTGCAGCTTTTGCGCTTCGGGCGCGTCATTTTCAGTGCTCAACGTCGCCTGCCATTGCCCGGCAAAAACCGATGGATCTTCAAGTCTGAGGCTGCTTGCCATGGTTGTTTCTCCAGAAATCATGATCAGCGCCGCCGAAAGCCACGCCATTGCCTTGTAGGTAAAAACTTTACAGATCATCAGAAAATTCGCTCCAGCACCTAGCCTTGCCCAGCCATCAACACGATGCAAGCAAAGAAAGCGGCGCATCAACCGCCGCTTCCCGTTTCACATCACGCCACGATGTCGCTGGTCGCTGCCTGGCCCACGGTGCTGACCTGGAAGTCCGCCACGCCGTGCCCGGAGAAGTCCACCGACAACAGGCTGTTGCCGCCTGACGATGTCAGGATCGCGTCGCCGGCCGAACCGGTGAAGCTGCTGACAAAGTGCAGGCCGGAACCGTTGGTGATGGCGCTCAGGTCGATTTTGTCCAGACCGCTGACGAAATCGAGGATCTGATCGATTGCACCCGGCTTGGAGTCGGAGCTGGAGGCGAACACGAAAGTGTCCGAACCCGCACCGCCCCACAGCTTGTCCGCACCACCAGCGCCGTAGATGATGTCGTTGCCGGCACCGCCCTTCAGCTCGTTGGACGCACTGTTACCGATCAGCAGGTCGTTGCCCGAACCACCAATGGCGTTCTCGATGGTCACGCCCTTGGCGATGGACACGTTACCGATCATGCCGCCAACGTCGGAGAACGAGGCTTCGTTGAGATTGATCTTCTGGTTCTGGGTGAAACCCGAGAAGTCGAAGGTGTCCTTGCCGCCCGCATCCCACACCGAGAACACCAGCTTGTCGCTCGACGACGAGGCACTGAGGAAATCGCGACCGGCGTTGGAGTTGAAGCCGTAGGTGGTGTCACCGGTACGGGTGTTCATGTTGGCACCGTACAGCTTCTGGATGGCCGCGATGTCATCCATCAGCGGGCCGGAAGCATAGGCTTCCACACCACCCTTACTGAAGTTCTGGGCGGTGTTGCTTTCGCTCCAGTAACTCATGAGGCTGTAACCGCGGGTGTCTTGCCCGTAGGAAGCATCCTTGTAAGTCGGGTTGCCTTCGCCGGCGTTGTAGTCGCCAGGGTGAGACAGGCCCAGGGTGTGGCCGATTTCGTGGGTCAGGGTTTGGCGCCCGTAATTGTTCAGGCCTGGGGTTTTGTTGACGTCGTAGCCACTGCCGGTCAGGTACCAGGATTGACCGTCATAACCAGGCTCGGTGCCTGGCAGGAACGCAAACGCCGCCGCACCTTCCTGGCCACCGCTGTAGTTACCGAAGGTCATGTGACCATCGCCACCACGGGCCGATTCGGTGAACGTGACGTTGGCGACATCCGCCCAGGATTGCATGGCGAGCACGGCCTGGGCTTTCTGCAGGGAGCTGAACTGACTGAAACCGGTGACGCCCAGGCCGCTGAAGTTAGCGGTTTTGGCGGTCAGAAAGGTGTAGGTCAGTTCGATCTTGCCGCTGTTGTCGAGGTCGTGCCAGGAGGCACCGTCGCGCAACAGTTGAGTGGCGGCTTGATCCACCGAGAAGGAGGGTTTGCCATTGACCGTGAGGTTGCCGCCACGATCGTATTGATGGCTGAAGCTATTGATCTGGTTCCAGGCAGAGCTGGTCGCAGCCAGAGATTGCGCTGCGCCGACAGGCACGAATGTGTCTGCGGTGATATCAATAGCGTTCGCTTTTACTTTCGACATAAACACACTTCCTTGTTTAGCAATGGAACAGTTTTTGTCAGATAGCGACGATCCCTGGCGAGATCGTCCTATCACTCGCCCAATGAAGGCGTAAGAAACCTGACACAATTTGAAATCTGTCGTCTAGCATTTTTTTGAGATCAAAACCGACTGTTCCGTCAAATGCCCGTAAACAATGACTGCGGGGTCGAAAGATTGTTATGAGGTGTTTGTTCTCGCCTAATTGTCTGACGATTTTCTATTTAAATATTAAATATCGGTAAGTTGCTTTTTGATAGATACGTCTCACTTTGCTGCACTCTATTAGTGCGATGCCAGTGTATTGATATCAAATAAAATGCTGCGCTGAAAACACATTGTGGGAGCGGGCTTGCTCGCGAATGCGGCTTATCAATCAACATAATTGCTGACTGAACGGACGCATTCGCGAGCAAGCCCGCTCCCACAGGAATGAAGTGAATCAACTACCCGTTCGAATCTTGTTCCACACCCGCGTGCGGATCCGGTCAATGTTCAGCGGCATTGCCTCCAGCGCAAACAGCTTGCCCATCATCTCCGGGCTCGGATAGACCTTGGTGTCACCCTTGATTGCCGGATCGATCAGGCTGTCAGCCTGCTCGTTGCCGTTGGCGTAGTGCACGTAATTGCTGATGCCGGCCATCACGTCCGGGCGCAGCAGATAGTTCATGAACGCATAACCGGCCTTCTCGTCCGGCGCATCGGCGGGCATGGCGACCATGTCGAACCAGATGGCGGCGCCTTCCTTGGGAATCGCGTAACCGATGTCGATGCCGTTCTTCGCTTCCTTGGCGCGGTTTTCCGCCTGCAGGATGTCACCGGAGAAACCGACCGCCACGCAGATATCGCCATTGGCCAGGTCGCTGGTGTACTTCGAGGAATGGAAGTAGCTGACATACGGCCGCACTTTCATCAGCAATGCTTCGGCTTTCTTGTAGTCCTCGGGGTTCTTGCTGTGGGGCGGCAAGCCCAGGTAATTGAGGGCTGCCGGCAGCAATTCCGGGCCGTTATCGAGGATCGCCACGCCGCACTTCTGCAGTTTTTCCATGTATTCGGGCTTGAAGATCAGATCCCAGGAATCCACTGGCGCGTTATCACCCAGCACCGCCTTGACCTTGGCGACGTTGTAGCCGATGCCGGTGCTGCCCCACAGATACGGAAAGCCGTGCTCGTTGTTCGGGTCGTTGACCTGCAAGGCCTTGAGCAACACCGGGTTGAGGTTCCTCCAGTTCGGCAACTGGCTCTTGTCGAGCTTCTTCAGCGCCCCGCCCTGGATCTGCCGCGCCATGAAGTGGTTGGACGGGAACACCACGTCATAACCGGATTTGCCGGTCATCAACTTGCCGTCGAGGGTTTCGTTGCTGTCGTAGACGTCATAGGTGACGCCGATGCCGGTGTCTTTCTGGAAGTTTTTCGTGGTGTCCGGCGCGATGTAGTCCGACCAGTTGTAAATCTTCACCGTTTCGGCGGCATGACTAATGGAGGCGGCCAGCAGCAGCGGCGCCAGAGCGAGGGTTTTCTGGATCATGGGGTCGATTCCTGTAGTGGCTATTTTTGTTGGCAGGCAATCAAAGGATCAAACAATCAGAAAATAAGGACGTAGCTCTTGCGCACGGTCTCCTGGATATCCCAGATGCCGAGCGTGTTGGCCGGCAACATCAGTGCGTCGCCACCTTGTATGTGCAGGGTTTCGCTGCCGTCGTCCGGGGTGAACGTGCAACGGCCGGAGATGAAGTGGCAGAACTCCTGTGCGGTGATCTGCCGGCGCCAGCGCCCCGGGGTGCATTCCCAGACGCCGGTTTCAACGCCGTCATCGCGCTCGACGCTGGTGGTCGAGGCAATGGCGACCGGCTCGCCGAGTGGCACGGCCACCGGGTTGGATTCATCCAGTTGCAGGCTGGCGGTGTTCTTGAACTGCGTAATGCTCATGGTGGGACCTGTCTTGTGAAGAAAACGGCGGTTAGTGCATGAAACCTTCCATGAAGCCCGCGACCTGACTGGCCAACTTGCGCCGCAACGGGGCGCTGGCCGGGTTGGCCAGGGTCTGGTCTTCGTGGACGAAACTTTTGATGATCGCGTTGTAGCCAAGCCAGCGGCACGGCTCCGGCTCCCAGGCGCGTAGCGCATGAATTCCGCCGTCCGGCAGCACCCACGGCTGATGCACCAGTTCGGTATCGCGCTCAAGAATCAGATCGGCCAGGGTGCGGCCGCCGAGATTGCTGGCACCCACACCCTCCCCGCCATAACCGCCGGACAGCGCAATGCCATTGGCGCGATCGCAGAGCATGTGCGGCTTGAAATGCCGGGACATGCCGAGGTTGCCGCCCCAGGCGTGGGTGATCTGCACGTTTTTCAGCTGTGGGAAAAGTTCGCCGAACAGATAGCGGCGCAGCTCGACTTCATCACGGGTCAGATCGAAGTTGTGGCGCAGTTTGCCGGCGAACTGGTAACCGCCGCGGGCGCCGAAGATCAGGCGATTGTCGGCACTGCGCTGGCCATAAGTGACCTGACGGCTGAACTCACTGAAGGCCTGGCCACGGTTGAGGCCGATTTCATCCCAGGTCGCTGCCGACAACGGCTCGGTGGCAACAATCAGACTCTGCACCGGCAACTGATAGCGACCCAGCGGTGGGAGCGTGACCGAATAGCCTTCGACCGCCGGCACAATCCAGCGACTGCGCACACTGGCCCTGGCCGTGCGCAAACTGCCGGACTGCCAATGCGTCACGGGGCTATTTTCGTAGATCTTCACGCCCATGTTCTGCACGGTGCGCGCCAGACCGCGCACCAGTTTCGCCGGGTGAATGGTCGCCACGTGCGGCGCATAAATGCCGCCGTAGGGTTTCGCCACACGAATCTGTTGCGCCAGTTGCTCGGGGTTCAGCCAGCGGTAATCGTTGTCGGTCAGGCCCTGGGCGTGCAGTTTGTCGAGGTATTCGCGCAGGCCGGTTTCCTGCTCCGGGTAACGGGCGGCGCAGTACAGCACCCCGCCTTTACGGTAATCGCAGTCGATGCCCTCACGTTCGAGGACAACTTCCACCTCATCGGGGATGCTGTGCAGCAGATCAAACGATGCGCGGCGTTGTTGTGGCGAGAGGCCGGCGAGCAGTCGATCCTCGCCCAGCAGGTTACCCATCAGCCAGCCGCCATTGCGCCCGGACGCGCCGAAACCGGCGGTTTGCGCCTCGACGATGGCGATATCGAGACCGGGGGCGAGTTTTTTCAGGTAGTACGCGGTCCACAGCCCGGTGTAACCGGCCCCGATGATGGCTACGTCGACATCCAGATCCTGCTCCAGCGCCGGCCGCGCGGTGAGCGGCTCGTCGAGTTGATCCATCCACAAACTGATAGTGCGCCACGCCGGCATGCAAGACTCCGCCACTGAAAACCTTCGATGGCGTCGATCCTAGTGCGTGACTTCAATGGCTGTCTTGCGCGCGTGCCCGCAAAGAAATTTGTTTGGCGTAGGCCTTCGGCGACTGACCGGTGTGTTGGCGGAAACAACTGTAGAACGCTGACAGCGAATTGAAACCGGCAGCAAACGCCAGCTCATCGATACGCAGCGGCGGCGTGGCCTGATCCAGTGACTTGAGCAAGTGCTGCAAGCGTGCCTGATTGACGTAGCGGTAAAAGCTTTGGCCGAGCACCTGATTGAGCAGGTAGGAAATCTGGTTGCGGCTGTAGCCGCACTCCTTCGCCACCCGTTGCAGATCCAGTTCCGGATCGAGATACGGTTGCTGGCGTTCGAAATATTGCTGCAGATCCTCGGCCATGAAACTGATCTGGCGCGGCGACAGCCCCAAGCGACTGACCGCCGGGCGCTGACTGGGTGCGACAGCGCCGTTGGTTTGCGTGCGGACCAGCGAGGCGTATTCGTTGACCCGCCAGATCAGGCCGTCCTTGACCGTGATCGCTTCGCTGGATCGGAACGACACCAGCCCGTCGCCACCGCGCAAAGTCACTTCGTATTGAATGAACGCGGTGTTGCCATCCACGCGAATCCGGTCGCAATGCTCGAGCGCTTCGTCGGATTCTCGCGGCATGCTCACGCGCACGTACTCGCGCAATTCGTCGAGGCCGAGGACCCGATTCTGAAAGAAATCGTTGTATTGCACGTCTGGGTGATACAGCGCCATGACGCTGTCCAGATCGCGGTGCTTCCAGCTCAGGTGGTAGCGCATGACCGTGGCGGCCGTGGCCGGGGTCTGTTTGGGGCCGTCATCGTCGGCGTGCATAAAGGGCTCGGCGCAAAAGAACCGAGCTTGCCCAAGTTCGACAAAACGATCAACGAGCAAACCGTAGTGGCCATTTGGCGATGACTGATCCCGACGTGACTTACATCAAAAAACGCGCAGCAATCGCAAAATGAACTGAAAAATCTCACGGAAAATTCACATGCGGGTGCTACTTTTAACGTCACTGACCGGTTGAGCCAATGAAGGCTCTTCCCACCTAACATGAGCAAAAGGAAGCGCTCGATGAAGAAGGCGGGCAACACATGAATAAAGGCTCCAGTAAAGTCACGTTTCCCAATGCGTGCCAACTGATGCGTTGGCACTTTCATCCCATGGGTTTTGAGGCAACGATGGATGCGCCGGGCAGCATGATTGCCCGTCTGTTTGATCGTGCCAGCGGTGAAACCATGATCGCCATCGCCGGTATTCCTTGTGCGACGGTGATGAACGCGGCCGATGTCGAGCGCATCATTGAGGCTGTGGAAGACGAACTGGAGGCTTTCATTCCTCCGGAATCTCTCAAGAGTTACGCATAAGCTATTGGTTTATATAAAAAAGCCCGCCAATTCAGGCGGGCTTTTTTTGTGCTTGCGTGCTACGCGTTTTGCGGCTGTTTCCGGTGATCGGCGAAGAACGCCTTGCCTTGGGTAACCCGATCGGACGCCCTTGGCATGTTCACCGCCTGGTTATCCTGCGGCTCGACGTACCAGTAGCAATGGCTGACCGCCCGGGTGATACCAACGTAGGCCAGCCGCAGAATCTCGTCCTTCTGCGCCGTGTCATAAGGCTCACTGTCGCCAGCCTTGCCCAAGCCGGCCATGCGATACACCTGGTTCTTGTAGGGCGAACTGGTCAGGTGCTGGCAGTCACCCAGCAGAAATACCGCATCAGCTTGCAGACCTTTAGCGCTGTGGTAGGTCAGTTGCTTTAGGCGTCGAGCCTCGTACGGCAAGCTCGAATCAACATTAACTACCGGCTGAATATGCTGCTCTATCAATAACTTATCGCTACTTTTTCGATAGAGCATCAAGATTGAATCACCGCGATTGTAGTGTTCCGCCAGGCGCAGGCCCAAAGCCTGATCATCGCGCTCCAGCACATTTACCGGCTGCAACGCCTTGGGAGCACCGCTGGCCTTGGCCTTCTTGCCGGGGATTGCCGGCGCGGCGCGGACGATGTGTTCGGCAGCATCGATGATGTGCTGATGGCTGCGATAGTTGTCACTGAGCATCACCCGAGTAGTGCTCGGCGACGGGAATTCCTTGTTGAACTCCATGAAGTAACTCGGCGAACTGCCGCGCCAGCCGTAGATCGACTGCCAATCGTCGCCGACACACAGCAACGAAGAACGCTGCGCACCCCGCCCGACATGCATGGCCGGGCCGCGACTGCGGATTTCCGCGAGGCTGGCACGGATCCACGAGACGATTTGCGGCGATACGTCCTGAAACTCGTCGATCATCAAGTGCGACATGGGCCGCAGCAGCTCATCACTCAGCAGCTTCAGGTTCTCCGGCGAGTGCTCGCTGAACAGCGCAAACATCCGGTTGTAGGTCATCACCGGCGGCTTCTGATCAAGCAAATGATCTTCCAGGGCACGCCAGAACAGGCTCAGCGCCTCAAAGAAGAATCGGTCCGGGTCGTCTTTGGCAAAACTCATGCGGCCGACGGCATCCGGCACGTCCAGCCCAAGGTTTTCGATAAAGCCGGCCGCCGCAACAAAACAGTCCAGTAACGGCGCTGAGACCAGCTCACCTTTGACCTTGTAATCGAACCCCGGACCCGCGCTCGCATCGCCAGCCAACGTCGACAGAACCCGCTTTGATATTTCATAGCTATCCAGCCAAATCAATGGCTTACGACAGAAAGCTTGAAACAGGGTGCGTTTCACGGCCCATTCAGCGCGCAGGCTGAGCTTGGCATTGGGACGGCAGATTTGCGGGTTTTCCCGGGGATCGAAGCCGAGCACCACCCAGGCATCGAGGCTGGGAATGTAGCCGTGGCAGTGAAAGGCCGAACCGTTGATCTCGAACGTCTGCCGGCTGGGCTCGATGCCCTTGATCGGCCAGGCACCGGCGCGAAACCACAGGTCTTCGATGGCATCGCACAGTTCTTCGTCGCGTTTGGCTGCCAGTTCGGTCACCGCCATGCGCTTTTGCACGTCCGGGTGATCGCGCTCAAGCTCCTTGAGCTGCAAGGCAGCCTTGGCCAGTGGTTGAATCAACTGGCGGAAACGTTGGTCTTGATTGAATAACCGGTGGTAGCACGCGTTGAGCTGCTGGCGCTGGGCATCATTGATTCGCAGATCGAACGGGTTGCTGTCGACCTCCTCGTCAGCGCCTTGTGGCCGATTGCTTAGATTTTCAAAAGCCTGCAAGCGTTCGAACCCCGGCAGACTGCGTACCATCGGCAAAATGCGTGAGTGAAAGGTGCGCACCAGTTCCCGCGCCTGTTGCAGGCTCAATGGCCGCCCCCAGAGCGCGAACATCTCGATCAGCTTATTGATGAAGTCCTTGCGCGACTCGCGGGTGAATGTCACCACGGTCATCGAATCCAGCTCAAACCCCAGATAATGCGTGAGCAACAGGATGCGCAGCACCAACGTGGTCGACTTGCCTGCCCCGGCCCCGGCGATCACCGAGGTCGAGGGAGTGTCACTGAAAATCATCTTCCATTGAGCGAGGCTTGGCTGGGCATGCGCGGGCAGCAGGCGCGCCACATCGGCTTTCATGCGCTTCTTCAGCTCGGCGCTGAGTGGCAGACGCCAGTCGTCGAACAGATGATTATCGACGCTCGGCGGACGATGCTCGGTGCTGCGACTGTCACGAATCAGCAAAACCTGGCGGCCTTCCTCCAGCCCTTCAAGTTTTCCCTCTTTGAAGCCGTACTCCACACCCGCAGTGTGGCCGCTGCGAAAACCGTCAGCCTGGCCGTGCAGCCACGACGCACGGTGTTGAGCGCGCAAGCGTGTCAGGCCATGGCCGAAGAAACGTGCGGCGAGACGCTTGAACCATGGCATCTCGGCCAATGGACGAAGTTCGGGAGGAAGATCGGGAGTGTGTTGCGCCACGCTGAGGGGCTCCAGTGTGTGAGGCTGTTGGGGACTATGGTGGCTTTATTTGCTCATGAGTTCTAGCGAAATGCTTACAGCTCATTGGTTTAGGCGATGAACTGAAAGTTGCGTGAGATTATTTTGAGCCGGTTTCCCATCAACGGATTCGATGAGAATGCCGCACTTTTTACGCTTTTTCTCGATGGTTGACTGATGGATGATGCCCGTCATAACCGACGGTCTCGCTTCATGGCTTTGGCGTTACGCCCCATGACGAACCTTTTCAGGAGACGATCATGCTTGAACTCAGACCTTTCAATACGCTGGGCGGCGCTCACCACGGCTGGTTGGATGCCCATCACCACTTTTCGTTCGCCGAATACTACGATCCGCAACGCATGAACTGGGGCAATCTGCGGGTGTGGAACGATGACGTGATCGCCGCCGGCACCGGATTCCCGCTGCACCCGCACCGCGACATGGAAATCATCACTTACGTGCGTGAAGGTGCGATTACCCACCAGGACAACCTTGGCAACAAGGGCCGCACTGAAGCAGGCGACGTGCAGGTCATGAGCGCCGGCACCGGCATCGCACACAGCGAGTACAACCTGGAAGACAAAGAGACCCGAATCTTCCAGATCTGGATTCTGCCGACGGAAACTGGCGCGCCACCTTCATGGGGCGCTAAACCTTTCCCCAAAGGCCAGCGCGAAGGCTTCGTGACCCTCGCCAGCGGCAAGGACGGCGACGATCAGAGCCTGCGCATTCGCGGTGATGCGCGGTTGGTCGCAGCCAACCTCAAGGCCGGCGAAACAGCTGAATATCAGTTGGATGCCGGACGTCGAGCGTATCTGGTACCCGCCACCGGCCTGATTGAAGTCAATGGCTTGCGCGCACAAGCTCGAGACGGTGTTGCCGTCGAGCATGAGTCAATACTGACTGTGACGGCGCTCGAAGACAGCGAAATCGTGTTGGTGGATCTGGCTTGATCGCCTGATATGCAGGTAAAAAAAGGGGCGACCGTCATGGTCGCCCCTTTTTTGCAGCTTTTGTGGGGAGGGGATTCATCCCCGATAGGCCGCAAAGCGGCCTTCTTTTCAATGGAGCGGACTGCTACGCAGTCCATCGGGGATAAATCCCCTCACCACAGGAAGAACTCACCTCCCTGAAGATCACTTGGTGCTGATTGCGCCATCCACCAGCGTTTGCGCTTCAGCCACCAGTTGCTTGAGGTGGTCATCGCCAATGAAGCTTTCGGCGTAGATCTTGTAGATGTCTTCGGTGCCCGAAGGACGTGCGGCGAACCAGCCGTTTTCGGTCATCACCTTCAGACCACCAATGGCCTGATCGTTGCCCGGCGCATGGCTGAGAATGCTCTGAATCTTCTCGCCTGCCAGTTCGGTCGACGTTACTTGCTCCGGCGACAGTTTGCTCAACAGCGCTTTCTGCTCAGGGTTGGCCTTGGCGTCTACGCGCACCGAGAACGGCTCGCCCAGTTCATCGGTCAGGGCGCGATAAGCCTGGCTTGGATCACGCCCGGTACGAGCAGTCATTTCCGCCGCCAGCAGGGCTGGAATCAGGCCGTCCTTGTCGGTGCTCCAGACGCCGCCATCCTTGCGCAGGAACGAAGCGCCAGCGCTTTCTTCGCCACCAAAACCCAGCGAGCCATCGAACAGGCCATCGGCGAACCATTTGAAGCCGACCGGCACTTCGTACAGACGACGCCCCAGCCGCTTGGCCACACGATCAATCAGACCACTGCTGACCACGGTTTTACCCACCGCGGCGTCGGCGCGCCATTGCGGACGGTTCTGGAACAGGTAATCGATGGACACCGCCAGATAGTTGTTCGGTGCCAGCAGACCACCCGACGGGGTGACGATGCCATGGCGATCGTGATCCGGGTCGCAGGCGAAGGCCACGTCGTAACGCTCCTTGAGACCGATCAAACCTTGCATGGCATGGCTGGACGACGGGTCCATACGGATCTGTCCATCCCAGTCGACCGTCATGAAGCGGAAAGTCGGATCGACCTGCTTGTTCACCACATCCAGATCAAGACGGTAATGCTCGGCAATCGCCGACCAGTAGCGCACCCCTGCTCCGCCCAACGGATCTACACCCAGACGCAGCTTGGCGTCACGGATGGCATCGAAGTCGATCACGTTGATGAGGTCAGCGACGTAGGTGTTGAGGTAGTCGTGACGGTGTGTGGTGCTGGCCTTGAGCGCCTGCTCGTAGCTGATGCGTTTGACGCCTGCCAGCTTGTTGGCCAGCAGCTCGTTGGCCTTGGCTTCGATCCACTTGGTGATGTGGGTGTCGGCCGGGCCGCCGTTGGTAGGGTTGTATTTGTAGCCACCGCTTTGTGGCGGATTGTGCGACGGCGTAATCACGATGCCATCGGCCAGGCCCGAGGTGCGGCCACGGTTGTAGCAGAGGATTGCATGCGAAACCGCCGGGGTCGGCGTGTATTCGTCACCTTCGGCGATCATCACGGTCACGCCGTTGGCCGCCAGCACTTCCAGCGCACTGGCCCCGGCCGGGGTCGACAGCGCATGGGTGTCGATACCGACGAACAACGGGCCGTCGATGCCTTGGGCTTCGCGATACAGGCAGATCGCCTGGCTGATTGCCAGAACGTGCCATTCATTGAAACTCAGGTCGAAGGAGCTGCCGCGGTGCCCGGAAGTACCGAACGCAACACGCTGGGTGGCAATCGAAGCGTCCGGTTGGCCGGTGTAATAAGCCGTTACCAGTCGCGGGATGTCGACCAACAATTCTGCTGGTGCCGGTTTGCCCGCAAAAGGACTGATAGTCATGCAAAACCTCTGAAATAGAGTGGTTCAGGAAATACAGCGCAGTTTACTGACAGTTCGACCGCAGCGCGACGGGATCTATCCGACAGATTTCAACGTTCATTCCAGCGGCGCCAAGCGCAACGCCTCTCCCAACCTCTCGAGCGCTCCGCCCAAGCCGCTCTCTCCGTGATCCAGCAGGTTCAGGCGCAGATGCCGACGGTGCAATCCCTGCAAGCTGAACAGTTCGCCCGGCGCAATCAACACCTGTTGCCTGAGCAGGCGCTGAAACACATCGCGCATGTCCACCGGCCGCCGTGCCCGCACCCAGACCGTCGCCCCACCTTGTGGCTCGACAACCTGCAGCGCTTCGCCCAGACGTTCGCGCAACAAGTCGATCATCGGCGTACGGCGTTCCTTGAGGAACCGGCGAAGTACGTGCAGATGTTGATCGACCCGACCGTTTCCATACAGCCGGGCAATGGCTTTCTGGCGAACGGGCGACAACCGGAACGAGCGCATCAGAAAATGCCGCTGCATTTCGTGCTTCCATTGGCGCGACAACACGTACCCGTAAGGCGCTTCGATACCGATGAATTTCTCGAACGTGGAGAAGAGCAGCAGTCGGTCAGGGTCCAGTTGATCACGCAGACGCTCGACGCCCGTTGCCTCGCCCAGTTCACCGTAGCAGTCGTTTTCCAGCACCCAGGTGCCGTGCTCGCCAAGCAGGCCGGCGATCGCGTTGCGGTTATCCGCTGGAACCTGTGTACCGCGCGGCATGCACAGGCCCGAGGACAGCAGAATCAGCCGCACGTCTTCGGTCTTGAGCAGTGTTTCCAGCCGCTGCAGCTCCAGCCCGCCACAGGCCTGCAACGGCAGTTCGATTACACGCACCTCAGCCGCCTGCAGCAACCGCAGTATCACCCAGTCACAGGGCGACTCGACCAGAATGGTTGTGTGCCTGAGCTGCAGAACGGCCACCAGGATCTCCAGCACCCCGCGCATATCCGCGCCGATGTAAACATCCTCGGCGTGCCAGCACTGCTTTGGCGAGGTGGTATAGCGGGCCGCCAGGACGGCGCGTAATTCCAGTTCACCACAAGGCTGGTCGAGCAACGGCGGCTGGCGGGGATACTGGCGCAGCAGCTCGCGCTCCAACAACAGCAATGGACTGTCCAGTGATTGCAGCGAAACCGGATCATCAGCATTCAACAAACGCATACCCGGGTGCCGCGTGTTGACATAGAGCGTTTCGAGCAGATCATTGCTCATGGCAGGTGGCGTCCCCCCCGAAACCGCCCTGGCGTAATACCCGGACTTGGCCACCGAATAGATCCGCCCTTCCTTTTCGAGCAACGAGTAAGCGTATTGAATGGTCGAGATCGACACGTTCAAGCGATCTGCCAACTGACGCAGCGATGGCAGCCGTGAATTGCCATCGTAAGCCGACTCGGCCATCAAGCGCATCAGGTATCGATAGACTGCCTGGTAGGCGAAACCGGATTCCCGTGCAGCCTTCATGAGGCGGACACCATAACCGTTGGTGCGCCCAAGGATCGCTCGCTCACTTCATCGTTCCACTGACCGGTCACCCACGCCGGCGCCATCGAGGCCTGCTGCGTCGAGTGCGGTCTCCAGTGTTTGCCGGGCCGCACCGTGCGCAGGCAAGGGTTCCATGGCGTAGAGGTGGCCGATGAGCCGAACCGGTAAACCGCTGACGTCCATCATCCACTGCATTACCTGCTCCGGGCCGTGCAGCCCCTGCATGGCCCGATGCAAATCAGGCAGCGCCACCAACATGCCGGGATGACAGCTGCGCAGAAACCGCTCGAGCCCGGCTCCACGCTCGATGAACGGCGTGAACAGCAGGCAGACCCATTGTGCTTCGTTCAGACCGTAAGTCTGGTGCAGCCAGCTCGACGCCGCTTCGCGCAGTTCTTCCGTGGTCTGCCGTTGCCCCAATCTTGCGATCATCTGCTCGCAGACCGGTTCCGGCACCCGCTGCAGCTGCATGTTCGCCAGCATGCGCTGGACATGTTCCGAGAACCCCGCTTCATAGCTGCGATCGCTGAGGAACTCGGCTTCCAGGCCGCGTAAATGGGCCTCGATCAAAGGGTCGGCGTATTCGCCCTCACCCTGGTGAAACACCCATTCCTCTGCCTCGAACCCCAGAAACTCGCTCAGTAGCGGCCAGCGTTCTTCAAGATTGCCGACCGCCATGTCATGAATGTCGACAAATGTCGTGCGACGACATGACTCGAAGCCACCCTCGGGACGCCAGCATTGCCGCTCCGATTCGGAGTAAAAACCGCGATACAAATCCCCTCCCAATCCGTCCAGCAAAGCGAACAGCTCATCGAACGTCCCGGAATTCGGCGTCAGCGCCCCGATACCGGCCTTCTGCACGGCCCGGTCCAGGTCTTCGACAAACTGCTTCTGACGACGCGGCGATTCGCTGGCCAGCCAGGCATCCACGCCGTTACTCCAGCGAGCAATCTGGCCGTAAAATTCGGCCCAGGCCAGGCAGGCGTCGTCCCGCCACTCAAGCTTCTCGCCCCTGGCACGTCGATGCCCCATCATCAGCAGATTGGTGCGATGGGCGTCCGCGCTGTCCATTCCGAGTGGCGCCAGATGGTTGAACGGCAACACTTGTCGATGTTCCACCATGAGCAACTCGACACGGGGGTCGTCATATAGAAACAAGGCAGCGAAGCTGCGGTGCATGTTGTTCAGCGCCGCCGTCCCCGATTCGCTGCGGCGCAAGGTGGCCACACGTAACTGGAACGTGGCGGGGGCGCGGCCGGCAATACTCAACTGGGCGGCGCGCAGCAGCGCCAGCATGTAGCAACTGTCACGGGTACCGGATGGCGTCACCATGACCTTGTATTCACCCATGCGCTCCATTCCGCCGGCGGCGACCACCAGACGCTGGATCAGCAACTGCAGCGCTGTGCGCTCGGCTCTGGAAAAGAAACTCAGCAGGCGTTGCAATACTTGCTGGTAGACATAGTTCATTGCCTGATCATGGATCGTGCTCATCAGTACTTTACCCGGCATAAAAAATTCATATCGCGCATCAGCGATGACGCTGGCGCAATAAATTCATCAATAAGTAATAGACGATCAAATACTAACACTTATGATTTTGAAGTTATTTGAAACACTTGACGCAATGAAGTCAGCAACCCTACCGCCTCAGACAACGTAAACCCCCGTCAGCATTGAGTTTTTTCTGATCAGAAAATATCTGAGGAAACTTCTTACAGCGTCCCACGAACATTGAGTACAACAAAAGCAGAACAACAATAGGAAATGCCCTACAGTCATTAAACAAAAACCGCTATATCGCCCATGAGGGGAAACGTTAAACGCGAAATGAAAAACAGAATGCACAGACATGGCTCATTCCTTGAGATGAAAGTAATCATTCAATTATCAGGGCTTATATGGCGAATAGAAGATACAGATGGCAGACAAAAACCGGTTCAGATGCACAACCGGCCACGCACCATGCTTGGTCTGTCTGATTATTTGTGAGAGGTAAAAAGCGCAAGAGTCCGTGGGGCCACGGACTCTGTTCGGAGGGAGTTACGCGGGTTCGACCTGCAGGGCGACCCGTTCGCGGCATGGGCATTCGTCCATGTAGCGATGTGCTTCGACGAACTCGTTAAACGGGAAGACCCGGGTCTTGAGCGGCAGCAGCACACGGTCGGCCGTCAGCTGATTGATATCACGCAGGGCACGTTGCAAGGCGACTTGATCCTGAACAATGCCCAACTCGGGTTTACCGGTGAAATTACCGATGCAGTGCACAAAGAACTGGATGTTTTTCTGGAACGCCGCACAGGCCGGAAATGGTGTCTGGTTGCCACCCTGAAGACCATACAGGACCAGGCTGCCACGCGGTGCGAGGACATCGCCGAGCAACGACATCTGCGGGCCGCCAAGACCGTCGAACACCACATCGACACCACGGTTGTCGGTGATCTTGTTGATTCGCATCAACAAGTCTTCTTCCTCGGTGACGATGACTTTCTCGGCACCCAGCGACAGCAGATATTCACGCTCATCAGCGGTTTTTGTCGCGGCAATCACCCGCACGCCCATGGCCTTGCCCAACTGGACAAAGGACGGACCGGCGCAATGGCTGGCGTCAGTGACCAGAGCAAACTGCCCTGGTTTGACCCGCGCCAGATCCGCATAGGCAAAATAGGCGATCAACAACGGCGTGTAATGCACGCTGGCCTCAACCGGGCTGAGCACATCCGGATAACGGGTCAGCGCGGTACGTGGCAGCACGATCTGCTCGCCATACACCGGGTAATCGTTCGGGCTTTCGGCCGGGAAACTGGCCACCTTGTCGCCGACCGACAGATCGTCCACACCGTCACCGACGGCGGTGACCACACCGGCCATTTCATGGCCGAGACCGGACGGCAGGCGTGCCTGGGACGAGGCCAGATTCTGACGCCAGAGAATGTCGTACCAGCTGATGCCGATCGCCTCGACACGCACCTGCACTTCGCCAGGACCTGGCTGAGCGGCCGCATGCTCTTCGCATTTGAGCACCTCGGCCGGACCAAACTTGTGAAAACGGATCGTGCGGGACATCGCAAACCTCGTCAAAGTAACCTCTAATGCCCTGAACTCTATCTGGGCTTTTGACCCAAGACTATCAGTGGCTATTAATAGTCGACATGCCTGTCATTGATTCCGCAGTATGAACGGCATTGGCAAAATTGATGAAAAAATGCCGCCACCGGCCCGGTAAAGCTGAATTTAGCGGTGCAGAGTACCAGCCTTTCCCCGTAATATTCATGCCGGCCATTGTTCTCATATGGTCGCTCTCGTCAAGCTTGATGACTCTGCCAGGACTCCAGATGAATCGTAATGACCTGCGTCGTGTCGACCTGAACCTGTTGATCGTATTCGAAACACTGATGCACGAACGCAGCGTGACCCGCGCCGCCGAGAAGCTGTTTCTCGGCCAGCCGGCGATCAGTGCGGCGCTCTCGCGCCTGCGCAGCCTGTTCGATGACCCGTTGTTCGTGCGCACCGGACGCAGCATGGAACCGTCCGCCCGCGCGGTGGAAATCTTCGCCCTGCTCTCCCCGGCGCTCGACTCGATTTCAACGGCTGTCAGCCGCGCGGCGGAATTCGACCCCGCCACCAGCACTTCGGTATTTCGCATCGGCCTGTCCGACGACGTCGAATTCGCCCTGCTGCCGATGCTGCTCAAACGCCTGCGCGCCGAAGCACCGGGCATCGTCCTCGTCGTGCGCCGAGTCAACTACATATTGATGCCGGGCCTGCTGGCCTCCGGCGAAATCTCCATCGGCGTCAGCTACACCACCGACCTGCCGGCCAATGCCAAGCGCAAGGTGCTGCGCCGCAGCCAGCCGAAACTGCTGCGCGCCGACACCGTGCCGGGCCCGCTTAGTCTGGATGACTACTGCGCGCGTCCGCATGCACTGGTGTCGTTCGCCGGTGACCTCAGTGGCTTCATCGATGAAGAGCTGGAGAAACTCGGGCGCAAGCGCCACGTGGTGCTGGCCGTACCGCAGTTCAATGGCTTGAGTACGTTGCTTGCCGGTACCGACATCGTCGCGACGGTGCCGGACTACACCGCGGATGCGCTGACGGCTGCCGGCGGTGTGCGGGCGGAGGATCCACCGTTGCCGACGCGTACGTTTGAGCTGCATATGGCTTGGCGTGGATCGCAGGATAACGATCCGGGGGAGCGTTGGTTGCGGTCGCGGATTCAGATGTTTTTTGGCGATCCTGAGAGTCTTTAGGCGTTGTCGGGCAGGCTATTTATCTGATCATTTTTGCCTTTCGACAAACCATGGAGCTCCATTCACTACCGTTGGATGGCTACATTGGGGGCACATCTGAGGGCATACTTTGGATGGTTTGAAAAGGATGCCCCCAACCCTATACCCAAGAATCCGCTCATGAAATCACTCCCACCCAAGCCAAAAAGTGGCCTCCTTCCACGCTCCAACCGTCTCAAGATCTTCCAAGGTTTCCAGCAGAATCTTTTCCAAACTCAATGCGCAGCATCCTGGCAGGCCCAAGTCGTGCCGATTTCAACCCCACTCGACAGTTGCAACTACCAGAGCCATATTTTGAATATCAGCTTGTCTACCCCGCAGTCGATCGACGCCGTCGTGACGTGTTACGCCGGCCCGTTGATGGTGCTGGCAGACAAGATGCGCGCCGGCTTTAATGCCGTCTGACGGTCAGCCGGGCCGTCCGGGCCTGGGCAACGTGGTAAAATAGTCATCCATGCGCTGGATAAGGGGATCGGTCAGCTGTTTCATAGAAGGGATGGGAGTGATGACAGGGTGACTTTGCGGATACTCAAAGTCTTCAATCTGTTTTTTCACAACGATTTCAATACTCTTATCGGCCAACTCCTTGGCTACGGCAATAAAACCGTTATCTAACGGATGGGCACGTTCACCCGCATGCACGCCGGGATAGTTAACGGCAGGCTGAAAATCACTGAGGACAGCTATCAGCCTGACCGAGGAGTAAAACCACGGCCGAACATCAGAAACGAGCGCTCCATATAGATTAATCAGTATGATTCCGCTCAACAGCGCGCCCACCGAATGCCCCTGCACATCGATGAAGCTGAGCCTCTCTGGCGCTACTTTACTCCATGCTTTGCGGAGGTACGGCAGCAGATTGAAAATATTCAACAGGCTCGCAATAACAGACAGGGGGATTAAAAATAACGCGCCTAGCCCGACGCCGATTAAAAGTAGGAACCCGAGAAGGGTAAACACAAAGGCTCCCAAGAGCAGCCATGCAGGAATATAAAAGGCAAGCACTAGAAAACCGACGGTAATATCAAATGATTGCGGTGGCAGCCCCAAGGCTTCAGCCACAATCCATCTAGAAATGGCTGTCGATATTAACAACACCAATAAGTGCAGTAGAATAACGGGTGCTTTACCAAACGGCTTATCCCATACAGAGATAAACCAGCGGTATATGCGCAGGCACACAAACATGAAGCTGACAACAAACCCTATAGAAGCAATTAAAATGGCATTATTTAATATTGCCGACCCCATCAGCACTGACAAGAACATTCCAAGCACTGTGACAATGACGGAAAAACTGTAAAAGCGCCCCGACCAGTTCATACCCTGAAATTTAACCTTCAACCTCCCAAGCTCCAACATCATCCCTCTCCATTATTCAATAACCTTATATAACCCCATTGACGATTCGCAGGTATTCAACCGCTTTACGCACGATTACCCAAGCTTATCATAAGCAGCCTTTTGAACTGGAGCCATGCCTACCAATTCTCCCTGTTTTGTCGAGCCTCTATGCTTGGATAAAGCACTACAGAAACCTCAAGAAGAATGGCAAAGACGATAATCAGCACTCTGCACTGCATTGATTGCGAGCGGAACTCAAGCGATTTGGTCGAATATACCTAAGCGCTGAACCCAACTCGCTTGAGACATCGAGATATTGGATTATTTTTTGCCTAGGGAGCGATCAGCCACCCGGACTCGAACCGATGTGTCAGTTCTTTTTCAACAAAAAAATTGCCACGCTGTAAGCCTGAACAACAGCAGCAGTCATAGCAGAATCAAGAGACGAGATAGATACGTCCTCAATCTTCAGCCCGGTATTCTTCACTAGGAACGCGAGCGCATCTGGTTTTTCGAGATTGTAGGAATTATCTGATAACCAACGAGCGAGCATGATGAATTTGTCAGCAGCTTCCTTTGCAGCGCCAACATTTGAAATCAGCAACTCAAAGAAGTCTGGGTAGAACATCAGTTGAGGAGTGTACAAAAGCTGAAGTGCGGTATCATCAGTATCGGTATCGAGACCTAAACTATTTTCAAGAGTCAGGCGTAGATTATTCACGAAAGCTGTTGATATAAGCTGCATCAGCCCAACAAAATTTTGGACACTTTGTTTTCTGTCGTCATGGAATGATGCCAAATCGATTGCAACTTCCATACATCCAATGAGTGGTCGGACATAGAGCTTTTTAGTTTTATCGTCTACAGACGGATCTTCGGCAATGGCTAAGTATTTGTGAAACAATTGCTCAACAATCTGCTCAACTCTCATACGCATCCCTACTTCAAATGAAATGGCCTGAACACGAGCCGCATCATAGCACAATGCCAGTCAGTGATTGATGCGCAGATTTATAACTTGGCGATGGTGTCACCGGAGCGGTGATAGCCCCTGCCCTGGTCTGCGAGGTCCCTGTCAATGTCGATTGAGTACGACATGCAAGCGGGGGCAAATGTGGGAGCAGCTCCGATAATTATCGGCCTGAAAGCATTGATCTAGAGCAATGTCAAAATGCTCTTCGGCGACCCGGACAGCCTTGAGCTGCCTGCGCATTAACCAGGCAGCCAAACATTCAAACCCCAACCCGGCTGTTGCGATGTATCGACACGCAGTAAAACGCCAGCGCCGAAGCCGCCAGCATCCCGCCAACCACCCCGATGTAAGCAAAACCAAACTGGCTACCGACCCAACTCCCCACCAGTGCCCCGCCGCCGATACCGATGTTGTAGATCCCGGAAAACAGCGCCATCGCCACGTCGGTGGCGTCCGGCGCCAACACCAGGACTTTCGACTGCAACGCCAGACCGAAGCCCATGATTGCCATTCCCCAGAACACACTCAGCACGCCGAGGTATGAAACATTGCCGCTCAACGGCAACAGCAAAGCCAGGCACATTGCGAGCACCGATACGCAGATGATCAGAAAGCGCTGGGGGTTATAGCTGTGCAGGTAGCTGAACAGCAGCGAGCCGAAAATGCCGGCACCGCCGAATAGCAACAGCAGCAGCGTGACCACGTCGCCGCTCATGTTGGCCACGGTCAGTACGAACGGTTCGATGTAGCTGTAGGCAGTGAACTGTGCCGTCACCACCATCGCCGTCAGAACATAGACGGCCACCAGCGCGGGTCGCTTCAGCAATACAGGCAGGCTCTTGAGCGAGCCCGAGTTCTGGCTGGGCAGCAGCGGCAGTACCTTCGCCAGGCAGAACACCAGCGCTGCGGCAAAGCCGGCAATCACAATGAACGTGGTACGCCAGCCCATGGCCTCGCCCAACAAGCGACCGAGGGGAATACCCAGCACCATAGCCAGCGAAGTACCGGTTGCAAGTAAGCCCAAGGCTTGAACCTGCTTGCCCGGTGGCGCCAGGCGCACGGCCAGAGACGCGGTGATCGACCAGAACAACGCATGCGACAACGCCACACCGATCCGGCTCACCAGCAGTACACCGAAGCTGGTCGCCAGACTCGACAGAATGTGACTGGCGATAAACATCCCGAACAGCACAATCAGCAATTTCCGCCGCTCGACGTTGCGCGTCAGCAGCATGATCGGCAGCGACGTCAGAGACACCACCCACGCATAGATGGTCAACATCAGGCCGACCTGCGCGGTCGACATGTCGAAGCTGCTGCCGATCGAACTCAACAGACCGACCGGGACGAACTCGGTGGTGTTGAACACGAACGCAGCCAGTGCCAAGGCAATGACTGCGTACCAGTTGCCGTTGTTTGTCGCCGTAGAATCACTCATTTAAACGTCGTAATACTCTTCGATGATCGTGCGAGCTTGTGCGCAAGCGATCTGTGCCCATCTGTCGTTTTGTACACCCATTGCCGAAAAACTTCAGACAACAGGTGGTTCGAAAACGACTCTACTATAAAGAAATGTTGAATTGTCCAACGAGGATGAAGCGCTCAGTGAGTTTGCATCGCCCATCGCTGTTGGTCCGACTCAGTCGTGATCTGCGGCCAATTATCAACAATCGCACAATGAACGATCGGCATTGCCACTCTCCCTCAGACAGGAGATCAAATCGTACAAATCATCCCATTGCATCTCTGTTCGCTGAAAGAAGATCACTCTCACCATGCCGCAGTAAGGTCTGGTCTCACAACCGTCCTCGGCAATGCACTCCAGCACTCGCAGGACATCCCGCTCAGTGACATCGCGCGCAATTTCGTCAAGATGTTCATGCGTGGCCCGTGCGATTTTATAGCGGGCCAGTCGAAGGCTGGGGCGATCGAGCCCACAGGTTGCAATCGTCGCCTTGCCTTCGTCAGTGAGTGCGCGGATTTCACCCAACCGGCCATAGGTGAAGTGGATCTGCGCCTCGAAATGATCATCAAACGGTGAAAGCAGTAAGGGTCGGCAAGTTTGCGTGGGGCACACCACATGCACGCCTGCAACGGGATAGAAATTAGTCTTCCACTGCTGATTGCATATCTGACAGCTGAGTAAATAATTGTCCCAGCTATAGGCTCGCCACCAGTAACCGGGCTTGATGACACTATTTTTTCTCTTTCGCCCCGCCACCGATGAACTCCAGGGAACTTCTCTGCCCCAGTCCTCTGGCTTGTCTTCAAGGGTATGAACCTCCGCCTTTGGCTGGATATGCTCGACGTCACCATATTGAAGGCCCAGTACCTGGCCTTCGCAGTATCCGCACCTGCCGAGTTGCGCCTGGCTGAAATCTCTTTTGTAATCCGACCACAGATTCGAGAAACTGACATCCCCCCTATTCGCCACGGCCTTGGCGACGGCCGCTTTTGTCGACTTGGTCTTCTCTTCGAAATCGGCGGCTATCGGTGGTCGTACGAGCTTACGCATCGTCGCGTCCTTGTCGTTGATCCGAACCGCCTCGCTGGATGTTTTTCAGGCGATGCCTGATCAATTGATTCGCCTGAGATTCCGACATACCGGCATCGAGTACTGCAGCAGCAACCAGGGCCGCACGCTGGGCACGCGTACTCCCGAACGTGACCATGCGCTGACGAAGCGTGGCTTCCAGTTCAGCGAGGCGTTGCGCGTCCGGCGGATTCTGCTGCAAGAGCACGCAGTGCTCAGACATGAGCAGCAAGGTATCGGTATCGATCGTCGATTGAAGACCGAACCACGGGCCGGTGAGGATCTCATCGGCGCGAGTGCCTGGCGGGACATCGATCTGTTCGAAAATAAAGCGCTTGTCTTCGGGGTGCTTGGCCATAACCCACAACTCGCCCTCTTTCAAACCCTGGACACACAACGGGTCATGGGTGCTGACAATAAAGCGTACGTGAGGGAACAACTGGCGCAACCGGTCGACGATCTGAATTTTCCAGCGGGGATGAAGATGAAGTTCGAGCTCATCAATCATGACCACGCCTTGCGCAGATTCCATGTCAAATGTACTACTGGTCAAATGGAACATAATGTCCATCGCCAGAGCCAGGACGGACTTGTATCCATCACTCAACTCACTGAGCGATACCGTCCTGCCGTCGATTTCGCTGAACATGTGCTTGTTCTTGCGAGTGAGTCTGGCGTCCGAACTGACCGGCAATAAATCCTTCAGACTGGTGGCCAGAAGAGTGAATTGGTCCTCGCTGATCTTTCTCTTGTTGCTGAGATACTGTTCAACCTGCACAAGTGGATGGATATGGTCAAACAGGTTCAGAACACTTACGCGCGGCGGCGCGGCAGGTGCGGCAACATCGTCACTGGGCAGTAGACGAGTGGAACCATAAGCCAGAACAGGCAAATCTGGCACGTCACCTGTGATGCGAAATGCCTTGTCGTTTTTTGTAAAGGTCATCTTCCGCTGACTGCCGTCGGAAAACTCCAGACGAACAAAGCCATCTTTAACATCCCGCCCCTTGCGAAGCCAAATACTTGCGTCCAGCGCGTCAAGCTCCTCCGCAGGTCTCATGGTCAACGCGATGGCCTGGAGCAGGCTGCTCTTTCCGACGCCATTTTCACCCAGCACCATAAGCCAAGGCTGGATAGCGTGTTCACCGTTACTCTGCAATGGAGGAAACTTTATCTTGAGGTCACTGATCACCTTGAAGTTGTGGATTTCAATTCCCTCGAGCCAGATGGCGTCGGGAATTGTCTTCATCGCCTCAGGCGCTGCTACCGGTGGTTCGGGAGGTGTTACAGGAACCGCGGAGTCCGATGAAAAAAACGCATCGAGTACGACTGATGTGATGGCGGAAACCGGCTCAAGATCAGAAAAAAAACGACGAAACGCTGTTTCGTCGAGCCCCTTCAAAGACTCCAGTGACAACAACGCCTCACATTTTCTGATGAGGTCCGAAGCACGTTGAAGGCGGCTCCTGACCAACGCCGCATCATTAAGTTGAAATACCTTGATCGTTGCCGCACCCCGTTCGGTGAGGGCAATGACTTGACCATCGCTGAGAAACTTCAGATGCTTTTCAGGATCGTCCCGACACGGGTCTAACAACAGCGGTTGTTCGTCTATCAGGGACTGCCTATCGCCAAGAGGGGAAGCAACCGGCCCCAACACAGGGAATAGATTTCGCTTCTTGGCATTACACCTTGAACAGCACAAGTACAGATTTTCCCAGTCATAAGCCAGCCACCAGTAGTGTTGCGGGTCGATGCTGCCATCGGCCCGGCCTGCACGCCTATATGGTCGAAAGTGATCGATTTCGGTGGCGGCACATTCACAAAATGCGCATTTGCCTCCAAACAGATTCTGGAGCGCTTCACGCACCAGCCCCCGGAGGGGTGGTGGCATCCGGAAATCAATGACTGTTTGTGAATGCCTGCCATCCGCCGATTCAAAAATCGATCTCAGCCGCTCCATTTCACGCCGCTGGTAATCAAGCAAAGCTGGGGGCGGCGGCACACTATGTCGTTCAACAATAATCATCGAATACCCGATCGTAAACTTGGGACGGAGCGGAAGTTGGAAGCATGACAGTTATCTGTCGTAGTGTTCCTCGATAAGCAAGAGCATCGCTTTCGCATGCGTTTCGATCTGCTCCTGGCCCCATTTATCACCCTTGCCCAGCACATGAAACATGTGCGCAAGCTTCAAGGAGTCGTACTTCGGTTTGGCGCGAAATGCTGCTTGCTTCTTGATGACCGCCAGGTTGCTGTACGAGGAATTCTCCCCCGGACTCAGCAGTACCAGATTGCCGAATCCATGCAAGAGCTCTTCAGGTAATGTGCTGTGGAACTCTTCGTTCTGCGGGTGCACGTGTTCAACCGAGTTTTTCGATGTAATCCTGTACTGGCGCAATCTATCAGGGTCAAACCAGTCGAAGGTGCTGCGCTCACGCCACAGTATGTATTCCAGCTTCTGGAACCAATAGTGCTCGAAGCTTGTGCCATTGGACTCCTTGAGATAAGCCAACGTCGCCGCGATGGACACCGGTTCGGCGATATCACCCGACAACAGCCGATAACTCGCTTCCTTTTGGGTCATTTCGGTGATCGAGAGCTGGTTATCGATCTGTTCGAGCAAGGCCAGCACTTGAGGCTCTTTCATATCCGGAGAGTCGACCAGCCTGCCAAGGAACGGTGTCAGCCAATACTGTGCACTACGCTCACCCGTGAGATAACGCATGCTCTGCAGTTGGCTCAAGTCGCAAGTATCCTGAGTAACCGTGCGCCAATCGGGGCCATTACCTTTGCTTCGATTGTTGATGGTACACAGGCGCAAGGTACGTTCATCTTCCTCGCCCAGGCGCACCCACTTGACGACCCAGCGGTCGAACTGAAACCGCACCTTCCAGAGGCATTCCATGAACGCCTTGGCTTGCGCCGCCGTGGCTGTTTCGACAAAACCGGAGAAACACTCATTGAGGTTACTGTCGTTAAGCCTTGAGCCGATATCACGACTATCAAGAGTGTGCCGATAGATTCGAAAGGCATGCATCAGCAACAGGCCAAAGCTGATGACTGACTGATAACGCGCCTCATCCTTCTCGCGCTGCACTTCAGACGCCTCGTCCTGCACTTTCATCGAAAGTATTTCACTGATAGTACGGCCTTTCGCGTAGCCGCCTGCAGGGCGCTCAAGAGAGAAATCGTCAATGGAGTGCTCCGCAAGGTCGTTGAACCTCAAGGCTCCCCAATGAGTACCCGCAAAGACAGCGCGCAGGTTCTTCTCGAAGTAATTCCCCATATCTTCGCAGGCCTGCCAGATACCCTCGTAAGTGGCACGGTTCTGCTTGATGCACTTCATCAACCGAGCCTTGAGGATATCCGTCTGCTCCAGCTGGAGCCCGCTGGTGTTCAGCGTCGCGAACAGTTTGTTCAGGTCCATGCCAGCGGGCATGACATTGTTGACCCAGGTCACGTGGTTGAACAGGTAGTTCCCGACGCGCTCAAGGGCCTGCTCGCCGCCCCTGGACTGCAACCTTTTAAATCTGTCGCAGGCTACTTTTCGGGCAGCGCTCAAATGTATGAGGTAGGGATTGGAATCCTCCTTTTCATCCAGCTCAATGTCTGTCAAATCCGCCCATGCACTTAACCGAGTCTGGACCTCCTCACGAATATTGAAGGTGAGTCTCGGAGCATTGCCAAGAATCACCAGCGAGCGCAGTGGCGAGGATGGCAGCAACGAACAGTGAGCGAGCGCCAGCACCATCAATGTCGTCATTCGTTGCTGGCCATCAATGAGCTCATAGGTGATGGCAGCCTTGGAATTGGAGCCCTGGAGCACTTCACTGGTCAGCACGGTGCCAAAAAAGTAATGCGCTTGTGCGGGTTGATCGTCGGCATCACGCTCGCTTGACAGGATGATCTGCTCCAGCAGATCTTCCACATCGCTGCTAGGCCAGACATACGGACGTTGATAGCAAGGAATAGTCAGCGAAATACCTTGCTGGCACAGCGTCGCTGCCGTTTGAACACAGGACCGGACCTGAGCACTCATCATTTGCCTCCTTGACGGGCATTGTCAGCAAGGCTGATACGTTGAATGGCGGCACACAGCGCAGCATCGTATTCAGCGGCGACCTGACCCGGTTCTGGCCAGGGCAGATTCAAATCAAGCGTAATGGAAACCGACTCCACGAAGCGCTTCTTGATACTGTGTTTATCGAGCCCCACCCCGGTTGGTGTGTATTTATAACCACGCAAACAGTCCAATAGCTCATCTTCACTATGGCTGCTGGCGATCCAGTCCAGCAGCGGGTTGTCTCTGATGTGCGCTTGAACCCCGTCTTCGCGAACACTGACATCGTTGATCAGACGCAGAGAAAAGATTACCCGGAACATCCACAGGCTGACTTCAAGCAGCCGGGCAGTACCGTACTGGCTGGCGTACATCAGCAAAGCGCATTCGTATGCTCTGCTCAGGAACACGCTGCCGCACGCATCTCTGGACAAGCGTTTGTAGTAATAGGCAAAAGAGCCTTTGAGCGGTGCTTCACCAACGTCGAGCAACGCCTGGCGAAGGCCATGGAAATAGGCGACGTAACGCATTGTGTTAACCCCGGAGCCCAAGGGCTGTCGCATGGCGTACCCCGGCTGGACGCTATGCGTCTCCTTACCCCAGGCATCGCGATGCACCTGTAACGGTCGATAGGCAATGTCGGAAGTATTCGCCAGCGTTCGCTCGGCGAGTTCCGTGACGATTTGCTTGCGCTCGAGCAGCGGATCACGATCACTGGCAACATTGCGCCAGCGCAGGCTTTGCCAATGCCGGGATTTCATCAGCGTAGCGACCAGTGGCTTGAGATCACCCAGCCGCTCCCAGGTCCGGGCAAAGTCATTCTGTGTCGCCGCGTTCACGCTGCGCAAATGATAAGCCTTGATAATGTCCGCGCCACCCAGACGAACACCGGAAGTGTTCTGGGTCTCGAAAAAGCGGTAGGCATCATCTTCTCGGCGCGTGACGACCAGCGTGACGTTGATGCGCGAAAAGTCGATCCGCGGCAACGTTTGCTGCTCTAACCAACGAAGATTTTGTTGAATACGCCGATAGCTTTCCGGCGAGTTGAACTCCAGCGCAGGTGTCCCCTTGTCGCCCTTCTGCAGGCAATGCAGCAGCGCCAGACTGGTGATGCGTTGCTGGCCGTCGATGATATTCAGAAGACCCCGTTCACGCCCGTCGCCACCTTGCTGGTGCAGGATGATGCTGCCAAGGTAGAAATCATGACCCGGTGCATCCGTGCTGAAGAATTCCCGCAAATCATCGAGCAGCCGTCCCAGTTGTTCCTCGCTCCAGCGATAGGGGCGTTGATATTCAGGCAAACTCAGGTTGCCAAAAATATAGCTGCCGTCGCTGGACGGAATCTTCTTGGCGTTGAATACGTTTTCCAGGTTCGTGGAAGCAACGGTTATGCCCTCCACCTCAAGCGACAAATGCGGCGCAAACCGTTCGCTCACGGCTTGATTCATATAACGGTCCTTGTAATGAATTAGGGATGGATAACTGCAGCAGGAAAGCTTTACGACCTGGAAGGCACTGACAAGAAATAAGTGCCCTCAATAGTGGCATACTGCCACAAAATAGCCCTGTTTTTCTCTCGAAATGGCAATTGGTCAAATTGCTCGCGAAATGCTGAGGATTTGCCCGAGGAAGCTTTCACGCGGCGATTGACCATGCAGTAGAAGTCTGACGTTCAACGGGCAGACACGAACATCATCAAAAAGATTGATAGCACCCTAACGAAAGGTGCATGCTAGAGGGCTCGAATCGGTCTTATATCATTCCGAATGATAGTTACCTTTGCTTCATTCGATTCGTGCCATCACAGCCCGCCGAGCATCATCCGCCCATCTTCAATACATTGGCGGATGATTCCATGGAACAGTCACTCAAACATTTGCGCTTCCCCTTGGCCATGCTGGCCGTGCTGGTGATGAGCGCTTGCGGCAAGACTCCGGAGACTGCCGCCACTATGCCCGCTGCTAAAGTCAGCGTGGCCAAGGTGCTGGAACAACCGGTCAACGAGTGGGACGAATTCACCGGGCGCCTCGAAGCACCGGAAACCGTTGAAATCCGTCCGCGAGTCTCCGGCCAGATCGACGAGGTGGCGTTCACCGAAGGTGCGCTGGTCAAGAAAGGTGACCTGCTGTTCCAGATCGATCCGCGTCCTTTCCAGGCTGAGGTGCGCCGCCTCGAAGCCCTGGTAGCCCAGGCCCGCGCCAATGCCACTCGCAGTGAAAACGAAGCCGGGCGTGGCGAACGTCTGCGTGCGAGCAACGCGATTTCCGCTGAACTGGCCGACTCGCGCACCAGCGCTGCCCAGGAAGCCCGCGCCGCCGTCGGCGCCCTGCAGGCGCAACTGGACCTGGCCAAGCTGAACCTGAGCTTCACCCGCGTCACCGCGCCCATCAGCGGTCGCGTCAGCCGTGCCGAGATCACCGCCGGTAACCTGGTGACTGCTGACACCACCCCGCTGACTAGCGTGGTCTCCACCGACAAGGTCTACGCCTACTTCGACGCCGACGAGCGTGTGTTCCTCAAATACACCCAACTCGCCCGCAACGGCCAACGTGGCGCCACCACTCCGGTGTACATGGGTCTGTCCAATGAAGACGGCAACCCGCACCTCGGTCAGATGAACTTCGTCGACAACCAGGTCAACCCGAAAACCGGCACCATCCGTGGTCGTGCGGTGTTCGACAACAGCGACGGCACCTACACCCCGGGCCTGTACGCACGCTTGAAACTGGTCGGCAGCGGCACCTACAACGCCATGCTGATCAACGACGAAGCGGTCGGTACCGATCTGGGCAAGAAGTTCGTGCTGGTGATGGATGCGGACAACAAGACCGCTTACCGCGCCGTCGAACTGGGGCCGAAAATCGAAGGCCTGCGCATTGTGCGCACCGGTCTGAACAAGGACGACACGATCATCGTCAAGGGTCTGCAGCGGGTACGTCCGGGTTCGCCGGTGACGCCTGAAGTGATCCCGATGGCCAGCGAGCAGACCATTGCCGCTCTGGCTCAACAACGTCAAGCGCTGGAAGCCAGCAACCTGCCCAAAGTCGCACCCGCCAAAGGTGCACAGGGTACGGCTGTGAAGCTGGCCGCTACGACCCCACGCGGTTAAGGGACGACAACTCCGATGAATTTTTCCCAATTCTTCATTTCACGGCCGATCTTCGCAGCGGTGCTCTCGCTGTTGATCCTGATCGCCGGTGCGATCTCGCTGTTCCAGCTGCCGATCAGCGAATACCCGGAAGTCGTGCCACCGACCGTGGTGGTGCGTGCCAACTTCCCGGGCGCCAACCCCAAAGTCATCGGTGAAACCGTGGCCGCTCCGCTGGAGCAGGCCATCACCGGCGTCGAGAACATGCTGTACATGTCCTCGCAGTCCACCGCTGACGGCAAGATCACCCTGACCATCACCTTCGCCCTGGGCACCGACCTGGACAACGCGCAGGTGCAGGTGCAGAACCGGGTGACCCGGACCGAGCCGAAACTTCCCGAGGAAGTGACGCGCATCGGTATCACCGTCGACAAGGCCTCGCCCGACCTGACCATGGTTGTGCACTTGACCTCGCCGGACAAACGTTACGACATGCTCTACCTGTCCAACTACGCGATCCTCAACATCAAGGATGAGCTGGCTCGTCTGGGCGGTGTCGGTGACGTGCAGCTGTTCGGTATGGGCGACTACTCGCTGCGGGTCTGGCTCGATCCGAACAAGACCGCCTCGCGCAATCTGACCGCCACTGACGTGGTGACGGCGATTCGTGAGCAGAACCGTCAGGTCGCTGCCGGTCAACTCGGTGCGCCCCCTGCCCCGAATGCCCAGAGCTTCCAGCTGTCGGTCAACACTCAGGGCCGTCTGGTCACTGAAGAAGAGTTCGAGAACATCATCATTCGCGCAGGCGACAACGGTGAAATCACTCGTCTGAAGGACATCGCGCGCGTCGAGCTGGGCTCCAGCCAGTACGCTCTGCGTTCGCTGCTGAACAACCAGCCTGCTGTAGCAATCCCGATCTTCCAGCGTCCTGGCTCCAACGCCATCGATATCTCGAACGAAGTTCGCGGCAAGATGGAAGAGCTGAAGAAAGGCTTCCCGCAAGGCATGGACTACAGCATCGTCTATGACCCGACGATCTTCGTACGCGGCTCGATCGAGGCGGTGGTTCACACCCTCTTCGAAGCGCTGATCCTCGTGGTGCTGGTGGTGATCCTGTTCCTGCAGACCTGGCGCGCCTCGATCATTCCATTGGTGGCGGTGCCGGTATCGTTGATCGGTACGTTTGCAGTCATGCACCTGTTCGGCTTCTCGCTCAACGCCCTGTCGCTGTTCGGCCTGGTACTGGCGATCGGGATCGTGGTGGACGACGCCATCGTGGTGGTGGAGAACGTCGAACGGAATATCGAGCTCGGACTGACCCCGGTCGAAGCGACCAAGCGAGCGATGCGTGAAGTGACCGGCCCGATCATCGCAACCGCGCTGGTGCTGTGTGCGGTGTTCGTTCCGGCGGCGTTCATCTCCGGCCTCACCGGGCAGTTCTACAAGCAGTTTGCGTTGACCATTGCGATCTCGACCGTGATCTCCGCGTTCAACTCGCTGACCCTGTCGCCAGCGCTGGCCGCTGTGTTGCTGAAAAGTCATGACGCGCCGAAAGACCGCTTCTCCAAAGTGCTCGACAAGATCTTTGGTGGCTGGTTGTTCCGTCCGTTCAACCGCTTCTTTGAAAAGGCCAGTCACGGTTACGTCGGTACAGTGCGCCGGGTCATCCGTGGCAGCGGCATCGCCCTGCTGTTGTATGCAGGCCTGATGGTGCTGACGTTCTTCGGTTTCTCCAGTACACCGACCGGTTTCGTACCTGGCCAGGACAAGCAATACCTGGTGGCCTTCGCGCAACTGCCGGACGCCGCGAGCCTGGATCGCACCGAAGACGTGATCAAGCGCATGTCCGACCTGGCGCTGAAACAGCCGGGCGTGGAAAGCGCCGTAGCGTTCCCGGGCCTGTCGATCAACGGCTTCACCAACAGTCCGAACGCCGGCATCGTGTTCGTGACCCTGAAACCGTTCGACGAGCGTAAAGACCCGAGCATGTCCGCCGGTGCAATCGCCGGAGCCTTGAACGGTCAGTACGCGAACATTCAGGAAGCGTACATGGCGATCTTCCCGCCTCCGCCGGTACAAGGTCTGGGCACCATTGGTGGTTTCCGCCTGCAAATCGAAGACCGGGGCAACCTGGGCTACGACGAGCTGTACAAAGAGACGATGAACATCATCACCAAGAGCCACAGCGTGCCTGAGCTTGCGGGGCTGTTCACCAGCTACACCGTGAACGTGCCGCAGGTCGATGCTGCCATCGATCGCGAAAAGGCCAAGACCCACGGCGTGGCCGTCAGCGACATCTTCGACACCCTGCAGATTTACCTGGGTTCGCTGTATGCCAACGACTTCAACCGTTTCGGACGCACCTATCAGGTCAACGTTCAGGCTGAGCAACAGTTCCGCCTCGAATCCGACCAGATCGGTCAACTGAAAGTGCGCAACAACAAGGGCGAAATGATCCCGCTGGCGACCTTCATCAAGGTCAGCGACACCTCGGGTCCGGATCGCGTGATGCACTACAACGGCTTCATCACTGCGGAAATCAACGGTGCGGCAGCCCCCGGCTACAGCTCCGGCCAGGCCGAAAAAGCCATCGAGAAACTGCTCAAGGATGAATTGCCGAACGGCATGACCTACGAGTGGACCGACCTGACCTACCAGCAGATTCTGTCCGGTAACACCGCGCTGTTCGTGTTCCCGCTCTGCGTATTGCTGGCGTTCCTGGTGCTCGCGGCGCAGTACGAAAGCTGGAGCCTGCCACTGGCGGTGATCCTGATCGTACCGATGACCCTGCTGTCGGCCATCACCGGGGTGATTGTCTCCGGCGGCGACAACAACATCTTCACCCAGATCGGCCTGATCGTACTGGTGGGCCTGGCGTGCAAGAACGCGATTCTGATCGTCGAGTTCGCCAAGGATAAACAGCTGGAAGGTCTCGACCCGCTGGCTGCGGTACTGGAAGCCTGCCGCCTGCGTCTGCGGCCGATCCTGATGACCTCCTTCGCGTTCATCATGGGTGTGGTGCCACTGGTGTTCTCCAGCGGTGCCGGTGCCGAGATGCGGCACGCGATGGGTGTGGCGGTGTTCTCCGGGATGCTCGGGGTAACCTTCTTCGGTCTGTTGCTGACGCCAGTGTTCTACGTGTTGATCCGTAATTTCGTCGAGCGTGGCGAAGCCCGCAAAGCGGCCAAGGCGCAAGCTCTTCAAAAGCCACTGGAGGCGCAATAATGAGTCTGAAAGTCTTCCTGCCGAGTCTGCTGGTGCTGGCATTGAGCGCCTGCGCCGTCGGCCCTGACTACAAGACCCCGGCGACGGAGGCGGCCAACATCACGACCGCCACCGACGGCGCTGCCGGTCAGAAGAACTTTGACCGTTCGAAATTCGAAGGCATCTGGTGGCAGCAATTCGACGACCCGACCCTCAACCAGTTGGTGACGCAATCGCTGCAAGGCAACCGTGAACTGCGCGTGGCGTTCGCCCGCTGGAAAGCCGCCCGGGCGATCCGCGACGACGTCAGCAACGATGCGATGCCGACCATCACCAGCCGCGCGAGCAGTGATCTGGCCAAGGGGCAAATCACCGGCCAGACCACCAAACGGGTCAACAGCGAACGCTACGATCTGGGTCTGGACATGGCCTGGGAACTCGATCTGTTCGGCCGGATCCAGCGCAATCTGGAAGCCAGCGACGCAGACCAGCAGGCGGCCGAAGCCGATCTGTACCAGTTGCAAGTCACCATGATTGCCGAACTGGTGGACGCCTACGGTCAACTGCGCGGTGCGCAATTGCGCGAGAAGATCGCCGTGGCCAACCTGGAAAACCAGCAGGAGTCGCGCAAGATCACCATCAGCCTGCGTGACGCCGGCGTGGGCGATCAGCTCGACGTCGAACGTGCCGATGCGCGTCTGGCCTCGGTCGAAGCCAGCGTGCCGCAATTGCAGGCGGAACAGGTTCGGCAGAAAAACCGCATCGCGACCCTGCTGGGTGAACGTCCCGACAAACTGACCGTGGATCTGAGCCCGAAAGACTTGCCGGCGATTGCCAAGGCCCTGCCGATCGGCGATCCGGGTGAACTGCTGCAACGCCGGCCGGACATCCTCAGCGCCGAACGCAAACTGGCCTCGGCCACCGCGCGAATCGGTGTGGCGAAGGCTGATCTGTTTCCACGGGTCAGCCTCAGCGGGTTCCTCGGCTGGACGGCCGGGCGTGGTTCGCAGATCGGCTCCTCGGCGGCCAACGCCTGGGCACTCGGCCCGAGCATCACCTGGGCGGCGTTCGATCTGGGCAGCGTGCGCGCGCGTCTGCGCGGCGCCGATGCCGACGCCGAAGGCGCACTCGCCACCTACGAGCAACAGGTGTTGCTGGCGCTGGAAGAATCGGAAAACGCCTTCAGCGATTACGGCAAGCGTCAGCAACGGCTGATCTCGCTGATTCGTCAGAGTGAATCGAGCCGCAAGGCTGCCGATCTGGCGGAAATCCGCTACCGCGAAGGCACCACCGACTTCCTCGTGCTGCTCGATGCTCAGCGCGAACGCCTGAATGCCGAAGACAGCCAGGCACAGGCCGAAGTTGATCTGTATCGCGGCATCGTCGCGATCTACAAGGCCTTGGGTGGTGGCTGGCAGCCGGAAACCGTCGCCAGTAAGTAATAGTTGTTAAAGAGCTCCTTTGGTTGGCCGCAACCAACCAATTTTTTTGCCCCGCGTATCATTCGGTCGCGGGGCTTTTTTTGGCCTGATGGTTTTGCGCTTCCAGAACAGTGACAGTGGCTGTCGTACCGGCCCTTAATCGATTCTTGCCGGCATAGTCACCATCAATGCCGATGCGCACCGGCACCCGCTGCGCCAGCTTCACCCAGGTGTAACTCGGATTGATATTGGCCAGCAGTCGGCCACCCGTGGCGTTTTCCCGGTCGGCGATGGCAAAGGCGATGCTCTGGACCGTGCCACCAAAGGTTTCTCCGCTCATCAACTGCACGCGCACGCGGTCCCCCTCCTCGATTCGCGGCAATTTGGTCTCTTCAAAGTAACCGCTGACGTAGAACGAATCGCTGTCGACCAGTGCCAGCAGTGCACCACCCGCCACCGCGTAATCACCCTGTCGGGTCAGCAGATTAGTGACGTAACCGCTGACAGGCGATTCGACACGAGTACGCTGCAAGTCCAGTTCCGCCTGAGTCAGTGCAGCAATCGCCAATTGCACATTGGCCTCGGCCAGCCCGAGATTGGCCTGATTGCGCAACAGATCAGCCTGAGCCACCGCCACATCGGTATTGGACTTCTCCCATTCTTCCCCGGAAATTGCAAAACCCTGCTTGAGCGTACGCCGGCGCCGCTCTTCGCTCTGGCGTTGTTTGAGCAGCGCTTCACTGGCGACGATGGATGCCTGTGATTGCCCCAGCGTCGCCTTCGCCACCTCGACCGAACGCCGCGCATGCTCGACTGCCAGGCTGTAGCGCGCCGGATCGATCTCCATGAGCAATTGCCCCTTGTCGACATGCTGGTTGTCCTGCACCACGAGGCTGACGATACGCCCGGAAACATCGGCTGATAGCGTCACCACATCCGCCCTCACCCGCGCATCCCGCGTCCAAGGCGCACGGGTGTAATGCTCCCAGGCAAACCAGCCAAGCACGATGGCCAGCAACACCACCGCTAATGTCGTTGTTCGAGCGAGTAACACTTTCAAGGCATCAGGCTCCCATCAGCAAAATCAGCGAGGCACAAACGCATGCATACAAGGCGCCCTCAAACAGCGCCTCGTGCCAGACCAGTCGCAACACACCCAGACGTCGCAAACACCAGTCCAGGAGCATAAATATCGGTATCGCCAGCAATAGGGCCTGGGCAATGGGTGGCAGATAAACGCCACCCATTTCGAAATCAATGGGCAAGGGCCGGTTCTCCTTCCGAGACGTTACGTTGCAGGTATTCGCCGTGGCGTTTCAGGAAAGACACGACGATCAACAGCGCCACGCGCATGCGAAACACCGACCACAAATGTTCGTGGCTGGCGACGTGCAACTCGTCCAGCTCATCACCCAATAGCTGGAGCGAGGTCAACAACGCTTGCAATTGCACGTCCTGGCGCCCGGCCACAAAACGGCCGGTCTTGCGCAGCGCCGAAGCCAATTGCTGGCTGAACGCGTCCCTCAGCAATGCATTGTTCTGCGCCTGCTGCCGGAGTTGATGCATTGCTACGCCCAATGCGACGCACGCCAGACTGATTTCATAGAGCTGCTGCATGGCGCGCTCGCTCACGGCCGGCAGCAAGCCAAGCATGCTGGTCAGTCGGTCGACCATACGGCTTTCGAAAGCGAATTGCTGTTCATCGGTGGCCGGTTTTTTGGTCAGTTCATAAACCTGCTCACGCGCCTCGTTATAAAAGCGGCGAATACGCAATGCCGGGCGGAACGGGAAAATCCATGCATAGACCATCAAAGCGAGCATCGCCGCGCTGACATAGGCGCCGGCGAATTCGAACCATTGAATTGCAGTGTTCTGCCCGGTGCCGACATTCTGTGGGCCGAGCAGGAGGAAACTCGACAACCCCAGACCCATACCAATGCCCGCGGTCGTCGGGCTCGCCAAACCGACAGCGATCACGTACAGCAGCGGTGCCAGCATCAACGCCAATGGCTCGAAATCACTGATGGTCGGCACCAGCATGAATTGATAGAACGCCGAGACCACCAGTGCCAGTCCCAACCCACGCGCGTAACTCTGCGCGGCCATCAGTGGCCGCGGGAATGTCGCCATCAGCGAACAGAGAATCCCCACCAGAATCATCCCGCCCCGCGCCCCATCCCAGGCGGTTTCGATCCAGATCAACCCGGCTACCAGTAATGCGGTAAAGGCGCGGATGGCGTTCATTGAAGCCAGTGTGAAATCCAGATGCAGCGGGCTGGCCTGACCGCGATACAGACAACTGGCTTCGCGCCCTTCCTGAATGGCATCACTCAACTCCAGAATCTGCTCCAGTTGCTGCAACAGCCGCGCCTGCTCCCAGCGTAACGCCCACGCCAGCGAGCGCAGGATAGCGCTCATGTCTTCGGTCAGTTGTTCGGCCTCATACGCCAAGGCTTCAAACTGCTGCTGCAGCGTGATGAATTGATGCCGCCGCTCGGCGGGCAGCGCTCGGCCCAACTGCGCCAACTGGTCGAGAAGTGCGAGCTCTTCTGCACGCAAGCGCTGTACGTCCAGAGGAAGATCGCCCTCCCAACGTTCGGTGAGCAATTCGCGCTGATGACGTAATGCAGTCAAACGCGAGGTCAGCAACATCAGTTGATTACCCAACAGCAGCACCAGATTGTCGGCACCGCGCAACCGTGGGGCATCGAAATACAGATGGCGGCGCAACCCTTCGAGCGCGCTGATTTCACCGAGCAACTGCATCTGACGGCGCTGAAAGTCGGCTTCACTTTCTTCTGTTCGAATCACCGCAGCGGAGTGACTGGCAGCCAGTTTGATCACCTGATCGACCTTGGCGAAGTAACCTTTGGCAACTGCTTCCGGACGCGCGGTGAGCAGGCTGACCACGCAGACGCACGCTACGGCCAGCAAGGTTTCGGTAACGCGGGTGACAGCCAGCAGAAAGGTGCCGTCCTGGTCGGGAATGGCCAGCAATGCCACCACCACGGCGGTATAACCACTGAGCACAAATGCCTGAGAACTGGTATAGCGCAGCAATGTGCCGCCCGCGGTGCAGAGCGCCAGCCACAGTGCCAGCGTTGTGATGAACGGAAGCGGCGCCTGCGGGAATATCGCCATGATCAACACCGCCACCGCAGCACCCAGCGTGGTGCCAATCACTTGTCCGAAACTACGCGCCAGCGCCATGCCGGCCAACGGCTGGCTAACAATCACGACGGCCATGATCGACCACTTGGGTTGGTCGAGATCGAACAAAAACGCCAGATACAGCGTCAACAGCCCGGCGGCAATGGTGCGCAGGGCAAACAGCAGGACAGCCTGACCGGGATGGATCACGACCTGGAAATAATTGCGCAGGGCTTGCATGGGGGCTCTCATCGAAGCGACTCCTGCAAGCGTAGACTCTGCATCGAATGCCTGATGGGTAACTGAATCGACAGATGTTGTAGGGCGATTCGCATGCACGGGGTTTGACTCACGGCCCTCGCTGGTCGAAGCTTGCCGTTCTGCTATAGAACGCCAGTTCACGGAAATCTGCATGCCTCAGTCCCGCCGCTACCTGCTTATCAGCCTTGGCCTTGTGCTGCTCGTCGTCATTGCCTGGTTATCCCTGCGCTCCACCGCCCCGGTGGTGCCGGAAGCGATCAAGCGCGGCTACAGCGAAGCCCTGACGGCCGCCCGTTCCGGTCAGCCGGGAGCCGCGCGGCAGTTGTATCAGCAATTGGGTCGCCCGGACCTGTCGGTCAAACGCAGTGTCTGGCTGCTGGCCGAGCTGCCCAACTATCCGAGCCCGCAAGCGCTGAAACTGGCCGACGCCCATCTGCAGAACGAAGCCCCCGAAGTACGGCTGGCAGCGATTCAAAGTGTGGTCGGACTGGTGCCCGGCGGGCAACGCAGTCTGCTGCTCGGGCCGATGCTCGACGATGAGGACCAAAACGTACGGTTCGCTGCGATCAATGCCCTGCTCGGCCTGACGCCGGATGAACTGGGGCTGTATTTCGCCCCGCTGCAGCAGGCGATCGATGGCTGGGAACAAGCGCTCAAGGGACAGCCGGAAAGCGCCGCCACCTATGCGCAACTGGCACGCCTGTATCTGCACAACGCCGAACTCAAACAGGCCCAACAAGCGCTGGACAACACCCTGCGGCTGGAACCGGGCAACCTGCCGGCACTGGTGATGCAGATCGATGTCCTCGACCGCCAGGGTCAGAGCGACGCTGCCCGCCAGTTGCTCGCCAAACAGTTGCAGGCGCAACCGGATTCCGCCTACCTGCAACACGCGCTCGGACTGTGGCTGTTGCACCACGGCCAGCGTGAATTCGCCCTGCTCGGCTTGTCCAAAGCGGTGGAGCTGGAGCCTGACAACAAGGATTACCGCTACGACCTCGCCACCACCCTGCACGCTGCCGAAGAGCTGGAAGCGGCGCAAAAGCAGTTGCAGGAAGTCGTCCAGCGTCACCCAGCCGACCGCAAGGCGCGAGTGCTGCTGATCAATTACTGGAAGGAAAGCGGCCAGTTGCAGAACGTGCAGATTCTGCTCGCGCAACTGGAGCAGATGAACCCTGATGACCCGGCGTTACAGCAGGGACTCTGAGCCTTTACCCGCTGATTCAATGACATTTTGATATCGAAACATCGGAACCGTCATGACTGGCAGCGGTCAAGTAATCAGGTAGAGCACAACGGCTGATACAGCCTGCTGCCTCGATTCCCCTAGTCATGAGAGGGCATTCTTTGTCTACGTCCAACGAGTTGATCAGTGCAAAAGCCGCCACCGGCATCATTGGCCTGGATGACATCCTCGCCGGTGGTCTGTCCCGAGGGCATGTGTTTTTGCTCGAAGGTGAACCCGGTACAGGCAAAACCACCGTCGCGTTGCATTTCCTGATGGCGGGCGCCCGTGCCGGCGAACGCTGCCTGTACATCACGTTGTCGGAAACCGAGCGTGAATTGCGTCAAGGCGCGGCCTCCCATGGCTGGGAGCTGAACGAAAACATTGAGATCTTCGAGCTGACGCCGCCCGAAAGCCTGCTCAACGCCGAGCATCAGCAAAGCCTGCTGTACTCGTCCGACCTTGAGCTGGGCGAAGCCACCAAGCAGATTTTCGAAGTGGTCGAGCGTTTCAAACCGACCCGCGTGGTGCTCGACAGCCTGTCGGAGATCCGCCTGCTGGCGCAGAGTTCGCTGCGCTACCGCCGGCAGATTCTGGCGATCAAACATTACTTCGTGCGTTACGACGCCACCGTGCTGCTGCTTGACGATCTGACCACCGAGTCGCTCGACAAGACCGTGCACAGCGTCGCCCACGGGGTGATACGCCTCGAAGAACTGACGCCCAATTACGGTGCCGAGCGCCGCCGCGTGCGCATCGTCAAGTATCGCGGCCAGAAATACCGTGGCGGTTACCACGACTTCACCATCATGGGCGACGGCGTCCATGTGTTCCCACGACTGGTCGCCGCCGAACACCGCAGCGACTACCCGCGCCTGCAATTGACCAGCGGCATCAAGGAAATGGACGCCCTGCTCGGCGGCGGCATCGAGACCGGTTCCAGCACGCTGATTCTCGGCCCGGCCGGTACCGGCAAATCGCTGATTTCGATGATCTTCGCCGCCGCTGCCGTAGCACGCGGCGAAAAAGCCGCGCTGTTCATCTTTGATGAAGAGCTGGGCTTGCTGTTCGAGCGCATGAAAAACATCGGCATCGACCTCAAGGCCCTGCAAGCCACCGGCAACCTGCTGATCGATCAAGTGGACGCCGCCGAGCTGTCCCCCGGCGAGTTCTCGCATCGGGTGCGTCGCTGCGTAGATGAAGGCAATATCAAGACCGTGGTGATCGACAGCATCAACGGCTATCAGGCCGCGATGCCGGAAGAAAACGCGCTGGTGCTGCACATGCATGAGTTGCTGCTATATCTGAACCGCAAAGGCGCGGCGACCTTCATGACCGTTGCCCAACATGGCCTGGTCGGCGACATGCAGGCGCCGGTCGACATCACTTACCTGGCCGACACGGTGATCCTGCTGCGCTACTTCGAAGCCATCGGCAAAGTTCGCCGGGCCATTTCCATCATCAAGAAACGTACCGGCAGCCACGAGTCGACCATTCGTGAATACCGCATTTCGGGCCAGGGCATGACCATCGGCGAACCGCTGGAAGCGTTCCAGGGCGTGCTGCGTGGCGTGCCGACTTACCTCGGCGCGAGCAATCCGCTGTTGCGGGAAGAAACCTTGTGACAGCCTCCGTATCACTGCCGGAACGGGCGCTGATTCTGGCGCCCATGGGTCGGGACAGCCAAGTGGCGCTGATGATCCTCAATGAGGCGGGTTATGGCGGCGTCATCACCCCGGATCTGGGCGCGCTGTGCGCAGAACTGGAGCCTGGCGCCGGACTTTTGTTAATTGCCACCGAAGCCCTGCGCGGCCCCGAGCTGGAAACGCTCCTGCACTTTCTGGAACAGCAACCGGCTTGGTCGGATCTGCCGATCGTCTTGCTGACCCACCATGGCGGCCCGGAACCGGGCCCCTCCTCGCGCCTGAGCAAACTGCTGGGCAACGTCACGTTCCTTGAGCGCCCGTTTCATCCCGCGACTCTGGTCAGTCTGGTCTCCACCGCCCTGCGCGGGCGACGACGACAGTACGAAGCCCGCGACCGCCTGATCGATTTGAGTGAAAGCGAACGCCGACTGCAATCGACCCTGGAAACCCTTGAGCAACAGGTCGAGGAACGCACCGCGCAACTGCGCCACAACGAAGAAGCCCTGCGCCAGTCACAGAAAATGGAAGCGGTCGGTCAGTTGACCGGCGGCATCGCTCACGACTTCAACAACATGCTCACCGGGATTATCGGCAGCCTTGAACTGCTGCGCCGGCGGCTGGCTCGCGGACGCCTTGATGACCTCGACAGCCTGATCGATCTCGGTGTCACTTCAGCCAACCGCGCGGCCGGCCTGACCCACCGTTTGCTGGCGTTTTCCCGCCGGCAATCGCTGGACTCCAAAGCCGTGCAGATGAACACATTGGTGCTGTCGATGGGCGAGCTGCTGCAACGCAGCCTCAACGAAAGTATCCAGCTGGAGATGCGCCTCAACGACCAGTTGTGGATCGCCGAAGCAGATCCCAATCAGCTGGAAAGCGCCCTGCTCAACCTGGTACTCAACGCCCGCGATGCAATGCCCGAGGGCGGCAAACTGGTGGTCGAAACCAGCAATCAGGTGCTTAAGCCGGAATTCACCGAGGCCTACCCGAATCTCGAACCCGGCGACTACGTGATGCTCAGCGTCACCGATAACGGCAGTGGCATGGCCCAGAGCGTGGTCAGCCGCGCGTTCGATCCGTTCTTCACCACCAAGCCGATCGGCCAGGGCACCGGGCTGGGTCTGTCGATGATTTACGGCTTCAGCAAGCAGTCCCGTGGTCATGTCTCGATCGACAGCGAAATCGATCAGGGCACCACGGTCAAACTGTACCTGCCGCGCTTTCGCGGCGAAGAGCTGGAGCATCCGGTGTCCGATGCTCAGCAGGCCCCGGAAGCAATGGATGGCGAAACCGTGTTGATCGTCGAGGACGACCCTGCCGTACGCGTACTGGTCAGCGCGGTGCTCAGTGAGTTGGGTTATGCGTTTGTCGAAGCCGGCGATGCCGACGGCGCCGTGCCGATCCTCAACTCGACGCAGCGCATCGACCTGCTGATCAGTGACGTCGGCCTGCCAGGCATGAACGGCCGGCAACTGGCGGAAATCGGCCGGCAGTATCGGCCGGGGCTGAAGGTGTTATTCATCACTGGGTATGCCGAGCACGCGGCAGTGCGCGGTGGTTTCCTCGACCCGGGCATGCAGATGATCACCAAACCGTTCACTTTCGATCTGCTGACCGCCAAAGTCCGCGAGATGATCCAGAACTGATCCCCCAAAACGACTGTAGGAGCTGCCGCAGGCTGCGATCTTTTGATCTTGTTTTTTAAGATCAAAAGATCGCAGCCTGCGGCAGCTCCTACATGGGGAGCATCAGCCGCTACGGATCAGGCCAGCAATTCCTGAATCTTTTCCTGCAATACGTCCAGATCGAACGGTTTTTCCAGGATCGGCGCCTTGCGCGTGATCGGGCTGCCGGTCTCGCGGATTTCCTGCGGGTAACCGCTGATGAAGATCACCTTGAGATCCGGGCGCAGTTTTACTGCCGGCTCCGCGATCTGCACGCCGGAGATCCCGCCCGGCAGGCGGAAGTCAGTGATCAGCATGTCCAGATGCGGCTTGCTCGCGAGGATCTCGAACGCCTGCTCGCCGTTTTCGGCCTGCAACACGCGGTACCCCTGCCCCGACAGGTAATCTGTCAGCACCATCAAGATAACCGGTTCGTCCTCGACGACGAGTACTACATCTTGTGCATCTACGCTCATGGGAAGCCTTTGTTCGGTCAATAGCTGCTGATACGACCGTGCGGTCACTCAGAGGTTGCGTCGGATATGCCCTTTTCCTGGATTGGCAGACAAACGCGAAACAGGGCGCCTTCGTTGATTTGACTCTCGACGACGATGGAACCGCCATGGGCGGCGACGATCTGCTCGGAAATGAACAGACCCAGCCCGAGACCAGCCACTACCGTCTTGGCGGAAACCCGTTCGAACTGTTGGAAAATGCGCTTCTGGTTCTCTTCGCTGATGCCGATGCCACGGTCCTGAACCTCAACCCGCGCCTCGTCGCCTTCACGGTACACGCGCACCTGAATCGGGCTGCGGCCACCGTAGCGCAAGGCATTGGTCAGCAGGTTGGAGACCACCTGCTCGATGCGGAATTCGTCCCAGTAACCTTCCACCGGCTGCGGCGCGGTGAACGACACTTCGGTCTCCGCCGCCTCTATCTGCTGGGCGAAATTCTGCAGCAGGTTGCTCACCAGTTGCGTCAAGTCGAAACGATTCGGCCGGATCGACAGCTTGCCGGTGCGGATGCGCGAAACGTCGAGCATGTCTTCGATCAGCCGAATCAGACTTTTGATCTGTCGCTCGTCGCGATCGACCATCGCGTGCATCTTGTCGAGGGTGAACGCCGCGGCGTTGTCCCGCGCCAGGTGCATCTTGCGCAACTGGGTTTCGAGTATCAGGCCATTGAGCGGCGTGCGCACTTCGTGAGCGACGATTGACATGAAGTCATCGCGCATGCGCACCGCCTGCTCCAGTTCCAACTGAGTGCTCTGCAGCTGTTGCAGCAGCGCTTCCTGCTCGCGGCGGGCCTGCTCCAGGGCTTCGACCTGTTGCTTCATGGCCTTGCTCTGGCGGTACAGGTCGACGAATACGTTGACCTTGCTCTTCACCGCGTGAATATCCAGCGGCTTGTGCAGGAAGTCCACCGCCCCGCTCTCGTAGCCCTTGAACGCGTAGTTCAGTTCACGGCCGGCGGCGCTGACGAAAATGATCGGAATGTTCTTGGTTTTCTCGGTGCCGCGCATCAACTCGGCGAGCTCGAAGCCGTTCATCCCCGGCATCTGCACGTCGAGGATGGCCATGGCGAACTCGTGTTGCAGCAGCAGCGAAAGTGCCTCGTCCGCCGACAGCGCCTTGTACACCGTGCGATCCTCGCGCTTGATCAGCGCTTCGAGGGCCAGCAGGTTCTCCGGCAGATCGTCGACGATCAGCAATTTGGCCTGGATATTACTCAGCATGCGATTCGTTCCAGCTCGACAAGCAGACGGCCGATGCCGTGAATGGGTAGGACATGGTCAGGCTGCTGAATTTTCAGCGCAGCCAGAGGCATGGTGGCGACCTGCGCGTCCTGCGGGTCTTGCACGATGGTCAGTCCGCCACGCTGCTTGACTTGCGCCAGGCCGCGAGCGCCATCGTGATTGGCGCCGGTCAGCAACACGGCAGCCAGGGTTTCGCCGTAAACATCAGCGGCGGACTCAAACAAGTAGTCGATGGCAGGTCGGGAATGGTGTACGCGGTCCTCAAGACTCAGCGACAGACTGCGATCCTGTTCCACCGACAGGTGATACCCGGGCGTGGCGAAATAAACCGTGCCGGGCATGATGTCTTGCTTGTCGGTCGCCTCTGCCACCGGCAGCATCAGCCGCCGGGAGAACACTTCGGCCAACTGACTGCGCCGCTCCTCCGGCAGGTGCAGCACAACAATGATCGGCAACACGTAACCCTGGCGCAACGGCGCGAGCAAAGTCAGCAGGGCCTCAACCCCACCGGCTGAAGCACCGACCACGATGGCCTCGACACGAGGCAAATCCACGGCATCGTTCATAATTTGCGGTAGATCCGTTCTTGTTTGACCAACGGTTCGAACTGATTCGAGTAACCGGAAAAATCCAGCGTTTCCTTGCTGCCCAGCACCAGAAAGCCACGGTGGCACAGCGATTCGTGAAACAGACCGAAGGCACGGTCCTGAAGTTTCTTGTTGAAGTAAATCAGTACGTTGCGGCAGGAAATCAACTGCGTTTCGGAGAACACGCTGTCCGTCGCCAGGCTGTGATCGGCGAAGGTCACGTTCTCGCACAGGCTCTTGTCGAAGATCGCGTAGCCATAGGCTGCGGTGTAGTAATCGGCAAAGGAACGCTGACCGCCGGCTTGCTGGTAATTGGCAGTGTAGGCCCGGACATTCTCCATCGAGAAAATGCCCTGTTTGGCCTTGTCCAGCGAGCGCGGGTTGATGTCGGTGGCGTAGATGATCGTACGGTCGAGCAAGCCTTCTTCGCGCAGCAGAATCGCCATCGAATAGACCTCCTCACCGGTGCTGCACCCGGCGATCCAGATTTTCAGCGACGGATAAGTGCGCAGCAGCGGCACCACTTCCTTGCGGATTGCCAGGAAGTGCGACGGGTCGCGGAACATCTCACTGACCGGGATCGTCAGCAACTGCAGCAACTGCATGAACGCCGTGGGATCGTGCAGGACTTTCTCCTGCAACGCCGAGATCGTCGCGCATTCGAACTGACTCAAGGCGTGCTGCACCCGGCGCTTGATCGAAGCGCCCGAGTAATCACGAAAATCGTAGCTGTACTTGAGGTAGATGGCCTCAATCAACAGGCGTAATTCGATTTCGCTGTTGCGCTCCGCGGAGTGACTGCTATCCACTAAATGCGTTCCATCTTCGGTAACCACACGCGAATCAACGAGAACAGGCGATCCAGATCGATCGGCTTGGCCAGATAATCGTTGGCGCCCGCCTGCAGGCAGCGCTCCTGATCGTCCTTCATGGCCTTGGCCGTCACTGCGATGATCGGCAGTTTCCGCCAGCGCGGATCCTTGCGGATTTCAATGGTGGCTTCAAAACCATCCATCTCCGGCATCATCACGTCCATCAGCACCAGGTCGATGTCCTCGATTTCATTCAACTTATCAATCGCTTCGCGACCATTACGGCCGATCACCACGACTGCGCCCTTATGCTCCAACGCACTGGTCAGGGCGAAGATGTTGCGCACATCGTCGTCCACCAGCAGCACCTTGCGGCCTTCGAAGACCTTGTCGCGGCTGCGGGCGGTCTTGAGCATCTTCTGCCGTTCATGGGACAACTGCGATTCGACTTTGTGCAGAAAGAGTGTCACCTCATCCAGCAGGCGTTCCGGCGAGCGCGCGCCCTTGATGATGATCGAGCGCGAATACTTGCGCAGCTCGGCCTCTTCATCGCGGGTCAGGTTGCGTCCGGTGTAGACGATCACCGGCGGGAACGAGCAGATGTCCTCGGTCGACATGCGCTTGAGCAGATCGTTGCCGAGCATGTCCGGCAGCTTCAGATCGATCACCATGCAGTCGTAGATCGTCGTGCGCAGCTTCTCCAGCGCGTCTTGCGCCAGACCGACCGCGGTGATCTCGATGTCTTCATCACCGATCAGGCGGGCAATGCTTTCGCGTTGCAGATCGTCATCTTCGACCAGCAACACGCGCTTGACCTTCTGAGTCAGCTTGGCTTCGAGACGGGCGAACACGTCCTTGAGCTCTTCGCGGGTGGTCGGTTTGACTGCGTAACCGATCGCCCCCATGTGCATCGCCGCTTCAACGCGGTCTTCGACCGAGATCACGTGCACCGGGATGTGCCGGGTTTCGGCGTGTTCTTTCAGGCGTTGCAGCACGGTCAGACCGGAGTGATCCGGCAGACGCATGTCGAGCAGGATCGCGTCCGGCACGAACTCGCGGGCCAGGTCATAACCTTCATCCGCTCCGTGCGCCACCAGACACTGATAACCCAGTTCGTGGGCCAGGTCGTAAAGGATATGGGCGAAATTCGGCTCGTCTTCCACCACCAGAATGCAGCGCGTAGCGAACGGCGCCTTGCCACGGTCATCGGCAAAACGCGGGATGTGCACCGGCGCCAGCGGCGACACCGCGATCGATGGCGGCTGCACCACCGGGGCCGGGGCCGATACCGGCGGCGTGAAGGTCAGCGGGATCGCAGGGCTGTCACCCGGCTCGCTGTATTGCTGCGGCAGCACCAGGGTAAACACACTGCCCTGCCCCGGCGCGCTGCTGACGCTGATCGAGCCACCGAGCAAGGCCGCCAGATCGCGCGAGATCGACAGGCCCAGACCGGTGCCACCGTACTTGCGGTTGGTGGTGCCGTCAGCCTGACGGAACGCTTCGAAGATGCTTTCCTGCTGATCTGCGGCGATACCGATCCCCGAATCGCGCACGATGAACGCAATGCGTTCGTTCGGCTGGCCGGCGATGGTCAGGCTGACCGCGCCGTGTTCGGTGAACTTCACGGCGTTGGACAGCAGGTTCTTGATCACCTGCTCCAGACGCTGGCGATCGGTGTACAGCATGATCGGCGCATCCGGCTGCAACTCGACGCTGAACGTCAGTTGCTTGTCCGCCGCCAGCGGTTCGAACACGCTGCGCAGGCCGTCGGCCAGCCGCGCGACACTGGTGTTTTCCGGGATCACTTCCAGCTTGCCGGCCTCGACCTTGGAAATGTCGAGAATGTCGTTGATCAGGTTCAGCAGATCGTTGCCCGCCGAATAGATCGATTCGGCGAACTTGACCTGCTCGGCCGTCAGATTGTCCTGCGGGTTCTCGGCCAGCAACTTGGCGAGGATCAGCGAACTGTTCAGCGGCGTGCGCAGTTCGTGGGACATGTTGGCGAGGAATTCGGACTTGTACTTGCTCGAACGCTGCAGTTCTTCGGCACGTTCTTCGAGCTGCACCTGAGCCTGATTGAGTTCGGTGTTCTTCTGGTCCATGGCGTCGCGCTGCTCGGCCAGAGTCTGCGCCTGTTCGGCCAGCTGCTCGTTGGTCTGCTCCAGCTCGACTTGCTGGGTTTCCAGATGCGCCTGGGATTCCTTGAGAATCCGCGACTGTTCTTCCAACTCCTCGTTGGCGGTTTTCAGCTCTTCCTGCTGCACCTGCAACTCTTCGTTGAGCTGCTGGGTTTCGGCCAGCACTTCTTGCAGGCGCTGGCGATAACGCGCCGCTTCGATCGAGGTGCCGATGTTGCCGGCGATCAGTTCCAGCAAATCGATATCGCGATCGCTGAGCGGGCGCAGGAAGCCCAGTTCGATCACCCCGTTGACCCGGTCATCATCACTGGTCGGCACCACCAGCACACTGTGCGGCAGACCTGCGCCCAGGCCGGAGCTGACTTTGAAGTAGTCGGCCGGAACCGAATCCAGGCGAATCAGTTGCCCCTGCTGGGCAACCTGGCCGACGATGCCTTCGCCGCTGTAGATCTGCTGATCTTTTTCTTCCTGTTCGCGGGAGAACCCATAGGACGCCACGCGCTTGAGGCCGCCGTGTTCTTCGCGTACGTACAGCGCCGCCACCGCAGTGCCCAGATATTGTGCGCAGAACTGCAGGATGTTGCGCCCCAGCAGGTTAAGCGTCAGTTGCCCCAGCACCTGCTCCGCCAGTTCGGTCTGGCCGCTGCGCATCCACGCCTGGCGCTCCAGACGCTCGGCACTGGCTTGCTGCGCCGCAAGGTTGGCGCTGTAGCTGTCCGACAGGCTGACCAGATCGCGCCGGCCGACATAGGCCAGCAAACCGCTGATCGCGGCGATGAACAGCAGGTACAGAGTGATGCTCCAGATCGTGGTACGGCGCACCTCTTCGTTGCGCGTGGTGCGCAACTGCTGCTCCATGTCGATCACGTCTTCGAACTGCTTGCGGATCTCATCGGTCAGGCGCTTGCCGCGCCCGGCCTTGACCGCGCCCCGGTAGTCACCGCTGGAGCGCTGCAGATCGATCATCGATTGCGCGTAGTTGCTCCACTCAGTCTGCAAGGCCTGCAGACGCCGCAACCGGTCGGTCTGGATCGGATTGTCGGCAGTGAGTTCGAGCAAGGTATTGAGCGCCACGTTGATCCGCGGCTTGGCGGTCTCGTACGGGTCGAGGAAGTGCTCGTCGCCACTGAGCAGGAAGCCGCGCATGCCGGTTTCCAGATCAACGGTGAGTTTCACCGCTTCGTTGGCGTTATTGATCACCCGGTCGGTGTGTTCCACCCACTGGACCACCGAGAGCAAATAGGTGATCAGCGAAATGAAAAACACTGCACTGATCGCGCCGACGCCCAAAGGCAGACTGATGTTGCGCGTCAGGAGTTTACGGAACCGTGCTTCGTCAACTGTAGACCGAGTGGACATGGGGCAGCCTTGTCGAACTGTCGAAACCCGGGAGTTTGCCCCAAAACGGTACTATGGATCCATTTTTCTCACCGCCATGATGGCAATTTCCTACATTTGCTGCACTTCCCGATCAGGCAACGGGTATCCTTGCCGCCCCGATTTGCAGCTAATCTTTTTCGTATCCGCTCGGGAACTTGTGGCCATGCGCCACTTACTCATGCAAGAGCCCGGCATTTTCGACCGGTCGCCGTTCCGATTTCATTTCTTGAGAGCTATCCCTATGTCCACCCCAGCGTCCACCATCCTTGTAGTAGAAGACGACGACATCGTACGCATGCTCATCGTCGATGTGCTGGAGGAGCTGGATTTCAAGGTGTTGGAGGCGGCAGACGGCGAATCTGCGCTGAACACTCTCCGGGATCAGAGCAAGGCTATCGACTTGATGATGACTGACTACGGCCTGCCGGGCATGACAGGCAGTGAACTGGCCGGCAAGGCACGTGAACTGCGCTCCACCCTGCCCGTTCTGTTCGCCAGCGGTTACGCCGAAAACATCGACGTACCTGCGGGCATGCATGTGATCGGCAAACCGTTCTCCATCGATCAATTGCGTGACAAGGTCAAGGGCATTCTGACCGAGTGATTGGCTTTGATCCGGCAGCGGCTGCAGATGTGCTCTAATTGCGCGCCATTTTCAGCCGCCTGCCTGCAAGGATTACCCGTCAATGACTGCATCACCCGCCACCAAAGTTCTGGTCATCGGTTACGTCTGGCCCGAACCGCGCTCTTCGGCAGCCAGCGGGCATGTGATGCAGATCCTCGAGACTTTTTTGCAGCAAGGCTGGGACATCACCTTCAGCAGCCCGGCCGGCCCGGGCGAGCACAAGGCTGACCTGACCGCGCTGGGCATCCGCGAAGTGCCGATCGAACTGAACAACAGCAGCTTCGATAGTTTCATCAGTGAACTGGCCCCGGATATCGTGCTGTTCGACCAGTTCATGATGGAAGAGCAGTTCGGCTGGCGCGTCGAAAAGCAATGCCCGAACGCTTTGCGCGTCCTGGAGACATCCGACCTGCAGAGCCTGCGCCACGCCCGGCACCAGCGGCTCAAGGAACGTTTGAAAGACGACCCGGACAATCAGGACTTCAGCGCCCTGTTCGCGCCGGCGCTGCGCGAAGAGTTCGAGTTGATGGCCGATACGGACCTGGCCAAACGGGAAATCGCCGCGTTGTATCGCTGCGATCTGAATCTGATGATTTCCGAAGTGGAAATCCAGTTGCTGGTCGAACAGTTTCAAGTCCCTGGCGACCTGCTGCACTGGTGCCCGCTGATGCTCGAACCACCGCGCGATTCGTTCGTCCCCTTTGAAGAGCGGGCGCACTTTCTGAGTATTGGCAACTTCCGTCACGCGCCCAACTGGGACGCCGTGCTGTGGATGAAGACCGCCATCTGGCCTCTGATCCGCCAGCAATTGCCCGGCGCCCAACTGCATATCTACGGTGCCTATACGCCGCCCAAGGCCACAGCCCTGCACAACGCGGCGCAGGGGTTTCATGTGATGAACTGGGCAGAAGATGCGCTGCAAGTGATGTCGCAAGCCCGGGTTTGCCTGGCGCCTTTGCGTTTCGGCGCTGGGATCAAGGGCAAGATCGTCGATGCAATGCTCTGCGGCACGCCCAACGTCACGACGCCCATCGGCGCCGAAGGCATGGGCGGCGCATTGCCCTGGCCCGGTGCGGTGGCTCAGTCGGCCCAGGCCCTGGCCGACGCCGCTGTAGCGCTGCACGAAGACAGATTGCGCTGGGCTGACGCACAGCAGGCCGGCGTCGCGTTGTTGAATGCGCGCTATCGGCAGACTGATCACGGCCCGGCGCTGATCGCTCGCCTGCAACATTGCCGCGACAACTTGTCAGCATTACGTCGCGCCAACTTTACTGGCAGCATGTTGCGTCACCACTTGCATAAAAGCACTCAATACATGGCGCAGTGGATCGAAGCAAAGAACCAGAAAAGTTGATAACTAAAGTGCAAAATCACATTGCCAATACTTTGCAAAGAGTGCTGGCTTGTAGTTTTTCCGTTTGCACCAAAGAATAACTTCCGAACTGACCAAACAAGTTGACTGGTCGGAAATTAAACTTTATCTGCAACGGAATGCACCATGAGTAATTACCCTTTCAAAAACTGGATGGCGGCTACACCGGATATGGAGCGACTGACCCTTGGTGAAGTGGTCTGGCCCGGCGCGCATAACTCCGGGCTGGATTTTGATTTTCCGTACCCGGCTTATCTCCAACCCGCCCAGAACTGGTTTGTCTGTCAGGACGGTCCGTTCATTCAGCAACTTAATGAAGGCGTGCGCGCCTTCGACTTGCGTTTGCATTCAGATGAACACTGGCTGGGCATCAGGAAGTTTCATACCTTTCATGGCGTGAAACTGCTCCAGGGACGCTCCTTGAGCGAGTTGGTAAAAAGTCTCAATTTTTTCCTCAATGAAAATCCGAACGAGTTCATCGTATTGGACTTACATGAACTCAAGGGCACCAACGATCAGCCATTCGATTACAAGGGTTTCCATGAAGTCATCACCACGGAGCTGGCTTCGCGGCTTATTCCCCGAAACAACGGTCATCTGACCCTTGAACAACTTAAAAGGGCCAGTTCGCTACAACGCGTGGTGTTGGCAAGCGACTCGCACCCGGATTTCAATTCGCCCCTGTACTGGCCGAAAATACGCCATGAATGGAGCGGGTCGGACATCACCTCGCCAGAGCAACTCAAGCAACACATCACCCGAACCCTGGCCAACCCGCCGGTACCCGGCAGCCTCTGGTCATTGTCGGCCACCAGCTATGGCGAACTGGCCGGCGTCAAGCGGATCACCGACGAACTCGATCAATGGTTTGGCCCAGACTCGGGATGGGCGCCGAAGTGCAGCATTATCAATGCCGACTTCATCGGTGGCACTCCACTGATCGGCCATTGCCAGCAGGTCAACCAGTCCAAAGGTCTACGCAAGGCCCGGGACTGAGGCGCTGGAACTGTCCGTGGCGCGCGTGCATGATGGGCACCTGAACACCACAACAAGACGCATCGGACATGACTCGGGCAACCAGAATCACTGATCCCTCCTACGAACTGATGGACGACCATAACGGGTTGTCCATCATCTACCGTCAGCATGGTTTTCCGTGCCCGTTAGTGCGCTGGCATTTTCACAAGGAATACGAACTGCACCTGATCGTTGCCAGTTCTGGCAAGGTCTTCATCGGCGACTACATCGGCAACTTTTATCCGCAAACACTGTTCCTCACCGGGCCCAATCTGCCGCACAACTGGATCAGCCAGGTGGCCGACGACGAGGTGGTGGAAAAGCGCGACATGCTGGTGAACTTCACCGATGAGTTGTTCGACAGCGGGCACCAGGTGTTCGCCGAACTCAAGACTTTGGCGCCGCTACTGGAGCGTGCGCAATATGGCATCGAATTTCGCGACAAGGATACGATCCGTCAGGCCATGACGTTGATGCAGCGAATTGCCGACACGCGCGGCGTTACCCGTCTCGGACACTTTTTCATTCTGATGGAGCTGCTGGCGGCGACTGACGATTATCAATTGCTGTCCGGCGCCACTAACACGCAACTGGCCGACGAGCACAACATCGACCGCACCAACCGAGCGGTCGATTTCATCTTCGACCATTACGCCCGCGAATTGACCCTGGAAGAAGTCGCCGATCATCTGGGGATGAAGCCGACCTATTTCAGCCGCGTGTTCAAACAGGCCACCGGGCGCAACTTCATCGAGTTCGTCAATCGCCTGCGCATCAGTAAATCCTGCGAACTGCTCGCTGACGGCGACAAACCGGTGACCGAGGTGTGTTTCGAGTCGGGCTTCAACAACATTTCCAACTTCAATCGGCGCTTCCAGCAACTCAAGGGCATGACGCCGTCGCACTATCGACGCCTCGCTGTACAACGCCTGACCGAACAAAACCTCGGCTGATACCACCGCCCCCTGTAGGAGTGAGCCTGCTCGCGAAAGCGGTGTATCAGTCAACTGATCTGCAAACTGACACAGCGCTTTCGCGAGCAAGCCCGCTCCCACAAAAAGCATCCGACGCGATGAAACCTGTACTGATTCGATAGCCCCTCCCCACTTAAAAGCCCTTCCCTGCGTCTACCGCAACAAACCCCAGTGCAAAAAAGTATTGATTTGAGTGCGACGGATGATTTGTCAGTCCGTCGTTTGAGGGCTGTAATCAGCGCACATTCTTCCTGCATTCGGAAGACACAAAAACAATAACTGTCCTTCTGCCGCCCGCCGGGTGCAGAAAAGGAGTGCACGATGCAACCCACTGCAAAAGCTCTGCTAGCCCTCACCTGCATGACCCTCAGCAGCGTCAGCCTTGGCGCCCAGACCCTGACCATCGCCACCGTCAACAACAGCGACATGATCCGCATGCAAAAGCTCTCGAAAACTTTCGAGTCCGAGCATCCGGAGATCAAGCTCAACTGGGTGGTGCTGGAAGAAAACGTCCTGCGTCAGCGCCTGACTACCGACATCGCCACCCAGGGCGGGCAGTTCGATGTGTTGACCATCGGCATGTACGAAGCGGCACTCTGGGGCGCCAAGGGCTGGCTCGAACCGATGAAGGATCTGCCGGCTTCTTACGCCCTCGACGACGTGTTCCCGTCGGTGCGCGAAGGGTTGTCGGTCAAGGGTTCGCTGTATGCCCTGCCGTTCTACGCCGAAAGCTCGATCACCTATTACCGCACCGACCTGTTCAAGGACGCCGGCCTGAGCATGCCCGAGCGCCCGACCTGGGAACAGATCGCCGGTTTCGCCGAAAAACTCACCAACAAGGACAAAGAGCAGTACGGCATTTGCCTGCGCGGCAAGGCCGGCTGGGGCGAGAACATGGCGTTGATCACCACTGTCGCCAATGCTTACGGCGCGCGCTGGTTCGATGAGAAATGGCAGCCGGAATTCACCGGCCCGGAGTGGAAAAACGCGCTGAACTTCTACGTCGACACCATGAAGAAATCCGGCCCGCCGGGCGCGTCCAGTAACGGTTTCAACGAAAACCTCGCGCTGTTCAACAGCGGCAAATGCGCGATCTGGGTGGACGCTTCCGTCGCCGGCTCGTTCGTCACCGACAAGACCCAGAGCAAGGTCGCCGATCACGTCGGTTTCACCTTCGCCCCGCATCAGGTCACTGACAAAGGTTCGGCGTGGCTGTATTCATGGGCACTGGCGATTCCGACCAGTTCCAAGGCCAAGGACGCCGCCAAAGCGTTCAGCGCCTGGGCCACCTTCAAGGAATACGGCGAGCTGGTGGCCAAGACCGACGGCATCGCCAACGTACCACCGGGCACCCGCGCCTCGACCTACAGCGATGCTTACATGAGCGCGGCGCCGTTCGCCAAGGTCACGCTGGAATCGCTCAAGGCCGCAGACCCGAGCAAACCGACGCTGAAACCGGTGCCCTACATCGGCATTCAGCTGGTGACCATTCCTGAATTCCAGGGCGTGGGCACCCAGGTCGGCAAGCTGTTCTCGGCAGCGCTGATCGGCCAGACCACGGTGGATCAGGCCCTGACGGCCGCGCAGCAAACCACCGAACGCGAGATGAAGCGCGCCGGTTATCCCAAGTAACCACTGAACGACTTGCTCCTGCCTCCTGTGGGAGCGGGCTTGCTCGCGAAAGCGGTGGGTCAGTGTCATGTGTATTGACTGACACGACGCCTTCGCGAGCAAGCCCGCTCCCACATGGGATCTCCATAGGTCTGTATGACTCGGTTGTGATCACCATGAATACTTCAACTGCCAAAGCCCACCTCGACCTGTCGCAACCCCAGCGCAAAGTCCGCGTACGCAATCCCGGCTGGTTTCTGGTCAGCCCTTCGGTGGCCCTGTTGCTGCTGTGGATGATCGTGCCGTTGGGCATGACCATTTACTTCTCGATGATTCGCTACAACCTGCTCGATCCGGGGGTGAACGAATTCGTCGGGCTGGAGAACTTCAGCTATTTCCTCACCGACTCCGGGTTCCTGCCCGGTGCCACCAATACCCTGTTGCTGGTGGGCAGCGTACTGCTGATCAGCGTGGTGTTCGGTGTGCTGATCAGCGCGTTGCTCGAGGCCAGCGAGTTTCTCGGTCGTGGCATCGTGCGGGTGATGCTGATCTCGCCGTTCTTCATCATGCCCACCGTCGGCGCGCTGATCTGGAAGAACCTGATTTTCCATCCGGTGTCGGGAATCCTCGCCTACGTCTGGCGGCTGTTCGGCGCCGAGCCGGTGGACTGGCTGGCGCACTACCCGCTGCTGTCGATCATCATCATTGTTTCGTGGCAATGGCTGCCCTTCGCGATCCTGATCCTGATGACCGCCATGCAGTCCCTCGACCAGGAACAGAAGGAAGCCGCGCGTCTCGATGGTGCCGGCCCCGTCGCGATCTTCTGGCACCTGACCCTGCCGCACCTCGCACGCCCGATTGCCGTGGTGGTGATGATCGAAACGATCTTCCTGCTGTCGGTGTTCGCCGAGATTTTCACCACCACCAACGGCGGCCCCGGCTACGCCTCGACCAACCTCGCCTACCTGATCTACAACCAGGCGCTGGTGCAGTTCGACGTCGGCATGGCCTCGGCGGGCGGCTTGATTGCCGTGGTCATCGCCAACATCGCCGCGATCATTCTGGTGCGGATGATCGGCAAAAACCTGACTGACAAAGCCTGAGGCCTGCCATGACTCTTCAACAATCCCGCCGGCTGCAAAGCCTGCTGCTCGGCACCCTGGCCTGGGCCATCGCGATCGTGATTTTCTTCCCGATCTTCTGGATGGTGATGACCAGTTTCAAAACCGAAATCGACGCCTTTGCCACGCCGCCGCAGTTCATCTTCACGCCGACGCTGGAGAACTATCTGCACATCAACGAACGCAGCGACTACTTCAGTTTTGCCTGGAACTCGGTGGTGATTTCCTTCAGTGCCACGGCGCTGTGCCTGCTGATCGCGGTGCCTGCCGCCTACTCGATGGCGTTCTATGAAACCCAGCGCACCAAGGGCACGTTGCTGTGGATGCTCTCGACCAAGATGCTGCCGCCAGTAGGCGTGCTGATGCCGATCTACCTGCTGGCCAAGAGTTTCGGCCTGCTCGACACGCGCATCGCGTTGATCGTGATCTACACCCTGATCAACCTGCCGATCGTGGTCTGGATGATTTACACCTACTTCAAGGACATCCCCAAAGACATCCTCGAAGCCGCCCGCCTCGACGGCGCCACCCTGTGGCAGGAAATGGTCCGCGTGCTGCTGCCGATCGCCAAGGGCGGCCTCGCCTCGACCGTGTTGCTGTCGCTGATCCTGTGCTGGAACGAGGCCTTCTGGTCGCTGAACCTGACCTCGTCGAAAGCCGCGCCGCTGACCGCGCTGATCGCCTCGTACTCAAGTCCTGAAGGCTTGTTCTGGGCCAAGTTGTCGGCAGTCTCGACCCTGGCCTGTGCGCCGATCCTGATCTTCGGCTGGATCAGCCAGAAGCAACTGGTGCGCGGCCTGTCATTCGGCGCCGTGAAATGAATATTCCAGAACCAACACCTTCCCCTGTGGGAGCGGGCTTGCTCGCGAAAGCGGTGGGTCATCCAACAGTGATCGTGACTGACACGGCCCCTTCGCGAGCAAGCCCGCTCCCACCAAAAGCTTGCCCGGCGCCATTGAATTAACTTAAGCGGAGGCCCATCACCATGGCCAACCTGAAAATCAAGAATCTGCAAAAAGGCTTCGAAGGTTTTTCCATCATCAAGGGCATCGACCTTGAGGTGAACGACAAGGAATTCGTGGTCTTCGTCGGCCCGTCCGGCTGCGGCAAATCGACCCTGCTGCGGCTGATCGCCGGGCTGGAAGAAGTCAGCGGCGGCAACATCGAACTCGATGGCCGCGACATCACCGAAGTCAGCCCGGCCAAGCGCGATCTGGCGATGGTGTTTCAGACCTACGCGCTGTACCCGCACATGACCGTGAAGAAAAACATGTCGTTCGCCCTCGATCTGGCCGGTGTACCGAAAGCCGAAGTCGAGAAAAAGGTCGGCGAAGCGGCGCGCATTCTCGAACTCGGTCCGATGCTAGAGCGCAAGCCAAAACAACTGTCTGGCGGCCAGCGGCAACGGGTCGCCATCGGCCGGGCGATCGTGCGCAATCCGAAGATCTTTCTGTTCGACGAACCACTGTCCAACCTCGACGCCGCGCTGCGGGTGCAGATGCGTCTGGAGCTGCTGCGTCTGCACAAGGACCTGCAAGCCACGATGATCTACGTGACCCACGATCAGGTCGAAGCCATGACCATGGCCGACAAAGTCGTGGTGCTCAACGGCGGCAAAATCGAGCAGGTCGGCTCGCCGCTGGACCTCTATCACAACCCGGCCAACCTGTTCGTCGCCGGTTTTCTCGGCACGCCGAAAATGGGTTTCCTCAAAGGCAAGATCGCCCGCATCGACGGCCAGACCTGCGAGGTCTCGCTGGACGCCGGTACGCGCATCACATTGCCGTTCAACGCCGCCAACCTGAGCGTCGGCAGCGCCGTGACCCTGGGCATTCGCCCGGAACATCTGGAGCTGGCACAACCGGGCGACTGCACCCTGCCCGTCACCGCCGACGTCAGCGAACGCCTGGGCAGCGACACCTTCTGCCACGTCACCACCAGCGCCGGCGAAGCCCTGACCCTGCGCGTGCGCGGTGATCTGGCCAGCCGCTACGGCGAGCAACTGAACCTGCACCTGGACGCCAGCCATTGCCACCTGTTCGACGCCAATGGCGTGGCGCTGACCCGCCCGCTGCGCGCGGCGGCCTGAATTTCGAGACCTGCCCGATGAAACTGAATGCACAAAATCTGCATCGCCTCGCCCCCGAGGTGCAACTGCCGTCCTACAGCCTCAGCGACACCCGTCAGGGCATCGCACACATTGGCGTCGGCGGCTTCCACCGCGCCCATCAGGCGTATTACACCGATGCGCTGATGAACACCGGCGAAGCCCTCGACTGGGCGATTTGCGGCGTCGGCCTGCGCGCGGAAGACCGCCGCGCCCGTGACGATCTCAAAGAGCAGGACTACCTGTTCACCCTGTTCGAACTGGGTGACAACGACGACACCGAAGTGCGGGTGATCGGTGCGATCCGCGACATGCTCCTGGCCGAGGATGGCGCGCAGGCGCTGATCGACAAACTTGCCGATCCGCAGATCCGTATCGTCTCGCTGACCATCACCGAAGGCGGCTACTGCATCGACGACAGCAACGGCGAATTCATGGCGCACCTGCCGCAGATTCAACACGATCTGGCACATCCGCAGGCGCCGAAAACCGTGTTCGGTTTCCTCTGCGCGGCGCTGGAAAAACGCCGTGGCGCGGGCATACCGGCGTTCACGATCATGTCCTGCGATAACCTGCCGCATAACGGCGCAGTGACCCGCAAGGCACTGCTGGCCTTCGCCACCCTGCGTGACCCAGGACTGCGCGACTGGATCGAGCAGAACGTCAGTTTCCCCAACGCCATGGTCGACCGCATCACGCCGATGACCAGCACCGCGCATCGTCTGCAACTGGCCGACAAACACGCGGTCGACGATGCCTGGCCGGTGGTCTGCGAGCCGTTTGTGCAATGGGTGCTGGAAGACAAATTCGTCAACGGTCGCCCGGCCTGGGAACAGGTCGGCGTGCAGTTCACCGATGACGTTTCGCCCTACGAAGAAATGAAGATCAAACTGCTCAACGGCAGCCATCTGGCGCTGACGTATCTGGGCTTTTTGAAGGGCTATCGTTTCGTCCACGAGACCATGAACGACCCGCTGTTCGTGCGCTACATGCGTGCGTACATGGATCTCGATGTCACCCCACAACTGGCGCCGGTACCGGGCATCGATCTGACCGACTACAAAAATACGCTGGTCGCGCGCTTCTCTAATCAGGCGATTGCCGATCAGCTGGAACGAGTGTGTTCAGACGGCTCGTCGAAGTTTCCCAAGTTCACCATTCCGACGATCAACCGCTTGATTGCCGATGGTCAGGAAACCAGGCGTGCGGCGTTGGTGGTGGCGGCCTGGGCGTTGTATTTGAAGGGCGTGGATGAGAATGGCGACACTTATACGATTCCCGATCCACGGGCGGAATTCTGTCAGGGACTGGTGGCGGATGATGCGTTGATCACTCAGCGGTTGTTGGCGGTCGAGGAGATCTTCGGCACGGCGATTCCACGGTCGGCGGAGTTTGTTGCGGCGTTTGAGTGGTGCTGCAACAGCTTGCGTGAGGTGGGGGTGACGCGCACGTTGGAGCGGGTTTTGGCCTGAATTCAGCGGTGAAACCACCGACGCCTTCGCGAGCAAGCCCGCTCCCACAGGGGAACGCGTTTCAAAATGTGGGAGCGGGCTTGCTCGCGAATGGCAACCTCACCTTGGCAGATCTGAAACCCTGAGGACCTCACTGTGACCACCCGACAACTCTTCCTCGGCATCGACTGCGGCACCCAGGGCACCAAGGCGATCATCCTCGATGCCAGCAGCGGTCAGGTGCTCGGCGAAGGCGCCGCCACGCACACGATGATCAGCGGCGCCAACGGCCGGCGCGAGCAGGACACCCGACAGTGGCTCGACGCCTTCGCTCTCGCCACCCGCCGCGCCTTGCTCGCAGCCAATGTTGACGGTCAGGCGATCCTCGGCATCGGCGTTTCCGGCCAGCAACACGGTCTGGTACTGCTCGACGATCAGGGCCAGGTGCTGCGCCCGGCCAAACTGTGGTGCGACACCGAAACTACCGATGAAAACGACCGTCTGCTCCAACACCTCGGCGGTGAAAAAGGCTCACTGGAACGCCTCGGCGTGGTCATCGCGCCGGGCTACACAGTGTCGAAACTGCTGTGGACCAAGGAACAGCACCCGGAGGTGTTCTCGCGTATTGCGCGCATCCTTCTGCCCCACGACTACCTGAACTTCTGGCTCACCGGCCGCGCCTGCAGCGAATACGGCGACGCCTCCGGCACCGGCTATTTCAACGTGCGCAGCCGTCAGTGGGACTTGCAACTGCTGCGCGACATCGACGCCACGGGTCGCCTGCAAGCCGCGTTACCGGAGCTGATCGACGCGCATCAGGCGGTCGGCACGCTGCTGCCGGCGATTGCCGAACAGCTCGGCCTCAACCCGAATGCGCTGGTTTCCAGCGGTGGTGGCGACAACATGATGGGCGCGATCGGCACCGGCAACATTCAGCCGGGAGCGATCACCATGAGCCTCGGCTCCTCCGGCACGGTGTACGCCTACGCCGAGGCGCCAAAAGTCAGCGCGGACGCTTCGGTCGCGACCTTCTGCTCGTCCAGCGGCGGCTGGCTGCCGCTGATCTGCACCATGAACCTGACCAACGCCACCGGCGCGATCCGCGAACTGTTCGACCTTGATCTCGAACAATTCAACGACCTCGTGGCCAAGGCGCCGATCGGCGCCGAAGGCGTGAGCATGTTGCCGTTCCTCAACGGTGAACGCGTCCCCGCCCTGCCCCATGCCACCGGCAGCCTGCACGGCCTGACCCTGAGCAACCTGACCCAGGCCAACCTGTGTCGCGCCGTGGTCGAAGGCACCACCTTCGGTTTGCGTTATGGACTGGATCTGTTGCGCCACAATGGTTTACAAAGCCGCAGCATTTGCCTGATCGGCGGCGGTTCGAAAAGTGCGGTGTGGCGGCAGATCGTCGCCGACATCATGAACACCCCGGTGATCTGCACCGAACACAGCGAAGCCGCAGCCCTTGGCGCGGCGATTCAGGCGGCGTGGTGCAAGTCATGGTCGAATGGCCACGAAGACACTTTGGCCGACCTGTGCCAGCGCTGCGTGAAGCTCGATCTGCACAGTGAAACCCTGCCGGTCGCCGCCCATGTCGCGGCGTTCCAGCAGGCCTATGAACGCTATCAACAGCATGTCGCAACCCTATAAAGAGCAAACAATTATGTATTTGGTGTGTGGCGAAGCCCTGTTCGATTTCTTCAGCGAAGACGATGCCAGCGGTCTGGCCTCGAAAGTCAATTTCAAGGCGATTGCCGGCGGCTCGCCGTTCAACGTCGCGGTCGGCTTGCGCCGTTTGGGTGTGGATTCGGCGCTGTTTGCCGGGTTGTCCACCGACTATCTGGGCCGACGTCTGCAGCAGGTGCTGCAGGAAGAAGGCGTGCGTGCGGACTACCTGATCGACTTCGCCGCGCCAACCACGCTGGCGATGGTCGCGGTCGGTGCCAACGGTTCGCCGCATTACAGTTTTCGCGGCGAGGGCTGTGCTGATCGCCAATTAAGCCTCGCCCATCTGCCGCAGCTCGGAGATGACGTGCGTGGTCTGCACATCGGCTCGTTCTCGCTGGTGGTGCAGCCGATCGCCGACACCCTGCTGACCCTGGTGCAGCGCGAAAGCGGCAAGCGCCTGATCACCCTCGACCCCAACGTGCGCCTCAACCCGGAGCCGAATATCGACCTGTGGCGCGAGCGCGTGGCGACCCTGGTGCAACTGGCCGACATGATCAAGGTCAGCGACGAAGACCTGAGCCTGCTGTATCCCGAACAGGACCCGCAGCGCGTGATCGAAGGCTGGCTGCAGCATCGCTGCCAGTTGGTGTTCCTGACCCGTGGCGGCGAAGGCGCCACCGTGTTCAGTCGCGCCCATGGTTCATGGTCAGTACCAGCGTGTTCGGTGAAGATTGCCGATACCGTTGGCGCCGGCGATACCTTTCAAGCAGCGCTGATTACCTGGTTGACCGAGCAAGAACTGGATTCGGTCGAAGGGGTTCAACAACTCAGCCGCGAGCAGATCGACGCGATGCTCAGGTTTGCCGTACAGGCGGCCGCCCTTACGTGCAGCAAGACCGGCCCGGATTTACCCTATCGTCACCAGTTGACCTGAGCGCGTAGACTGTCGGCCTTTTTGCGCGCATGGGGATGACGGTTTGATGTCGGGGCGGACGGCGGGACTTTTGATACTGGCGGGATTACTCAGCGGCTGCGGCACCTCGCCGCCGCGTTCGCCGGAAGACATTTGCGCGATCTTCCGCGAGAAAAGCGACTGGTACGATGCGGCGCAAGTCACGCAAAAGCGCTGGGGCGTGCCGATCCAGGTGCCCTTCGCGATCATGTATCAGGAGTCCGGCTACCGCTACGACGCCAAAACACCGCGCAAATACCTGTTGTGGGTGATTCCGTGGGGCCGGGTCACCACCGCGTCGGGCTACGCCCAGGCCAAGGATGAAGTCTGGTCCGACTACCAGAAAAGCACCGGCCGACACGGCGCCGACCGCGAAGACTTCGACGACGCCATCGACTTCGTCGGCTGGTACATGGACAAGACCACTTCGATCAACGGCGTGTACAAGTACGACGCCTATAACCAGTACCTGAACTACCACGAAGGCTGGGGCGGTTTTCGCAACAAAACCTACGCCAGCAAGGCCTGGCTGATGCCGACTGCGCGCAAGGTGCAGGCGCGCTCCGACGTGTATGCGCGGCAGTATGCCGGGTGCAAAGAGGATCTGAATCGCGGTTTCTGGAGCCGGTTCTGGCATTGGTTGTAGGGGAGCCTTTGAGGACGCCTTCGCGAGCAAGCCCGCTCCCACACTGGATCATCCGTAAACACAAATGTTGTGCTCGGCACTGATCCCCTGTGGGAGCGGGCTTGCTCGCGAAAGCGGTCATCCGGACACTGCAGCCCTCACAGTTACAACACCGAAAAGTTGTAACTCACAATCAACCGGGTCTCATCCACATCCCGGGCAAACTTTTCATAGTTGGTGCGGTAAGTCGCATTGCGCAGGCGCAGGCTGACATCCTTGAACGTGCCCGTCTGGATCACGTACTTCAGCTCGCTGTCGCGTTCCCACTCTTTGCCTTCCTGATCGCTGCCCGGCACCTTGATGTGATCACCGTTGACATAGCGGGTCAGGAAGCTCAAACCGTTGATGCCGATGGCCTTGAAGTCATAGTCATAACGCAGCTGCCAGGAGCGCTCCTGCGCCGCGGCGAAGTCGTTGACCTGCACGTAGTTGACCAGATACGGGTTGCTGCCATCGAGGTACGGCATCGAATTGTCGCCGTTCATGCGCTGCCAGCCGGCGCTGAAGGTGTGGCCGCTGATGCCGTAGGACAGCATGCCGCTCAAGGCGCGGTTGTCGATGGAGCCGGCCTTGGCATCACCGCTGTCGGCGCTTTTCAGCAAACGCAGATCGGCCTTCAGCACACCGTCACCCAGCGGTTGGTTGCCGAGCAAGCCAATGAAGTGCTGGCGGTAGATGTCTTCCAGCTCGGCGTAGTGATACTGCGCGGTCAGGCGATCGTTGATCTTGTAATCGATGCCGTACATGTCGAAATGATCGGCGGTGGTGTTGCAGGCGTAGCGCTTGTTCTTGCAGTGCACGCGGATGTCTTGCGAATCAGTGGAATCGCGCGCGGTGTACTTGTCCAGACGCGCGGCCATGAAGGTCAGATCCTTCACTTCCCTGGAGGTCAGCATGGCGCCGTTGAACATGGTCGGCAGCAAGCGGCCGTCGTTGTACTTGAGCAGCGGTAGATCCGGCAGCAGTGCGCCGTACTTCAACACCGTGTCCGAAACCTTGACCTTGGCGGTCAGGCCCATCTTCGCGTACTGCCCCTTCGAGCCGCGCGGGTTCTCGCCACTGGACGGCAGCAAGCCGCTGTTGCTGCGATCAGGGCTGGAATCGAGCTGAAACCCGAGCATGCCCAGCGCATCGATACCGAAGCCGACCGTGCCCTCGGTGTAACCCGATTGCAGATTCAGAATAAAGCCTTGCGCCGACTCTTCACGCTTGGAAGCGCCCTGGTCACTGGAGGTATGCCCATCACGGAAATCGCGGTTGAAATACACCGTGCGCGATTCGATTTTCGCCGTGGTGTCTTCGAGAAAACCGCTGGCCTGAACCTGCGCAGCAAAACCGGCGCACAGCACAACGGCTCCGAAGCCAAACGACTGGCGCGGGGTGATGAGAGGGAATGGGGGACGCATGAAAAACTCCAACAGTACAGCGTTTGCGCCGGGGCGCAGTCAGCCAGAAAAATAGCTCCCGTCCCGGGTCAAAAACAGCCGGGAAGAAGTGGACACGCAGGGGTGAGTTGCAATGATGGCAGATGGCTTTTACGGGTTGAAGGCGACTTTAGTCTGAAACTGACTGGCGATTCTTCGGCCTGCGATTGGCTCAAATCATGCGCTGACCAAGGGCTCACGACTGCGAAGCCCCCGGTTTCATTGGGTTTAAACGCCGTCATAGGGGTTTTCCCTATACCCCGCGGGACCCCTCTCTACGGCATTTGCGCCTTGAACGAGGCGGTTTAATCCTCCATCATCCGTCACCTGCTTATTCAATGG